>JAAZEM010000190.1 GCA_012512265.1 Armatimonadota bacterium | reverse complement strand
AGGTCGACGCGAACCAGATCACCTACCGGCTTCAGGGCACCGAGAAGTGGATCCGCGTGGTGCTCTGGAACGACACCATCTGCTATCCCAACGAGCCCTCTCGCTACCCGCAGAGGGCCTGGCTACAGCCGATTGTGCTAGACTCGCTCATCCCATAGCCGGAGGTTCCCCTCACACACCCGCCGGGTAGGTCTCAGGCATCGCGGGCGCCGCGCGCGCGGGAAGATGGAGCGGGTGGAGCGCCTCTGTCTCATCAAAGTAGAGGAACGCATCATACCGCTCCGGAAGCACGCTAGGCACGTAGTTGGTGAAGCCTTCGTACTTCGGGTCATACACCACGCCCACGGCTCGGTGGCCGCGCTGCGCCCGCATTGCCTCCGGCGGGGTGCCCTCGTCCAGCAGGAGCAACTTGTCCTCCGCCCCAGCGCGGTGGATCACGTCCTCCCAGCTCCCCTCACGGGCGGGCGGCATCACCATGAACTCCATCGGCGCTTCCCAGGCATCGGCGGCGACGACGCTGCCACGGTGCGTGCTAAAGCCAACCGAGATCACGCCCTGGTCCACATGGCGCTCGCGAACGAGCTGGCCGAGGTTCACCATCCCCCGGTCGGCCATCTCCGAGGCGCGCGCATCCCCGATGTGGGAGTTGTGCGCCCAGATGATCGCCTTCGCGCCCGGGCCGTGGAACTCCATCAACCGGTCGAGGGTATCCGCCATGTGCCTGTCGCGGATGTTCCATGCCTCCGGCCCCGCCGAGATGAAAGCGCGGTAGTAGCGTTCTGCATCGCGCACCACCCAGGCGTTTTGCTCGGCATTGAAGAGCGCCTCGGGATCCTGCCCTGGGATCTCGGGCCGGCGCATGAGGATCTCCTTGAGGAGCGCCACCACCTCATCCTCACACGATTCAGGCACGAGCCGGGTCGCCATCGAGTAATCCCGCACGTCGCCATACGGCTGAAAACAGTGGTGCGCCTGCCGGGCCACTTCGGCGGCCGCGGGATCCACCTGTGCCAGATACTCCACTACGGCGCGCAATGACTCCCAGAGGCTGTAGGTATCCAGCCCGTAGAAGCCCGCCTCCATGCCGCGTGGCACCTGCCGGTTATACCGGCGCAGCCACTCGACAAACGAAACCATCTCCTGGTTGGCCCATATCCACGTCGGCCAGCGGTCGAACATGCGAAGCACCTGAGAGGCGGTGCGACCCGCTGCCGGATCTCCCTTGACATAGCGGTTCACCTGGTAGCAATGGGGCCAGTCGCCCTCGACGGCGACAAAGGAGAACCCCTTCTCCCCAAGCAGGCGCTTCGTCAGCCGGGCGCGCCAGGAGTAGAACTCCGATGTCCCATGCGTCGCCTCGCCCAGGAGCACAAAGCGCGCATCGCCGATCCGGTGCATCAGAGGATCGAGATCCTCGTCGTCCCGCAGAGGACGCGCGATATCGCGGATGTGCGTTACCAGCTCCTCCGTACCGGCCGTCGTCTCAATGGTTCTCATGGGTCGTGGCTCCTTCGCAACGAAGTGTCACGCCCTCATACCCCATGAGAACCCAGGCCAACCTCCCTCCGCGTCGGCGATTGCTCTATTGTAGCTTCCACAGTGCGGGATCGGGCATTCCATCCGGCGTCGTGGTGTCGGCGCCGCTCCAATCGGCGTACTTGCTGTTGTGGATCCACTTCACATGGCCATCGCAGAAGGCGAAGTTGGCGCCTTCACTGTGGTTCGGATAGGGTGGCACCGCGTTGTCCCCCTGGTACTGGTCCCAGTCCATTAGATAGTAGCTGTTACCGGTGCCGCGGCCTTGCGAGTCGACGGGGCCCAGACGACCGGCGTCAGCAAACGCCGCGAGCTGCGCCGGATAGGTGATCTGCGCCAGGGGAATACTATCACGCAGCAGATTATTATAGCCGTAGCCCAGTGTCTGCGTCACGCTGATATACCCGTTCCACGCATGGCTAGGTGCCGAGGGGCAAGTGAAGGCTTTCGTGCTCTTCACGTAGGGCGAGAGCAAATACGGCCAGGTGACGTAGCCGGGAGAGGTGGGAATCGTTACGGTGGCGCGTACCATCCGCTCGTCATAGTCCTGCGCGTACTGGATGCACGCCATCGCTATCTGCTTGAGGTTGCTCTGGCAGTTCGCCTTGCGCGCGTTCTCACGCGCCCGCGCGAAAACCGGGAAGAGAATCGCGGCCAAGATGGCGATAATCGCGATGACCACTAGCAACTCGATCAATGTGAACCCTCGAGCCCGCCGATGCATGTCATCCTCCTATTCATAAGGGGTCAGGCCCCCCGGTCAAAGCCTGGGGGCGCGCATCCAACTCGCCACGGTCACCCATGACGCGGGAATGCAACTGGCCGGCTGGCGGGTCAGGCCGTGCCCGCCCGCTGCTCTCGGCAGAGCCCAGCCGTGCCTTTGCGTGAGCATATTATATCACAAAACGATACCAGAAAGAGACGAGAGACCCCCCGGGGGTTCTCCCCCACCCGTCCAAAGGCAGGGCGCGAGAGCCCCCGGACCCCGAACCTCGATAAAGACTCCTGGCTAGCGGCCCAGCCGGCGCACTTTCACGGTGAGACCCACCACGTCGCGCGTCAGATTGCCATCGTCATTCAGCTCCTGACGGTCGAAGACGACGAGGAGGGTGTCCGGCGCCACCTCTTCCACGGAGTTGTAGCTCGTAGTGGGCCCGTCGTAGAAGCAGAAGTGGCCTGTCCACGTCTTGCCCTCATCGGTGCTGAAGCAGAGCCAGTTGCCAGGGCGTCCATAGGTGCAGACAAGGATCCCGCTCTTCATGCGGCAGGCGTTCGGCCACACGCCCCGGTCGGCAATCGGCTCGGGCTTGCTCCAGCTCTTGCCGTCATCTTTGGACCGGCTGAGATAGAGTGGCGTATGCTTCCCGCCGCTTCCGCCGGTGCGCATGAAGCACAGGATCTCGCCATTCGGCAGCGCCAGCAGGTCGGCCTCGCAGAAGCTCTCCAGGCCCACTTCCGGGTCGTAGGCTACGGTCGCGAGATACTCCCAGGTCCGGCCACGGTCCGTAGACCGAACCACCCACGTCCGGTACTTGTAAAACTTCCACTCAGGAGGGAAGGTGGGGCAGAGCACCGTGTCTGTCTTGAAGTAGCCGTACATGACAGCCAGGAGGCTGCCGTCGCGCAAGCCGACGATGGCGTGGTCTACCATCGGCCCCTCATAGTACTTGCCGTCGTCACCCGTGCCTCCGGTGGCCTCAGGGAGATGGATGAGAGCATCCTCGGTGGTAGCCGTCTTGCCGCCGTCGCGCGACCGCTTGAGTGGAATGGTGAACCAGCCCGGCCGGGCGCTCCGCTTCGTGGCGAAGCCGAGCTGCACGATCTCGCCATCCGGGAACTGATAGGCGCCCACGTGGAAGCTTTCCGCACGCTCCCATGTCTGTCCACCATCTCGCGAACACCGGTCACCGACGATGAGCGCCCCATCCGCGCGCTTGAACATGCTGACGTACTGCCTGTCGGGCAGAATCGTTCGCACCTCGCCCGGCACGATCTCGAGCCCGGGCACCTTGGGAACAGTCATCTTCGGTTTCGGCTCGGTTTTGGCGCCGCGGAAGCGCACGTACTCCCAATACGCCTCCCCCATCGCCGTCGAGCTCCCGGATCCGAAGGCGATCTGGCAGCGCCCGCTGTGCGCCGGTGCCGAAAACTTGCCCTTCCCATCGATCAGGAGGTGCCCATCTGCCCACACCTCGATATCGGTGCCCTGGCAGCGCACGCGATAGGTGTGGAAGGCATCCGCGGTATTGAACGCCGCGCTCACTCGCGCGTGCGACAGCTCCACCCGGTCGGGGTAGAAAGTGATGCCCTCTTCATGCATGCCATCTGCCAGCGAGAGAACAACGCCCCACCCCTCGCTGCAAGAGACGCTCTTGAGGCGTGCCTCCGCCTCGATGCCCTTCTCACGATCGACTATCCAGGGGGCGAAGTAGAGGCGGGCACTCCCCTTCTCCTGGCTGGGATCCACGATATGGAGGCCCTGCGCGGTCTTCGCCGAGCGCGTCAGATCGGACACCCAGGCTCTGGCGTTCGCGAGCCTGAAGCTGCCATCGTAGAAGCTCTGCCAGTCGTCCTCGCCTTGCGCTGGGAGCGGGGGTACCGCCGCCAGGAGCAGGAGCCCTGAAACGATCGCACCACACATTGTCCGCATCACTCTCGTGCCTTTCCATGCCGGCAGGCCGGCCTGCCCATCGCCGCTCGTGGCTGGCATCGCCCGGCGCCCGGGAAGACAGCGCCGCCCCGGGCAAGATGGGCTCACTCGACCGAAGCGCGGCTGCCGACTCACTCCGGGAGTTGCCATCGCGTGCCGGCAATGTGCGTGATGTTATCGCTCCCGTTGAAGTAGTAGATGGTGAAAAGGGTGCCATCGGATAGGCGCGCAGTGATCGGGTAGCCCAGATCCCCACCGCTGCCACTGCCATCCGCGCGCAGGACATACCGCTTTTCCGCCGGCCACGTCCGGCCGTGGTCAGAGCTCACGCAGGCCCGGATGCCCATCGGGAACTTCCGGTAGCCGTAGGTGCACAGGATTCTTCCATCCGGAAGCCGGAGGAGATGCGCAGGGTGGCCCCACAGCTCTGTTCTCTCCGGCCGGCTCCAGGTGAGGCCCCCATCCGTGGAAGTAGACCGCCAGAGATAGCCATCCGTCTCGCAGCGCGCCATCGCCAGGATGGTTAACTCGGCAGTT
>JAAZEM010000189.1 GCA_012512265.1 Armatimonadota bacterium | reverse complement strand
GCGAAGCCCTGCCGGGCTGGGTTGGGGATACTCCCAGATGTCTCAAAACGGCGGTGGCTGGGAGGAGAAGCCCCGAGGGGGCTTTGCCGGAAAGCAGCGCGGAGCTTCGAGCTCCGCGCGTGC
Organism: Armatimonadota bacterium; assembly: GCA_012512265.1. Taxonomy (GTDB): domain Bacteria; phylum Armatimonadota; class JAAZEB01; order JAAZEB01; family JAAZEB01; genus DUUU01. Next base: position 38,444 of record JAAZEM010000189.1, on the reverse strand, counting down.
GGGCAGCCTTCTCCTTATCTCGGAATCCCAGGTGCAGATGCGCGCCGGGCCTGACAAGTCGGGCGTTCACGTAGCTGGTGGGCATCCTGTTCACCCGATGCGCCGATCCCCAAGGAACCACGCAACCGGGCTGCCAATCTAGGGAGTGGAGGAACTCTATCGATGCCGGATGCTCCCCGCCCCATCCCAAACGCCCCGCGCCCGGCGCGCCGGGTGATCACCGATCCCGCCACCGTCGAGCAGCGAGCGCGTGATGCCGCCCGCGAAAACGTCTCGTTTCGTGCCTGGCTCAAGTTTCGCTGCGAGACATCCGATCCCGAGGTGGATGCCCTTGTACGCGAGACCACCGATCAAGTCTGGCGCCACATCGATTGCATCGCCTGCGCGCAGTGCTGCCGTTGCCTGAGCATCACCCTCGATGACCGCGATATCGCCCGCCTGGCACGCCGGCTCCACCTCTCCATCAAGCAGTTCACCCGCCGCTACGTCGAGGGCACCGGCGATCAGCGTGCCTTCAACCAACGGCCCTGCCCCTTCCTCCAAAGCGGAGCTTGCTCCGTCTATTCCGACCGCCCGCAGGCCTGCCGCGACTTCCCCTACCTGCATGATCCCGGCTTCCGCCATCGCATGCTCGGGCTCCTCGAATTCTCGCTCCTCTGCCCCGTCATCTACAACACCCTCGAACTCCTGAAGCGGCGCCTTCCCTGGCGCTCGCGCGGCGGGCGCTAGCCGAAGCACCCTTTTAGCGCATCTAGGGAGACTGATCCATCGTGTTTCTGAAGGGTGTTACGACCGCCTGTGAGCCTCGGGGATGGGCATTGCCGGCCCGAGAAGCGCTGCTCCGCCGGTAGCGAGCGCCGTCAGGCGGCGTGAGACTGGTCGGCCTCGGGAAGTTCGGTGCGGATAGGAAGACGCATATAGAAACGGGTGCCTTTGCCCAGCTCGCTCTCGACACTGATCCGACCCTGGTGAACATCGACGACGTTCTTGACGATCTTCGTGCCCAGGCCGGTGCCGCCCGGCTTTGTGCTCACGGCGTCCTCCGTGAAGAGGCGCTTGCGCACTTCCTCCGGCATCCCGCGGCCCGTATCCGCCACCTCGATCATCACGTAGCCGCCGTCAGGAAACTCGCCCTCGGGGCCGTCGTAGGTGCGAATCGTCACACTGCCGCCCGCAGGAGTCTCAGGGATCGCGTTGTTCACCAGATTGTAGACCGCGTTGTAGAGCTGTTTCTGATCCACCAGTGTCAGGGCAACCTCGCCACGCTCGTGAGTGAGAGCTACACCAGCCTTCTCCGCCACCAGCGAGAGCGGCTTGATCACCCGGGCGACGACGTCATTGACATCCACCAGCTCGAATCGCGGCTGAGCAATGATCCCCTTCACGCAGTCGGCAATCTCGCGGACGCGCTCCTGAGTCGCAATCGCGCCGTCGTTGAACATCTCGATCGCCTCGGGGTAGAAGGAGCGGAGGAAATCGACCGCCTGCTGCACCTCCTGGATCAGCTCGGGGTGCTCCTTTTCGTGGCGCGCGTAAATCTGATCGAGGTCCATGAACAGCTGCTGGAAGAGAAGCTCCAGCGTCTGCGAGCAGGTGACGACCGGGGTGATCATGTTCTTGATATCGTGGCTGATGTCGCCCATCAGCTTGACCACCTCGGCGAGCCGCGCCTCCTCGTGCAGGCGCGCGTTCTCGATGGCCGTGGCCGCCTGCTGCCCCAGAATCGTCAGCACCTCCAGGTCCTGCTTGCTAAAGACGCCGCTCGCCTTGTTCAGGACCTGCATCACGCCGATGGGCTTCCCCTCGGCCGCCTTGAGGGGTACCGTGATCATGTTCCTGGTCACGTATCCCGACTCTCGGTCGACTTCGCGGTAGTGCCGGGCTTCTTTGGCGACGTCATCGGTAATCTTGGGGATGCCACTCTGGAACACTTCGCCGGCAATCCCCTGGGTATCCGGCATTCTGCGGCCAGTCAGGACCGCCGCTACCTCGGGTTCGGCAATGACGTAGGCGAAGACCAGCTCGTGCTTCTCGGGGTCGTGGGTGTAGAGGGAGCCGCTGTTGGCATCGAGCGTCTCAAGTGACACCTGGAGCGTTTCGCGCAGGAGGTCGTCCAGCTTCGTCTTCGTATAGAGGGCCTGCGAAATGCGATGAACGGCATCTATCTGGCGTTGCCGCTCGGCGAGCGCCGCGCGCAATCGCGCAATCTCTTCCTCATACGGCGACCCGTCGTGTTTCGTTACCACGGCCGTCTACTCTCCACTCCGGGCGATCCTGCACGCCCTGGCGCAACCAACGCGACCAGTGCCCTGCCTCGGGGGACGCCTTACTGCTCCGCAGTATCCGCCTGACGCGTGCCCATGCGTCTGCGGATCCACCGGGAGAACTCGTCCAACACTCTGTGGATGTGAGGTATCCCGGCAGTGACGCCAACGGCTCTTCAATTCAGTTAGCGAGGTAGGAAGGAGAATTGCCGTTCTCCACCCGCGTGCCGGATACCCGACTGGCCTGCATCTCCGCCAGGCAGTAGCACTCAGCCCTCCCCCAAGGGAAGGGCCACGCTCCCAAGCACGCGGGCGAGCCAAACCCACCAGCGATAATAGCACCGCAAGGCCAGCAGAGTCAAGCCTTTTCAGCGCCTGCCACGCGCAGCAGCTCCAGTGCCACCCTGGCAGCCGTCGTCAGATCTGCCAGAGACATGTATTCATCGTTGGCGTGCACGTTATCATAGCCCAGGCCCACCACGACGGTGGCGATCCCGTGCGTGTTGAAGATGTTCGCGTCGCTGCCACCGCCACCGGGTCGGGTAACCACCTCCGCGATTCCTGCACGGCTTCCGGCAGTGACCGCGCGGCGTACCAGGGGATCACTCTCCGAGAATCCGAAGTGGGAGTAGACTCGCTCCACACGCACATCGGCGCGCCCGCCGGCCGCCGCTGCCGCCTGGTTAAAGGCATCGACCATCGCCCGTGTCTGGCGGGCCAGCTTCTCGTCGTTGTGGCTGCGCGCCTCTCCCCGGCACTCCACGCGATCCGGCACGATGTTCGTGGCGTGCCCACCGTGAATAACGCCGATGTTAGCCGTCGTCTCATCATCAATGCGCCCCAGGGGCATTCGGGTGATCGCCTCCGCGGCGATGCGGATCGCGCTCACTCCCTTCTCGGGCGCCGCCCCCGCGTGCGCCGCCACGCCATGCACGACGGCGGTCACGTTATCCTGAGAGGGAGCGGCCACGATGATGCCTCCTACGGGCTTTCCCCCGTCGAACGCATACCCCTGGGTCGCAGTCAGCGAGGAGTAATCGAGGTGCCGTGCCCCGCGCAGGCCCGTCTCCTCGGCGATGGTGAAGGCGATCTCCACCGTGGGCATCGGGAAGCCTTCTGCCACGGCGGCACGCACTCCTTCGAGGATCGCCGTCAGCCCCGCCTTATCATCCGCGCCCAGGATCGTCGTTCCCGAGGAGCGGATCACGCCATCCGGCTCTTCCACGATCTCCAGCGCCTCGGTCGGGGCCACGGTATCCATGTGTGCGTTGAGGAGCAAGGTGGGAGCTTCCGGGGCCGATCCCGGCCGGCGCGCCAGGAGATTGCCCGTCTCGCCCCCGATCGCCTTGCCGGCACCGTCACGCCATGTCTCAAAGCCCAGCGCGCGGAGCTCGGCTTCCAGGAAATCGGCGACCGGGCCTTCCTGGCCCGAAGGAGTGTTCATCCGTAACAGCCGCAGGAACGTCTCTCGCACACGCTTCTGGTCGATCATTGCGCTCCCCCTTCAAATCTGCCTCGGCTGCCCCCGGCGGGCCGAGTCGTACGCGGCAAGGACGAGCTCCAACGCCCGCGTGCCCTCTTCGGCAGCCACTTCCGGCTCCGCTGCCTGCTGGCAGCAGGCCACAAAATGGGCCACGATGCCGGCAGGGCCCTCGGTGGATGGCGCTGCCACCGGCTCCCATCCCGTCCCGGCGCCGCACACGTGCACCGGCTTTCCAGCATCCACGAGCACTCCCCCCGCGGTGCCATGTATCTCCACGCTCCGCGCCGGGACCGCGCCGCACCAGCGCGCCTCAATGCACCCCCTGGCGCCGTCGCCGTGCACCACGCACACCGCCGCATCCTCCACGGGCGCCTCGCCCGCCAGTGTGCCCGTGTCGGCCAGAACGGTAGAGACCGCGCCCATATGGAAGCGGAAGAGGTCCAGGGCATGCAGCCCCAGGTCGATCAGGGCGCCACCGCCCGAGAGCGCCGGGTCGACGCGCCAATCGCTCGCCGCAGGGGATCGGGGGCTCGCAAAGCTAGCGCGGAAGAAGAGCGGGCGCCCAATCTGCCCGGAGGCCACGATCTCGCGCGCCTGCCGGTGCGCAGCGGAGAAGCGCTCGGCCAGGGCCGGCATCAACAGAACGCCGTGCGCCCGCGCCATCTGGATCAACTCGCGGCACTCGCCCAACCCCAGGGCGATAGGAAGCTCGCACAAGACATGCTTCCCCGCTTGGATCGCGGCCAGGGCGTGCTCGGCATGGAGGGCGTTGGGGGTGCAGATGCTGACCGCGTCGATATCGGTTCGTCGGAGTAACTCGCGGTAGTCCTGGTAGACAATCGGCACGCCGTGCTTCTTGGCAAGCACCTCGGCGCGATCCAGGTTGGCGTCGGCCACGGCCAGGATCTCGGCGCCGGGCGCGCGCTCATATCCGGGCGCATGGCGCGCCGCGGCAATCGCCCCTGCGCCGATGATGCCGACGCTCAACGTCCTTCCCATACCTGTCTCCCCGCGAGCCAGCCGGACTGGCGGCTCAGGCGGCGTAGATGGCCGCCACCACTCGTGGCCAGCCCGCCAGATCTCGTAACACCCGGACATCGCGCCACCTGCCGCGCGCACCCAGAGCGGCGGTCAGGCGCGGCGCCTGGTCCGCCTCGGGGCCTATCTCCAGGAAGAGAGTTCCGCCGGCACGCAGATGGCTCTGCACCTGCTCCAGGAAGCGTTCCACCACATGGAGGCCGCCCGGACCGCCCCCCAGAGCGATCGCAGGCTCCCAATCGCGCACTTCCGGCTGCAGCTTCCCCAGGTTCTCCTCTGGGATGTATGGCAGATTGGCGCAGACAACCGCCGCCCGGCGAGCCAGCGGCACCTTAGCGCCGGTCACCTCTTCGAGAGGCTCCAGGAGATCTCCTGCATAGACCGTCACGCGACTGGCCACCCCCAGGCGCGCGGCGTTCAGCCGGGCCACCGCGCACGCCTCCGGCGAGATATCCGTCGCCAGCACGCGCGCCTGGGGCACGAAGTGCGCCAGACTGATCGCGATGCACCCCGAACCGGTGCCGACATCAATCGCCACTGGCGCGCCCAGCTCCGGGTCCTGGGAGCACTCCCCTTCCGCAGCCACCCAACCGCGGAGGGCCTCGATCGCCGCCTCGACCATCACCTCGGTCTCGGGGCGGGGAATAAGGACGTGCTCGTTGACGTGAAAGCGGAGGCCCATGAACTCGCGCTCGCCCGTGAGGTAGGGCAGCGGGTAGCGCGTCGCCCGACGCGCGACAAGGCGATCAAACGCCTCTGCTTCCTGACCGGTGAGCACGCGCTCTGGAGAGGCGACTAGGTCGATCCGGCGCGCTCGCAGCACATGCGCGAGGAGGATCTCCGCTTCCACTCGCGCGCGCTCGATTCCGGCAGCGGCGAGGGCCGCCGTGGCCTCGCGGAGCGCCTGCGCCACCGTGCGCTCCACGACGCCTCGCTGTTCGGCCGGCGCGCTCACGACTCCGACCCATCGGACTCATCGAGGCGCGCGAGCCGCTCCGCCTGGTCCGATTCAATCAGCCGCTCGATCAACCGGTCGATATCGCCATCGAGCACCTGCTCCATGCCATGAATGGTGCCGGCGCTGCCGCCGAGACGGTGGTCGGTGACCCGGTTTTGCGGGAAGTTGTAAGTGCGAATCTTGTCGCCGCGCTCGCCCGAGCCAACCTGACTGCGCCGCGCCTGCCGCTGCTGCGCCTCCTGCTCCTCCTTCATGCGGGTGTAGAGGAGAGAGCGCAGCATGTTCATCGCCTTCTCTTTGTTCTGGTGCTGAGAGCGCTCGTCCTGGCAGCTCGAGACAATCCCTGTCGGCTTGTGGGTGATGCGCACAGCCGTCTCGTTCTTCTGGACGTTCTGACCGCCCGCTGAAGAAGAGCGATACGTTTCGATCTCGAGATCCGCCGGATCGATCTGCACTTCCACTTCCTCCACCTCCGGCATCACCGCCACGGTGGCGGAAGAGGTGTGGATTCGCCCCTGCGACTCGGTAACGGGCACGCGCTGCACACGGTGCCCTCCGCTCTCGAACTTCAAGCGCGAGTAAGCACCCTGGCCTTTGAGCAGAAGGATGACCTCCTTGAACCCCCCGATGCCCGTTGGATTGCTGGAGACCATCTCCACCTTCCAGCCGTGCCGCTCGGCGTAGCGGGTGTACATGCGCGCCAGGTCGGCTGCCCACAGGGCGGCTTCCTCGCCGCCCTCGCCGGCGCGGATCTCCAGGAAGACGTTCTTCTCATCTGCCGGATCGCGCGGGAGGAGGGCGATCCGGATTTGCTGCTCCAGATCGGCGGCCTGAGCGCGGAGCGTCTCCAGCTCGGCCTGCGCCATCTCGCGCATCTCCGGGTCCTCCAGCAAGGCCCGGACTTCCTCGATCTGGCGTGCTACCTCTTCGCTCTGGCGGTGAAGGCCAACGATCTCCGCGAGGGAGGCGTGCTGCTTCGCGATCTCGCGATACTCCTGGGGGTTGCCCAGCAACGCGGGATCGGCCAGGCGCTGTTCCAGCACCTCATAACGCTCCTCAATCTCCTGTAGCCTCCGCAGCACGGTTCAACGACCTTCCTTCCTGCGCCAAAACGCCCTCCAGGGCAGCAATCGCCACTTCCACCTGGTCGGCAGTGGGCTGGCGGGTGGTCAACCGCTGCAGCCACATTCCCGGGGTCACCAGGAAGGTGAGCTTGCCCGCGCCCGCCAGGCGGATCACCTCGTAGGAGATGCCGCCCACCACCGGCAAGAGCACCAGTTTCAGCGCCTGGCGCACATACCAGGTGGACACATCAATAAAACTAAATGCCAGTATGCTGACCACGACCACAACCGCGATGAAGCTCGTGCCACAACGCGGGTGGGCCGTATCGTAAGCCGAAGCCGTCTCCGGCGAGACCGCGTCGCCCTTCTCGAACGCGTGGATCACCTGGTGCTCCGCGCCATGATACTGGAACACCCGCCGGATCGCCTCCATTCGCGAGATGGCGACGATGTAGGCGATGAAGAGCCCCACGCGCAGCAGCCCCTCTGCCAGGTTGATCACGACATTTGACGCAGCCCCCAAAGGCAGGCGCCCCCGCATCAAGTTCGCCACCGCGTCCGGCAGCATGACGAAAAAGAGGATCACAATCCCCAGGCTCGCCATTAGCGTCAGCGCCAGCGACCACCACGGGATCCCCTTGCCGGCGGCCACGTCGCGCACCTCCACCCGGTTCTCTCCGGGGGCCGGTGGCACGCGGGAGTCGTCCTCCGGGCGCTCGCCCTCACCGCCGCCGGCCTGCTGTTGCGCGGCTGCAGCGGCGCGCTCATTCTCCTCCTCCATGGCCACATCGGCGGAGAAAGAGAGGGTGCGCATTCCCGTGATCAGCGCATCCGCCAGCGCGAACGCGCCGCGGATGAACGGCACATTGAGGAGCGGATGCCGCTTCGTCAACGGCACCAGCGACTCCCGTTTCAGAACAATCCGGCCGTCCAAGCGGCGCACGGCGACCGCCAGCGCCTGCGGGGAGCGGATCATCACCCCCTCAAGCACCGCCTGACCGCCATAGCTTGCCTGCGGGCACGCCTCGCCCGGCTTACTCGCCAGAAACGGCAAGAGGGAAAACACGGACAGCCGCCGCGAGCGTCTCGGACGGGGCCGGTCTTCCCTCTTTTCCATACCTGACGATGGGATGCTACGACTGCTTCTTTTCGGCTTGCATTCCATACTTAGCCAGGAACTTCTCCACTCGCCCTTCCGTATCGACGATCTTCTGGGTGCCGGTGAAGAACGGGTGGCACACCGAGCAAATCTCAACGTGAATGTCCGGCTTCGTCGACCGGGTGGTGAACTTGTTCCCACAAGCGCAGCTCACCGTAGCCTCTTGATACTTGGGATGGATCCCCTGCTTCATCTTCTTAGCCCTCGCCAATACTCGCGCCCGATGCCCTCCTGCAACTTTGGGGCCTCTTGGGCGATGCAAACACAATGCGGCGACAGCCGATCCCCGAAGGGGGCACGCGCTGCCGCCGGCGTGTCTAGCCGCCAACGCTTCTTTACGCGATGAGTATTATAGCACACAACGCGACTCCTGGCAAATCCATGCGACGGAGCACTGGGATTCCGACATAAGGAAAAGGCCGCGCGCACGCGCGGAGCTTCGAGCTCCGCGCTGCTTTCCGGCAAAGCCCTTCGGGGCTTCTCCTCCCAGCCACCCCCGTTTTGAGACATCTGGGAGTATCCCCAACCCAGCCCGACAGGGCTTCGCTCGCAAGCAGCGCGGTGATTTATCGCCGCGCGCTGGGTTGCGCGCTGCCTCCGAGGCTTCGGATTCCCCATCTCGGAATCTCAGGACAGATCACTGGGATTCCGGGATAGGGAATCCGAAGCCGGGCGTAGGAACCACCGGCTCGAATGCCGGTGCTGTTCGGCCATAGTTGCCTTCAGTTCTCCGGCGTGATATACATAACAGTTCATCGCAGTTGCCTCCGGTCGGTCACTATGGCCCCAGAACGTAATTGAGCTTAATGGTGTAGGCGGTCTTGGCGCCGCTCTCGGAGGGGAAGGAGGCCCATCCCTCAAAGACCACACGGCGCCCAAAGGAACGCATGAACCCGAGGCTCGCTGTGGAGTCCTCCCGGTCGTTAGTCTGGATCCAGTCCGCGCGAAGCATCAACGACTGAGAGGCGGCGTAATCTGCACCCACGAAGAGTGCCGGGTTGTTGGCCTGAAGTATGTGGCCCGCGTGACCGCGCAGGCGGCCCTTGGTGCTGACCACGGCATACCAGGCTGGCTCGCCGTCTCGCGCCGTGTTCGTCGACAGATTGGCAACGCCGAGGGCGAGGTCAGGCAACCCCGGGCGCAGGGGCACCTGGAGCTTGGCCTGGAAGGCAGGGCTGTACCGCTTGCCGACTCCACTGTCAACGCCGATCTCCACGCGGGAGGTCGCGCCGTACTTCACGCCCAGGATGGCATGCGACGAGTTGCCCTCGGCGAGCGTCGTGTAGACCTGCACGACGGGCACGCCGGTGGGGGCCACATCGGCCGTGGGGATGTTGTTCAGGCCCGATGGCGAGGCATGGGCGATGGTGATACCTGTCAGTGTCGTTGGCGCGGCCACCAGGAGAGCCAGCCACGCTCTGGTGAAGGTGCGGGGCAGGTGCATTTCGGTGCCTCCAAGGGAAGAGCAGGCGTGGTGGGTAACCGGGCTCCCACCACGCCTCGGGCTGGCTGCCGGTCAGGAAACGACCCCGGCATAGCGATGCGTCGGCTGCGGTCGGCCAGGCTTGAAGCTGGCAATGCTCGTAATCCGGCCTTCCACCTGCCCATCGCACGCGGCCTGAACGCTGCGCTCCACCACGGCCTGCAACTCATCGGGCTCCATGCGGACGCGCGCGTTGATCACCAGGAGGGCATCCTGAACCGTTCGCTCCGCGCTTCCGTTGAGGCTTGGCTTGCCGCCCGTCGCCGTGAGGTTGACGGTGATCCGGCCGCCGGTGGTGGCCAGGAGCAGCTTCACGTGCGCCACTTCCGCCGAGCGCGCGCGGAACTCGCCCTGCATCTGTTCCATCAGCGACAGGCAGAAGCCATCCCAATCGGGCTGGCCGGCGGCGTGCAACTGCGCCGTCGCATTGAGCCAGCCGAGGACGGCCTCGCCATCGGCATAGGTGTCGTAGTCCACCTCGGTGATGCGAGTGCCGGCGGAGGTCTCGCTCAGCACGCAGTCGAGCCACGCATCCACGCCCTCGCCGGTGAGGGCAGACAGGGTAAGGATGGGAGTGCCAGGCGCATGCTTGGCGACCATCGCCTTGAGCTCGGCGATCTCCGCTTCGGTGAGGAGGTCGATCTTGTTGATGGCGATAAGATCGGCCTCTTCGACCTGCTTGCGGAAGATGTAGGTCACGCTGTCCGGGAAGTTGGACGACACGCCTTCGCTGAAAACTTCGCGCAGGCGATAGGGATCGGTCAGGACGGTAAAGGGCGCCAGGCGGTACTTCTCAGTGAGGAGGTCCTTCATCGGCTGGAGGATGGTGGCGGAGATGTCAGTGCAGCTTCCCACGGGTTCGGCCAGGATGACCTCTGCCTTCGACTCCCGGGCCAGCTTGCCGCACTCGTCTAGAAACTGGTCGAAGCGACAGCAGAAGCAGCCGCCAGCGACCTCCCCAACGTACAGGCCGGCCGAACGCAGGGTGCCGGTATCCACCAGGTTCGCGGCCTGGTCGTTTGCCACCACAGCCACCAGCTTGCCCTGGCTGGCAAGGCGCTGGGCTGCCCGAGTGAGGAGCGTGGTCTTGCCCGCTCCAAGAAACCCACCCACCAGGATCATCCGTGTGTCGCTCATTCTCTTACTCCTTTCAGGATCAGCAGATACGCACAGGAGCAGGAGCCTACGCGTTCGCCTCGGCCGGAGGGAGCGCCGGGCGGACCACCCGCTCGTAGAGAGCACTGCCGACGAGTGCGCCCACGATGGGAGCCAGGATGTAGACGGTGAAGAAGCCTCCCCTGGGGCCGGGGATGGCAATCTCGCCCCAACCCGCGAAGAAGGAGAAGAGGCGCGGCCCGAAGTCACGCGCCGGGTTGAGGCCGGCCTGGGTCAGGGGCGCCACGATAGAGATCACGATAGAGACCGTCAGGCCGATGAAAAGCGCGAAGAGCGTGCCATTGGGCCGGCCGGGGTTGCGGTCATCCACAACGGCAAAGACGAAGAAGGCGAGGAATGCGGTGCCAATCGCCTCGGCCAGCATCGCCTGAAGGTGCGTGACCGATTCTACCGCCATGGCGCCACTGGCGACCAAGGCGGGGTTTGGGAAGTACTCGCCGTAGGTCATGGCGGAAAGCTCGCTGCCAGCAGCACCGCGCACCAGCTGCTTCGCGGCCTCGAAGTGCGCGGTCACATTGTGGAACAGGCCGTAGAGTACGGCAGCGCCGGCGATGGCCCCCACGAGTTGCGACAACACGTAGGGAAGCACCTTGCGCCACGGGAAGCCGCGCCAGGCGGCGAACGCGATGGTCATGGCTGGGTTCATATGGGCGCCGCTCACCGCGCCGGTGGCGTAGATGGCGAGAGAGATAGCCACCCCCCAAACGATCGCGACCTGCCACAGACCGGATTGGGCGCCGGTGAGCACGGCGGCGTGAACCGAACCGACGCCAAAGAAAACGAGGATGAACGTGCCGAGGACTTCGCCCGCACATTCCTGACCGAGACTGCGCTTCATGGGGTGGATCCTCCTGTTTCGTTGATCTCGCGGTGATACCCATTCGTTGCGCCGATGCGACAACAGCTCCAGTCTTGCACGGCTTCCTGCTACTCGTCGGGCTGGCAGCGGTAAAGTGGCATGTCTGGCGTGCCCTCATCTTATAGGTTATTCCATCCCGAGGTCAACGCTCTCCGGGGGGTGAAGGCATTAAGCGTCTGTTAAACACGCGTTAAGAGGCGCACTCACGGGGCCGTTGTACCAGTGATTCAAAAAGGGTTGAAACGTCGAGTCCATCATGCCGGACCGGCGCACGCCATCAGATGATCGTGCCGCCGGATCGGCTGTGCCAGACCAACACTTCAAAAACTCTTTGATAGTTTTACCCGGGGGAGACGGAGGCAGGAAAAGGCCCGGGAGTCAGGCAATCCGGGTCTGCCCCCTTCCTCCGTGGTATCGATGGCGGCAAGAGCACGTTGACACTTCCCCCCCTCGACCCTATAATGGGACGTGAAAGGCACGGAACTCCAATGCGAGCGGTGTCCCTGAAGGTGGTTGGAGGGGTGGCGGCGGTGATCGTCGTGGGGCTGGGCATTTCGCTGGTCATCCGTGACCAGAACGATGCACGCGGGGGGCTTGTCTCGCCCCGGTCTCGGCCCGCGCGCTCGGAGCAGGCGCTGGTACTCCAGCCTGACCGGGTGCCGGGTCACGTGGCGCGGCTACCGGTGGAGAAAGCTCCACCGCTCACCGAAGTGCGCGCGGATCCACTCGCCGCCGAGCCGCTCACGGCCGGCCCTCCAGCTCCTTCCGATCAGTCCACCGCGTCTCCGCTCACCGCGTCGTCTCCAGGCACTCCCAAGAGCTCCTCTTCCGTCGCCGCGCGCCCTCCCGCGCCGGGCGGGCTACGCCTCCCCACCACGGCCGGAATCCCCCCGCCATCCATCACCGGCGCCGCCCCGCGCCGCATCCCTGCCGAGGCTCCGCGCACGCCTCCGGTCACATCCCCCGGCTCGCTCGGATTCCACGAGGAGCCGGCAGGAGAGCGCAACCCGCTGCTTGTGATGATCAACTGTGAGGATGACACGATGGTGGTGATCCTATCCGGGCAGAAGCGCTACCGGCGCGTGCTGATGCCCAAGGCAACCATCCACCTCCAGATAGAACCAGGCGAGTATCAAGTTCGAGTGCACGCGACGAAAAGCTCGCCTAACTCCGGACGCGGCGTCTTTCGCGAATACCATCGCTACACCGCACGCTGGGTGAGCGTACCCACGCATCAGGCTCGCCCGCTTCGCCTTGGTGAACTGAGCCCGGAGTCGCGGGAGGCGGCCAGCGAGGAGACTCCCGTGATCCCGGTGCCCGAAGAGCCCTAGCCCCTGCTCCGCAACGCCCCCCTGCTCAAGTTTGGCCAGTTCCTGCCGATAATTATGGCGGCAGGGTCTCCCTTTGCCGATGCCTGGAAAGAGCCAGACGGTAGGGCACTCTTCTTCATGGCTCCTCTCTTCCAGGAACCAGATGGAACGGAGTCTATCGGGCGTGATGCGCCGGCGGGCACGGCTGCTCACCGCGCATGGCGGAGCGCCTTGCCCGAGATCAGGACCGGATGGAATAAACCCCGAGAGGAGGACGGGAGCTGCAGAAGCCTCTCCCTTGCCGGCGCCGCGCACGAAGCCCGCGGGGCGGACAAGAGGTCTCTGCATCCCGAATCTGCGTGAGACCAATATTGATCATCGCGGTACTGGCGCTGTTGTGGGCCACCGCCACCGAAGCAGGCGAGTTCTCGCCGATGGCCTACTACAGCCTCAATCCGCACGACGATATCGTGATCGGAGGCACCGCCGCGCTGCGGGGCGAGCGCACGTTGGCCATGGCGAGTCTGGGCTACTCGTGGGCACAGGGCGAACCTCGCGGCCGCCTGCGCTACATCCACGACCACGGTCTGGGCAGCCGGCTTGGCTACGGCGTACAGTTCTTCCACGAGGTGCAGGCACGCTCAGATCTCGTGCCCCTCTTTCAGACGGGCTACTACGAGGGCCACACGGGCGTAGGCCTCACCGGGTTCTGGCGGATGGGCAAAGGAAAGCTGGGCACCCTCTCGCTCATCCAGGAGAAGGTATGGGCCCTGGAGGAGCGTGGCACGCTGCTTCCCGTCGGCGAAGACCGGATCCACGCCGTGCGTCTGGGCTTCCAGCAAGACTCGCGTGATGACCGGATGAATCCGCGCTCGGGCGGACGGGTCGAGGCATCGGCAACGCAGGCGATACGCGTCTTTGGCGGCACGCGCAGCTACTTCTCATCCCGGCTCTCCTGGTCGCGATACGAGCCCTTGGGGCCAGAGGGCTCACTTGGATGGCGCCTGCATGGGGCGCTGACTTCAGGCACACTCCCTGTGCAGCGAGCGCTCTGGCTGGCCGGCGAGGGCGTGCGCGGCTACGACTTTCTGAGCGATAGGGGCAATGTCGCCGGCGTCGCGAACCTGGAGATGCGCTGGCCACTCCTTCGTGATGGGGAGAGGAGCGTGGGCTTTCTCGGCGCGATCCGGCAACTTCAGGTCGTGACTTTCGCGGATGTGGGCGCTCTCCAGACCGCCGAATCCGGATGGGTGATGCGCGGAGGAATCGGCATTGGCCTGCGCGCTCCCGTGGTCGCGCTGGGCCGTGTGCCGATGGTCCTCCGCCTGGATGCCGCCCAGGGGCTCACCCGGGACGGCAAGTTGAACAGCTACGTTCTACTGACGGCGCCGGAACTCTTCTGAGCCGGGGCATAACCATGCGTTTGTCAGGCAGTCCTCCGGCCGGTTACGGCATGGTAGATGAAGAGCAGCAGGGCCGCGCCGATGGTGGCGACCAGAATGCTCCACAGGTTGAAGCCAGTGACGCCGCCGATTCCAATCGCGTTGAAGATCCACCCGCCGACGACAGCGCCGAGGATACCCACGAGCAGATCGGCCAGCAGGCCGCCGGGCTCCTCGCCGGGAACCAGGGCGCGCGCGATGAGACCGGCGATCAGTCCCACGATGATCCATGCAAGTATCGACATCGCCGTTACCTCCCGCCCCACTCTTCCCGCGAGGCCAGCGGCCCAAACCGAGTGAGGGCAACGCGCGCGATGGGGGAGCAGCTATGAGAGTTGAGATCTGGGGCGCCCGCGGCTCGATCGCGGCGCCAGGAGAGCTCACCGCCCGCTACGGCGGCAATACCGCCTGCGTTTCCGTTCGCTTCGACAGCGGCGAGGTGCTCATCCTGGATGCCGGCACCGGCATCCGCCGGCTCGGCAACGTGCTCGCGCGCCAGCAGCCTGTCACCGCGCACCTCTTCCTCAGCCACTGTCATTGGGATCACATCCAGGGCTTTCCCTTTTTCAAGCCCGCCTACCTGGCCAGCACCCGCCTGCGAATCTACAGCCATCACATGCCGCGCCAGCAACTCCGCAAGACGCTCACCGATCAGATGGTGGGCGCCTACTTCCCCTTGGAGTTCTCCGGGCTCAGCGCCTCGATTGAGTTCGTCAAGATGGACGAGGGGCCAGTCCGCGTTGGCCCGGCGGAGATCACCGCGGTCGAGACCAACCACCCGGGCGGGGGCGTCGGCTTTCGGATCGCCGCCGAGGGCCGGGTCTTTGTCTACCTGACAGATAACGAGCTCGCCGACGGCAACCACGAGCGATTCATCGACTTCTGCCGCGGGGCCGACCTCCTGATCCACGACGCGCAATACCTGCCGAAAGAACTAGAGACGCACCAGGGGTGGGGCCATTCCTCCTATCTGGAGGTGCTCGATCTCGCCCGCGCCGCCGGAGTCCGCGAGGTCGTCCTCTTCCATCACGACCCGGACCGCACCGACGCCGAGATCGACGCGATCGTCCACGCCTGCCACGAGGAGATGCGCCAGCGGGGCGACCGCTTCGAGTGCTTTGCCGCTTCGGAGGGAATGGTCCTGACCATCCTCACCGCTGGGGAGCCAGATCGCGCATGAGCCGGCCCGTGGAGCGCCAGCCGCCCGCCGCGCCGAGGCGCCCGGATCGCCGCTGGGTCGTTGTCGGATGGGCGCTCCTTCTGGTGGCCGCCGGGTTACAACGGTGGGCGCCTGCGCCCATCGTGGAACGCCTCTATTCGCGGGGCCTCTATCCCTGGATCGCGGCGCTCCTATCGCTCGTGAATGAGTGGGCCGGGTTCTCCCTGGCCGAGGCCGGCGCCATCCTCCTCCCCCCTGCCCTCCTCTTCGCCCTCGTGTGGAGCGCAGTGCGCGCCAGAAGGATGGGGGTGAGGTGGGGGCGGTGGCTCGCGGGCACGACGGGGCGCGGGATCGCCGCGGCTGGCTGGATCCTCTTCGCCTTCTCGCTGCTGTGGGGCCTCAACTATCGCCGGGTGCCGCTCTCGGAGCGGCTGGGAATCCCTAACGGTGGCACTGCCGGGGAGCTGGCGGCCACCGCGCGCTGGCTCGCGGGAGAGCTCGCCCGGCACGCGCCCCCGACGGAACACCGCGACCGCCCTGCGGGCCACCCCTACCCGTGGGAGGAGCTGGCGGCTAAGGTGGAGGACGCCTACGAAGCTCTCCCGGTGGCCGGCGAAGGCTTCCCGCGGCGCCTCGGATCCGCCAAGCCGGTCCGTGCCTCCGGCATCCTCTCGCGCCTGGGCCTCTCGGGAATCTTCATCCCCTTCACGGGCGAGCCAAACGTCAACCGGCTGCTGCCCCACCCCAGTCTCGTCGCGGCCGTGGCCCATGAGAAGGCGCACCAGCGAGGCATCACCCACGAGAGCGAGGCAAGCTTCGCCGGCTTCCTGGCGCTCTATCAGTCTTCAGACCCCTACCTGCGGTATTGCGGCATCCTGGAAGCCACCGGGAGCGTGCTGGGAGCTTTGGCGCGCACAGACCCCGAGGCGTTCGCCGAGGTGGCCCGCGCGATTCCCGCCACCGCGCGGGCCGATTGGGCACGCAGCCGCGAGTTCTGGGCCCGGTATCGCGGGCCGGCCCAGCGCGTGTCGCGCCGCGTCAACGACCTCTACCTGCGAGTCAACCGCGTGCCAGGCGGAGTGCAGAGTTACGGAGCAGTGGTCGATCTCCTGGTGGGCTACTACCTGGCAAAAGCAAGCCAGGAACCATAGCCCGAAGTATTCGTCAGAATACTTCAAGAGAAGACTCTTGCCTGGTGGCACACCGTTGCCGCCGCAAGCGTCCGGAAGCAGTGCCCACGAACCCGCGCCACGCCTGGCAGAGAGACTTCTTTTCATTATTCTGATGAATAATGTGGTCTAGCTATGGCTCGCGCAGGACGTATCCCGCCAGCATCAGCATGCCGGTGGCGAGGGCGTCGTCGTTGAAGTCGAAGGTGGACGCGTGGAGCGCCGGTCGGCCAGGGCCAACCCCCAGGCGGAAGAGCGCCCCGGGAACCTGCTCCAGGTAGAGGCTGAAATCCTCACCGCCCATGCTCGGCGTGGCAATCTCCGCGACATTCTCGGCCCCGAGTAGTTCCGTGCCCAAGTCGCGCAGCGTGTCGACGACGCCCGCGTCGTTGATCACCACGGGCAGCTCGCGATGGTAGGCGATCTCGGCGGTCGCCCCGTGGGCCGCGGCCACACCGTTCACGGTGCGCATGAAGACCGACTGCACGTGCCGGCGCGTCTCCTCGCTCAGGGTGCGCACCGTTCCTTCGAAGAAGCACGTGTCCGGGATGACGTTGCGCGTCTTGCCGCCTTCGATATGCCCCACAGTGACCACGGCCGATTCCAGGGGGTCGACTTCGCGGCTGACGATGCTCTGCACCGCGTCGATGATCCGGGCCGAGATCAGGATCGGGTCGATGCACCGGTGGGGGTGAGCCCCATGCCCGCCACGACCCCGGACCGTCACCTGGAAGGTGTCGACGGCGGCGAGCATCGCGCCGGCACGCACGCCGATCTGACCGGCCAGGAGGTCGGGCCACGAGTGCAAAGCGACAATCCGCTCGACGTCGGGATCCTGGAGTACACCGGCCTCGACCATCCGCCGGGCGCCCCCGCCGCCCTCCTCGGCGGGCTGGAAGATCAACTTGACCGTTCCTGGAAGCTCCTGGCGCAGGCGAGAGAGGACCTCGGCAACACCCAGAAGGCAGGCGGTGTGCCCGTCATGCCCGCAGGCGTGCATCTTGCCCGCGTGCTGCGAGGCATATGGCACGCCCGTCTCCTCTGTGACCGGGAGGGCGTCCATATCCGCGCGGAGAGCCACCACGGGCCCCGGGCGCCCCCCCTGAATGAGGCCGAGCGCCCCGGTCTCATCCACGCGCAGCGCCTCAACGCCTAGCTTCTGCAGCCGCGTGAGCACCACCTGCGCCGTTCGCCGCTCTTCGAGCGCCAGCTCTGGATGCCGGTGCAGATCCCGGCGGATCTCGGTTGCCACCGGCAGCGCTCTCTCCACTTCCTGTCGCAGCCGGTTGATCTCCAAAGTAAATGCCATTGGCCATCATCCTCCCTTCCTCACTTTCCCCATTCGCCTGCGTCCTCCTGGCGCTTGTGTCCGGCATCAAGCATGCTAAGCATCCTCTGTGGGATCGCCTATGAGAACGTTGCGATAGGAGGACGCTCATGGCAGTGAAGGTGTATGGCATCAACCACATCGCTCTGGAGGTTACGGACGTCAGCGAGGCAGTGCGCTTCTACCGGGAGGTGTTCGACCTGCCGGAGCCGGACGCGGGAGAGGGACAGGCCTTCTTCCGGATGGGCGAGCACCAGTTCCTCGCTCTTTTCAAGGTGGACCGCAAGCAGCCGGATGATCACCGCCACTTCGGGATCATCGTCACCGACGATGACGAGATCGCGCGCGTGCGCGAGCGCGTTCAGGCACGCGGTCTCGCGCTGACTCCGGGTTTCGCCTGCGACTTTCGCGACCCCTGGGGCAATCGCATTCAGGTCGTCGATCTCTCTGTCTCCTCGCCCTACTGGCGCCTGGGCCGGGTGAAGATGTCGGAAGAGAGCGCGTAGCGTGGCACTGGCACGGCGCCTGCATCATCCGCGCGAGTGAACGCTTTCGATGTCGCAGGGATCACCGGGCTCACAGAACGGGATGCCGCGGAACGGCTCGAGCGCGACGGCCCCAACGAGTTGCCCACGGCGAGGGCGCGCGGGTTGGCAACCGTTGTCTGGGAGGTGGCACAGGAGCCGATGTTCCTGCTCCTGGTGGCGGCAGGCATCGTCTACCTGGCCTTGGGAAGCCTCCCCGAGGCGGGAATGCTCCTCGGCTTCGTCATGGTGGTGATGGGGATCACCATCTACCAGGAGCGAAAGACGGAGCGCGCCCTCTCGGCGCTCCGCGAGCTCTCCAGCCCGCGCGCCCTTGTCATCCGCGATGGCGAGCACCAGCGCATCGCCGGCCGCGATGTCGTCCGCGGCGACGTGATGATTCTCAGCGAGGGGGATCGTGTTCCCGCGGACGCGTTTGTCGAGTGGAGTTCCAACCTCCTGGTGGACGAGTCGCTCCTCACCGGCGAGTCCGTGCCGGTCCGCAAAACCGTCTGGAATGGAGAGGAGGCGCCCGCCCGGCCAGGGGGAGATGATCTTCCCTTCGTCTTCTCCGGCACGCTGGTAACACGCGGCCAGGCCATTGCGCGCGTCTACGCCACGGGCAGCGACGCGGAGATCGGCAAGATCGGGCGCGCGCTGCGAGAGACCGAGCCCGAGCCGACGCTCTTGGAGCGCGAGACGAGGAGGCTCGTGCGAACCCTGGCGCTCATCGGGCTTGCACTCTTCGTGCTGGTCGTTGTGGTCTATGGGCTGACCCGAGACAACTGGCTGGAGGCGCTTCTCGCCGGGATCACCTTGGCGATGGCGATGATCCCCGAGGAGTTTCCGGTCGTCCTGACGATCTTCCTGGCCCTTGGGGCCTGGCGAATCTCTCGCGAGCGCGTGCTCACCCGGCGGGTCACCGCCATCGAGACGCTCGGCGCCGCTACGGTTCTCGGGGTGGACAAGACGGGTACGATCACCCTGAACCGCCTCGCCGTGGCGCAGATCCGCGTCGGGCAGAGCCGGTATGATGCCACCCAAACCCCGGCGCCGGACCTCCCCGAGGAGCTGCACCGCGTGGTGGAGTACGCTGTCCTGGCCTGCCAGCAAGAGCCCTACGACCCGATCGACCGGGCGCTGGTGAGCTTCGCCAACGAGCAGCTGGCGCGCACCGAGCACCTCCATGCCGACTGGACGCTGGTCCGAGAGTACCCCCTCTCGCCGGAACTCCTGGCGCTATCGCACGTCTGGCTCTCCCCGGAGGGCGAGGAGTATATCATCGCCGCCAAGGGAGCCCCGGAAGCCGTGGCCGATCTCTGCCACCTTGCTCCCGGCGAGCTTCGCGAGATGGAAGCCGTGGTCAGCGACATGGCGGAGGATGGCCTTCGCGTCATCAGCGTGGCGGCAGCCAGCTTCCGGCGTGGCGAGCTCCCCGGCGAGCAGCACGACTTCCCGTTTGAGTTCCTCGGGTTGATCGGCCTCGTCGATCCGATTCGGCCGGACGCCCCCAAGGCGCTGGACGAATGCCGCCAGGCCGGGATCCGCGTGGTGATGATCACCGGCGACTATCCAGGCACCGCGATACACGTCGCCCGCCAGATCGGGCTCACTCCCGCCGACGAGGTCCTCACCGGGCCGGAGATGGCGGAGATGGACGACGCACAACTACGAGAGAGAGCACGCACCACCAGCATCTTCGCGCGCGTCGTTCCGGAACAGAAGCTGCGCCTGGTGAACGCGCTCAAGGCCAACGGCGAAGTCGTGGCGATGACGGGTGACGGCGTGAACGACGCCCCGGCGCTGAAGGCGGCTCACATCGGGATCGCCATGGGGGGCCGGGGCACGGATGTCGCCCGAGAGTCCGCCGCCCTCGTCCTGCTCGACGATGACTTCTCGTCCATCGTCCACGCGGTCCGGCTGGGGAGGCGCATCTTCGATAACCTGCGCAAGGCGATGGCCTACGTCCTCTCCATCCACGTGCCAATCGCCGGAATGTCGCTCGTTCCCGTCCTGGCCCAGCTGCCTCTCGTCCTTCTCCCGGCGCACATTGCCTTTCTGGAGCTAATCATCGACCCGGCATCCTCCACCGTCTTTGAAGCGGAGGCAGCTGAGGAGGGAATCATGCGCCGGCCCCCGCGCTCCCGGGCAGAGGCACTTTTCAACCGCCGGATGGTGCTTCTCAGCGTCCTGCAAGGTATAGGCGTCTTCCTGGTCGTGCTGGCGGTCTTCGCGGTCGCCCGTTACCGCGGGCTCACCGAGTCCGAGGCGCGCGCGCTCACCTTCACCACGCTGATCTTCTCGAACCTGGGCCTCATCTACACCAACCGCTCTTGGAGCCGCACCATCCCCGCGCTCCTGCGCACGCGCAATACGGCGCTCTGGGCAGTGACCGGGGTGACTCTCCTCGCCCTCGCGCTGGTCCTCTATGTGCCCCTCTTGCGCGACCTGTTCGACTTCGCGCCTCTGGGTGGCTGGGAAGTGGTGCTGGCCCTCGTGGCGGGCGTGCTCAGCATCCTGTGGTTCGAAGTCCTCAAAGTGATGGTACGCACGCCGATTCAGGCAATTCGCGAGCGCCCTCGGAGGCAGGAGCTTCGGGCTCGCTAGAGGCCCCAGCCTTCTTTCAGCCGGCGCGCCGCCTCGAGCGCATGGTAGGTGAGGATCAGATCCGCGCCAGCGCGCTTAATCCCGAGCAGGATCTCCATGGCGATCCGGTCGCCATCGATCCACCCGTTCGCCGCAGCCGCCTTCACCATCGAGTACTCGCCGGAGACGTTGTAGGCGGCCAGGGGGAGATCAAACCGGTCGCGCGTCTCTCGGATGATGTCGAGGTAGGCGAGTGCCGGCTTGACCATCACCATGTCGGCGCCCTCCGCCACATCGAGGGCGATCTCGCGCAACGCCTCGCGCCGATTCGCCGGGTCCATCTGATAGGCGCGCCGGTCGCCAAACTGCGGCGCCGAGCCCGCGGCTTCCCGAAACGGGCCATAGAACCCCGACGCGTACTTTGCCGCGTAGGCCAGAATCGCGACCTGCTCGAAGCCGTGCTCGTCGAGCGCCGCCCGGATCGCCCCGATGCGACCATCCATCATGTCTGATGGAGCGATGATCTCCGCGCCGGCCTGCGCGTGCGAAACCGCGGTGCGCTGCAGCAAGGCGAGCGTGGCATCATTCTGGACCTGACCATCAGAGCCCACCACGCCGCAGTGGCCGTGCGAGGTGTACTCACAGAGGCAGACGTCGGTAATCACCAGCAGATCCGGGTGCGAGCGTTTGATAGCGCGGATGGCGCGCTGGACAATCCCGTCTTCCGCATAGGCCGAAGAGCCCACCTCGTCCTTTGCATCTGGCACGCCGAAGAGAAGCACTCCCGGAATGCCGAGCGAGGCGATCTCATCCATCAGGTAGGGAAGCCGGTCGACCGACCAGTGGTAGTTGCCGGGCATGGCGGCAATCTCACGCTGGATGCCAGTGCCCTCAACGACGAACAAGGGGTAGATAAGGTCAGCGGTGGAAAGGTGCGTCTCGCGCACCAGGCGGCGGTGCGCCTCGGTCACGCGCAGCCGGCGCATCCTCACTCGTGGAAACTCGGACATGTGACTTCCTCCCGCGGTTGCAACCGCTTGCCGCCCCACGCAACCACGGGACGGCGTGTACTTGAAAAGGGGCTGGCAGGCATCGCCTGCCAGCCCCACACTAATCTATCGCGCGCCAGGCGCTATGCGAAGTAGCGATCGGGAGGCGCCATGCGCGGGCCATACTGGCCAGCCATGGCCTGCAGGCGCGCGACGCGATCCGCGGTCGACGGGTGCGTGCTGAACAGCTTCATCAGCGACTGGCCCGAAAGCGGGTTCACGATGAAGAGGTGCGCCGTGCTCGGGCTGGATTCCATGGGCATCATCTGCGCGCCACGCTCCAGCTTCATCAGCGCACTGGCCAGGGCCAGCGGCTGCCCGGAGATCTCCGCACCAGCAGCATCGGCCGCGTACTCGCGCGTTCGCGAGATCCACAGCTGGATCAGCAGGGCAATGAACGGTGCGATCAGCGCCGTCACCAGCAGCGCCACGCCAGAGCCGCCCTCTTCGTCATCGTCGCTGCGCCCCATGCCGCCAAACATGGCTCCCCAGCGGATCATCGTTCCAAGATAAGAGATGGCACCGGCAATCGTCGCCACGATGGTGCTGATCAGGATGTCTCGGTTGCGGACGTGGCCCAATTCGTGGGCGACCACGGCCGACAGCTCATCCTCGTTCAGCATCCCCATGATCCCCTCGGTCACGGCAACCGCCGCGTTCTGCGGGTTGCGCCCCGTCGCGAACGCGTTGGGGGTGGCCGTAGGAATCACATACACCTTTGGCTTCGGGATACCGGCGCGCATCACCAGATTATCCACGATCGCATGCAGCCGAGGCGCCTCGGCCGGCGAGACTTCCTGGGCTCCATACATGCGGAGGACGATTTTGTCGCTAAACCAGTAGGCACCGAAGTTCATCACCCCAGCGAAGATCAGGGCCATGAACGCGCCTTCTGGCCCGCCCATCGCATTGCCGATGGCAACCAGTATCCCGGTGAGCGCCGCCAGCAGCACCGCCGTTTTGACGCTATTCAACATCTCGTGTCACCTTCCAGGCACCGCGTTCACCGAACTGCCGGGCTGCATGATTGCACCCGGTCTACCTACTAACTATTATACGCCATTTTTCCGCTGGCGCAAAGATCTTGCCACTCGCCCGGCAGGATAGAGGGCACGAGGCGAGATAGAGAGCCCCACCTCGTGCTCAACTCCGTGCTCAAGAGGTGGCCGGCTCCTGCTCTTCCTTCTTCTCCACGATGGCGGCGATATTTCCGAGCCATGCCTGGAAGTTCGGCTGCACCATGAGGGTCTTCCCCGCGGCGGCAATCGCGGGTCCAACGACCGGGGCGATGGAGGTATACTCGGTTGTAAGGGTCACCTCGGTGCCATCGGGCACCGGCTCCAGGTTCATACGCCCGCGTTGCCGCAACCCGAACGCACCCTTATCACTGGCCCAACCGATGGTGCCGGCCTCGTAGTCCCACCACTTGTGGTACTCTGCCCACCATGCGCCCAAGGGGCTGGTCCCCTCCACGCGATAGCGCACCCCCTCGGGAGAGCTCTCCAGAATGGAGATGCCCCGGATCGCAGGGATGAGCTGCACCTCGCGGTCTACCTGGCGTACGAGGTCGATGATCGCCTCTTTATCGGCATGGATCACGCGTTTGAGAGCGACTCTCACGGAGTAACCGCTGCGCCGGAGCATCTCTCCGACGACGGCGGCGACCAGGGCAGCTCCCGCCATCGCCCCAGCCGTCCGCTTCTTCTCCATCCGCTCCTCCTTCCGAGGCAGGCGCTGCCCCAGAATCTACTTCCCCAGCAGAGCCTGCACCTGCTCCTCGAAGGCCGTGATCTCAAGCAGCGACGAGAGCACCCCAATCTCCAACCGGTATTCCCTGCATTCTCCCGGTTCGAGGAATTGGAGCCTGCCCGCCGCGCGCTCCTGATCGCGCCCGCCCACGAGGCAGTTGGAAGGCTCCATGCCCACCACGTAGGTGCCCTGCCCCATCATCTTCCACTCAACGAGATACGGCAGTTCGTTGCGCGAATAAGCGACGTAGACGCCAAACCCGGTGCCCGCGTCGGTGTCTCGGTTCACGACGGCCGCCGAAACCATGCCATCGGCGCCGGCCGCCAGGTCGTGATAGTACACCTTCTCCTGATACCCGGGCCGCGGCGCGTGAAACTCGGCGTATGCCTCGCGCTCCTTCTCCGCCTCCGCGTCGCGCGGCTGCACGCTGCGCGACGGCGCGAGGAGCACCGAGCCCTCATCCACCACGGGGAAGCCCAGGTTGATGTGATACAGAAGCATATGCTCGGTCGTCTGGTAGCCCTCGTTCTCGACGCGGTCATGGATCCAGAAGCGGTTTTCGCCCAGGCGAGTGAAGATCTTCCGGGAGAGAACGATGTTCTCGCCAAACACGCGCGCCTCACGCACCTTGCCGGACGCCCAGATGACGTAGTCGTCGCCATCCCACTCCGCATCCAGATGCACGCTGTCGGCGGGAAGGTGCGAGACGCGCCCATGAAGCCCCAGTTCCTCGCCCTGATCCACCGTGGGTGCACCAGCATAGGTCAGGCCGCAGGTGGTCACCAGGCCACCACCGAACGTGCGCAGCCATCCCAGTCCCTCTGGCTCATAATAGGCGGGATGGGCTACGCCAGCGGAGGACATCCAGCAGAGCGACTTGCCCTGCCAGCGCGCTGCGGAGATATCCATCCCGCGGTCCAAGAGCACGCTGAACTCCAGGCCGGTGCCAGTCCAGAAATCGGCCACGCGCGTACCCGCAGCGCGGCCATCCGCCAGCACCCCCGCTCGAACGCCGGCGAGCTGCTCCATGCTCCCCACGTGCGTCCGAAGCTCATCCTTGCTGAACTGCTTGCCGAAGAGTTTTGGCATCGTGCACCTCACGAGTTGGTCACCCGCGTGCCTCCGCCCTGGCAGGATCACCGGGCCAGAGTACACGGGAAAGGCGAGGAGTCGAAGCGACGGCCGAGGAATCACCGCTCGCGCGGGCTTGGGGTCCGACACACCAGGGCGGAGCCGCCGCGACCTACTCCGTCATCCCTGCTGCTTCGTCGCGCGTTATTGTACCATAGGGCAGAGGGCGTGTCAAGGGCAACGCTCTGGCCACGAGTGGATGCCGAGCTACACCCTGAACCCGAAGAGCGCCCATGCTACGGCCACGAAGGGGTCGGATAACTCAGCCCAGGGTGCGGGCACCCCGGCTAGTGTTCCGGCAAGAGCCCCCCATCCTAAAGGGCGGCAAACCGGGCTGGGTGCCCGCATATCCCCATCCGTATCCGTCACCTTCATCCGTGGTACCGCCGCGCTGGCAGGCCCGGATGCGCCACACCCTGGGCCACAGTTCTCATCGGGAGTGCCGGCCGCACCGACACTCCCTGCGGTTCCAGGGGCAGGCTCGCTCTCCTCGAGGAGGTTGCCTTCTGCAGGTAGGCAAACCGCGACTGCTTCACGCTCCATACCACGTGCACGGGAGTGCCGATGGGCGTCCAGTTGAAGAGCCATATCGCGTCGGCTTTGGAGAGGCGGTAACACCCTCGGGAGCGCCGGCGCGGCCCGGTCGCGCTAAAAAGGCTGGAGTAATGGAAGCCCTGGGCAGTGTGCCCGAGGCGCATCCAATACGGCATGCGCGCCCCTTCCTCACCGTTGCGGATCGGCTGCCCATGCCGGTTGTACAGGTTCGAGCGCTTCTCAATCAGCTTTTCGGTGACACGAAAGGTACCCAAGTACTTCTTCTTGAAGACGACTCCGTGGTTTGTGATGATCGGGCCCCGAACCAACCGCCCGTTTTCCAGCGGGTAGACTAGCCCTGCCTCGTAGTCGACCACGATCTCCTTCCGCGCCTCCGCCGGCGCCGCGAAGCCCACCCACAACAAGATCCACACGCCGATCCACCTGGCCAGAATCGTGTATGTCATGCCTCCTCCAACACATCTTGTCACATCGGCAGCATACACTGCACCTACCCCCGCCCACGGCGACTCATGCCAGGATCGTCGCAACCCACTGGAGGATGCCCGAGATCGCTCTGCCGGCCCGCGATCCCCGGCTCGGACCGAAAGGTAGCCCGGAGCAGCGCGTCGAACGAAGTGAGCGAGCCCCATCGTACCGCGCTCGCATCCGCGATGTCGCCGGGGCCACTACCGATTTGGAGAGTTCATCAAGATGCGCATCCTCGTTCGCCCGACCCACGCAGGGGCGCCCCTTTTCCAGGAGACAGCGCGGAGCGGCGCATGAGCGACCACTGGGATCTCCTCGGTCTGGGGGCAGTCGCCGTTGACGACCTGCTCTATGTGGAGCACTATCCGCAGCCGGAAACGAAGACACCGGTGCATGACAGGCGCCGGGAAGGAGGCGGGTTGGCCGGCACCGCGCTGGCGGCCGCAGCCCGCCAGGGCGCGAAAGCCGCCTATTTCGGTGTTTTGGGGGATGATGAACTCTCTCGCTTCACACTGCGCGAGTTCGAGCGCGACGGCGTCGATTGCTCGATGGTGATCCGGCGTGCTGGCGCCCGGCCCATCCACTCCACAGTGATCATCGAGGCCTCTACCGGGCGACGCACCATTCTCTTCACGCGCGCCGGATTCACCGCGCCACAGCCAGATGAGATCCCCGCATCGCTCGTCGCTCGATGCCGCATCCTCTTCCTCGACCACACGGTAGCCGAGGCGGGAGTGCGCGCGGCGAGCATCGCCCGGGAGCATGGCATTCCCGTACTCGCCGACCTCGAGCGCGATACCGGCCCGAAGCTGGCGGAGCTACTCCCCCTGATCGATCACCTGGTTCTGGGGATCCGCTTTGGGTCACACCTGACGGGCGAAGAGGATCCTGTCGCGATCACGCGCGCGCTCGCTTGCCCGGCGCGCAGAAGTTGCGTGGTGACGGCGGGAGAGCGCGGGTGCTGGTACTCCATCGCCGGCGGGGAGGTACGCCACCTTCCGGCGTTCCCGGTGCGCGTCGTCGATACCAACGGGTGCGGCGACGTGTTTCATGGGGCCTACGCGGCGCAGCTTGCACGAGGCGAGAGGATCGATGCGGCGGTGCGCTTCGCAAGCGCGGCAGCCGCGATCAAGGCCACGCGGCCCGGGGGAAGATCGGGAATCCCGCAACACGGCGAGGTGGAACGCTTCCTGGCCGAGAGAGGGTGACCGCAACCCGTGGTGGCGACGGGCGAAGGCAAGGGCGCGGCGAGTTCCGCCACGGCCCTGCGGCCTACTCCTCGGCGTCCGGCGGGCGCAACGGGAGGCAGAAACTGAAGAGGCTCCCCTTCTCCACCTCGCTCTCCACAGAGACACTCCCTCCGTGCGCTTCCACCAGGTGCTTCACCAGATAGAGGCCGATTCCGCATCCATACGTCTGGCGCTTGTCGCGGTTATCCAGGCGGTGAAAACGTTCGAAAATCCTCGGCAACTCCTCGCGCGGGATGCCCACTCCATGGTCGCGCACCGAGACGCGAATCCCATCGTCTTCGGGGGTGACCTGGACCAGGACCTCGCCTCCGCCAGGTGAGAATTTGATCGCGTTGCTGACGAGGTTGACGAGCACCTGCTCGATCTTTGCCTCGTCTCCGAGAATAGGAGGAAGCCCTGGGAAGAGATCGGCGCGCAGGGTGTGCTTGGACACATACGCGCGTTGCGTCTCCACCACGCGCTCCACCAGCGCGGCGATATCCACCGGCGCGAGCGTCAACTCTAGCCGCCCCGTGGATTGAATCCGCGAGAGGCTGAGGAGATCGCCAATCAGGCGCGAGAGCCGCTCGCACTCGGCATCCACGATCTGATAGAACTCCTGACGTGTCTTCAGATCGTAGAACCCCTTGGTATCCTCGCGGAGGGTTGAGATGAAGCCTCGGATCGTGGTGAGGGGCGTGTTCAGCTCGTGAGAGATGGTGGAGAGGAAAGCCGATTTCATCCGTTCGAGGCTACAGATCTCGGAGATGTCGTTGAACACCAACGCCACGCCGATCAGGTCGCCGCTATCGGTGCCCCGGACGAGCGCCGTCTGGATCTGAAAGGCGGCCTCGTGCTCTTGCCCGCTGCCCGAATCAACGAAGGTGAGCGTCAACTCCGCCTGAGAGACCTCTTGGTTGGCTGCGAGCGCGAGGCGCAGCATCTCCTTGACCTGGTCGTTGGCGATCACCTCCGTGTAGGGCTTGCCGATATGCGCATGGCCCTCGAGCCCCAACACCGCCCCAGCCGAAGCGTTCATCAACATCACCCGGCCGTCGGTGCCGACGAGGACCAACCCGGCAGAGAGGCTCTCGATGGTGGCCGCCATCTTGTTCTTCTCCTCGATCACCTCGAAGAGAAGCTTGGCATTGGCGATGACCGCCGCCGCGTTGCGCGAGAGCACGCCCAGAAGGTGCAGATCTTCCTCGCCAAACTGCCCCCCGTAGCGTTTGTCGAAGACGTGAAGGACGCCAATCGTCCGCCGGTCGGTGACGCGGCCCTGATCATCGCGCTTTTCGATAGTGAGGGGCACCGTGGCGGAGTTGCGCACCTGGAGCACCTCCGCCATCCATCGCTCCGCGCGCTCATCCAAGGCCAAATCATGGACCACCAGGGGCTGGCCCGTCTGAAACACAGCCCCGGAGATCCCGCGCGAATCGGGAATCCGGAAAGTGCGCAGCTGCTCCTCCGTCAATCCAAACGCCGGAGAGTGAGCAAAGAGCTCCATGGTCCGCGGATCGTGCAAGAGGAAAACGCACTTCTCCGCCTGGAGGATCATGGCAATCTTGGTGATCAGACGCTTGAGCGTCTCCTCCAGCTCAGGCTCGCTGGTAATCGGAGAAGAATCGAGGGAGGCCACCGCGGGGACGCTCCCCGCGTGCTGATGAGAAGGCGACGCAGACGTACCGCGCGCTTCCAATTCCTTGATTCGGGCGTCGCGCGCCCGCAGTGACGCCTCCAACTCCCGCACGCGCGTTTCCAGGCGCGTCACCATCGATTCCAGCTGGCGTGAACGCTCCACTGCCTTCTGGAACTGCTGCGTGATCACCCGAACGTCATCTACCACTCTTGTTCCCTGGGGCATACGACATCCTGCGCGCGGGGGCGGCCCCGCCTCCGTCCACCACTCGTACAGCCCGCGACAGCGCAACTTGCTGCCGCGGCCATTATACCACAATCGGTGGGCACAGGCAATCAGCCCCGCGCAGAGCAGCGCGACCGATCACCGTCCGGGCGCCACAGATTTCTGGCCATCGGCCGGAACGTCAAACAGCTGACTGTGCCGGCTCGCCCTCTCGGGGTTCGAGCTAGGCGCACGTCCCCCGCCCTGTGCCGCGGGGATCGGACCTGGGCGCGCCCCCCTCTCCTGGGCTTTGGACGATTGTTTCCACGCCAAGGTTGCCCTCTCCTTGCTGGCATGAAAAAAGGGGGGCTCCGCCAGGGAGCACGCTTCGTTTCGCGCGGGAGGAATGCACGGGCAGGCGCCGAAATGAACGCTGCGTGTGCGTCACGCCGGCAGTGATCGGACGCCATGCAGCGACAGGGAACGCGGGCGGCTCCCTGGCTTTCCGCCCGCGGCAATTCCTCCGGGGAGGTTCGTCTTGAGCAACCAGGAGCCCACCCAGAAGATGGTGCCGCCCGGCCTGCAAGAAACGCCCGCCGTCAAAGCCGGACGCGCCTTCACCTTCCGAGCACTCTTGGCGGGGGCCTCCGGCTCCCTGATCATCGCCGTCGGCGTGCCCTACGGCACCTATGTGGTCCGAGGGTCCTATATGGACCTCGACTACAGCACACCCGCGGCAATCTTCCTGCTGCTGATCCTCTCGCTTGGGGTCAACACGCTGTTGAGACGGCTATCGCCGCCTGGCCGGAGCTGGGCGCTCTCGCCGCCAGAGCTGATCGTCGCCTACATCATGATGGCCGTCGCCTGCACTCTCCCGGTGATGGGGTTCACGGCGCAGGTGTTGCCCACCATCACGGCGCCCTTCTACTTCGCCAACAGCGGCAACCGCTGGGAGGAGATTATCCAACCCCACCTTCCCGCCTGGCTCGCACCACGGGATCCCGTGGTGGTGCGCGAGTTCTTCGAGGGGATGCGCCGCGCAGGAGACGTGCCCTGGGGCGCCTGGGTTGTGCCTATCGCCGGCTGGCTCGCGTTTCTCATCCCCTTCCACTTCGCCTGCCTTTGCATGATGGTGCTCCTGCGCCGGCAATGGTGTAACCGCGAGCGCCTCGCCTACCCGCTCACCCACCTTCCAATCGAGATGGTGGCAGGCTGCGGTCCGGGGCCCCGGCCGCTCTACCGCAACCCACTCCTGTGGATCGGTTTCGCCATCCCGTTCGCGCTCGGCTCGATGAAGGCGCTGCACCAGTATTTCCCGACGTTCCCCACGCCGGTGCTGGAGACGAGCTTCCCGATGTTCCGCAACCTGATGCGGCTCCAGCTGCGCGTCTCCTTCCCGATGGTCGGCTTCTTCTATCTGGTGAACCTGGACACCACTTTCAGCCTGTGGTTCTTTAACCTCCTCGCCTTCTGCATCCGCGGCGTGATGGCGATCATGGCCGTCGAGTATAAGGAGAGCCTGGGGCCGTATGGCACCCCGTCGCCGATCTTCGCCCACTTGGGGATGGGCGCCATGATCGTGCTCGTCTTCTCAGGCCTGTGGTATGCGCGCCCCCACCTGCGAGAGGTGTGGCGCACCATCACCGGCCGCCCCGGAGGCGCCGATGACTCGGGCGAGGTGCTCTCCTATCGCATGGCATTCATCGGCATGTGCGCCGGTGTCCTCTGCATGGGTGCCTGGCTCTGGATGGCAGGAATGCCGCTGCCCGTGATCCCAGTCCTGCTCGTCGCCGCGTTCGTGCTCTTCATCGGGCTGACGCGCGTAGTGGTAGAGAGCGGGCTCGCGGAGGCCGTGGCATCCACCACGGCGATGGGCTTCTCCGTCTCCAGTCTGGGCACCGCCGCCTTCGGACCGAAGGGCCTGGTGGCGCTCGGCCTTTGCTACGTGTGGGCAGGCGACCTGCGCACGCTGATGATGACATCGACCGCGAACAGCCTGCGCATGGGTGAGCTGGCCCGTCCTAGCCGCCGCCCACTGGTTGGCGCCATCTTCCTGGCCATTCTGATTGGCCTCTTCGGCTCCCTGGCGATGACGCTCTTCCTGGCCTACAAGAAAGGCGGCGGCCTCAACCTGAACAACTGGTTCTTTGTGAACGGCCCGCAGAGTCCCTGGCGCTACGTCGCCGACAGGATGAATAACCCCACCGGCGTCTCCGGAAGCGGGTTGCTGCTGGAGAGCCTCGGTGCCGGGGTCATGCTTTTCCTGACCATTATGCGCCAGCGGCACGTCTGGTGGCCCTTCCACCCGATCGGCTTCGCCGTGGGCACCACCTGGATCATGGACCAGATCTGGCTCTCCGCTCTCATCTGTTGGGCGCTGAAGCTGGGCATCGTCCGCTTCGGCGGCCTCCGGGCGTTCCGCACCGCGCGCCCGATCTTCCTGGGCCTGATCCTCGGCCAGTTCACCTGCAACGGCATGTGGCTGATCATCGACTCC
The DNA here is from genome assembly GCA_012512265.1 of Armatimonadota bacterium. Lineage (GTDB taxonomy): Bacteria > Armatimonadota > JAAZEB01 > JAAZEB01 > JAAZEB01 > DUUU01. The sequence goes on along the minus strand of JAAZEM010000189.1, from coordinate 6,922 downwards.
TTCACCGGCATGAAGGGCAACCAAATCTTCTGGATCTGAGGCGTCGTGAACGGCACGAAAGGATGGCGAGTGCAAAGAGAAGTGGGTGATCCGCGGCGCGACATGGTAGATCCGGGGTCGAGTAGTTCTGGGCCGGGCGAGGAGCGGTCCGGGGGCAGGATGGCGACGGGCCGGGCGTTGGCGCTTGGGCTGCTCTTCCTTGTCGGCGCCGGGTTCTGGATTCGAGCATCTGAGATCGTCGCATCGGTGGTGTACGTCACCGAGAGTATTCCAGCCATTCCGGCGGTCGCCGCACTCCTCATCCTCCTGCTTGCCAACCACCTGTTGCGCCGCAGCGGGCGCCGGCTCACTCCGGGAGAGCTCGTCTTCGCCTTCTGCTTTGTCTGCGTTGGCGCGATGACCTTCGGTGTGGGCGTGGTCCGCTTCCTTCTCGCCCTGATCACCGCGCCCTTCTACTTCGCCCAGACGGGAAAACGCCTTGCGGAGGCACAGAGCCATCTGCCGAAGTGGGCCGCCGTGCATGATCCCGAGACAGTGCGCGCCCTCTACGAGTCGCTGCGCGGCGCGCCGATCCCGTGGCACCTCTGGGGAGTGCCTGTGTTGGCCTGGACCGGCTTCCTTCTCGCTCTCTGGGTCACTCTCCTCTGCCTGGTGCTGTTGATGTACCGCCCCTGGATCGAGCGGGAGAAGCTCTCCTTTCCGCTGCTGCAGCTTCCTCTGGAGCTGGCCGAGGTGAAGCCCCGCAACCCGGCCGAGCCGGCCTTCCTGCGCAACCCGATGATGTGGGCCGGGTTTGGCCTGGCCGTGGCCTACAACGCGGTGCATATCGCCCATGCGCTCTGGCCCACCTTCCCGGGCTTTCAGCGCTATTTCAGCTTTGCCCCCTTTTCCACGCCCCCCTGGAACGCCGTGGGCACGCTCACCTTCCACTACCGGCCAGAGCTGATCGGCTTCGGCTACCTCGTCTCCACGGAGATCAGCTTCACGATCTGGGTCACCTACGTCCTGGAGCGGCTCGTGGCGGTGATCGGCAGCGCCTGGGGGTATCGCGAGGCAGGTTTTCCCTTCGACCAGGAGCAGAGCATGGGCGCCTACCTGGCAATCGCGCTGGTGCTCCTCTACTATGGCCGGCATCATCTGGCCGGCGTGATCCGCGCGGCTCTCTGGAGCGGCGATCCAGAGATGCGTGCCTACCGCCTCCCCTTCTGGGGCTTCTGGGCCGGCCTGGCAGCGATGCTCCTCTTTTGCCACGCGCTTGGGATGCGGCTCTGGGTTGCCGGCGTCTATCTGGGGATCGTCCTCTGCGTGGGACTGGTGTACGCCCGGTTGCGCGCGGAGATCGGGGTCCCCCTGATCTGGCTCTTCCCCTACGGTGCGCCGAAGATGCTCCTCCTCTCCCTCTTCGGCACGGCCCCCCTGGCGCCCGGCGGCGATCCCGCGACGCTGACCGGACTCGCGGCGCTCACATTCCTCTCGCGCGGCTTCCCCGTTGCCCTGGCGGGCTATCAGATCGACGCGCTCCGCGCCGGCCACTTCGTTGGCGAGAAGCCACGGCGCGTGGCCGGGGCGCTCACCCTCGCCCTGATTGCTGGCGTCCTCCTCGCCTTCTACTTCCACCTCACGGGCTACTATAAGGTGGGGGCCCAGCAGGTACGCGGCGGAATCTGGGGTTGGGACATGGCCTGCACCGAGTTCAACAACGCCATCAACTGGTCAGAAAGCCCCAAGCCGCGCGACGTGCCCCGCTGCATTGCCGCCGGCTCCGGCTTCCTCACGGCGCTGCTGCTCCAGGCTGTGCGGTCGCAGATCGTCGGCTTTCCGCTGCACCCCCTCGGCTTTGCCGCCGGCAACGCGTATGGCCGGCTTCTCTGGGGCTCGTTCCTGCTGGTCTGGGTGATCAAGGGGCTGGTCCTCCGCCTCGGCGGCATGCCACTCTATCGGAAAACCGTGCCCGCCTTCCTCGGCTTCGCCCTCGGGCACTTCCTCACAGCCGGCGTCGTCTGGGGCTTTCTTGGAACCTTTGGCAAGGACCTGTATCAGGGCTACATCGTCGTCTTTGGGTAGGAATCCAAGGCACGCAAGCGCGCGGTGGCCCCAGGAGAGAGCGCGTTACCACTGATGAAGGGCCGAGGAACCCTCGGTCCGCCATTTCCCCGCGCAGTGTGGTGAAAAGGAAGCCGACCCGTCGATCCTGAAATCATAGTACGCCCGCGCGCCATCCAACCCGGCGGCGCGGGCGTTTTTCCCGTGGGAGAGAGTGGCATGAATAAGCGCGATGCCTTGCTTAGCGTTCTGGAGAGTAGCAAGCCGCAGGAGTACGTGCCGGCGGCGTTCTTCACGCACTTCCCCCCAGAATACCATGGCGGGCAGGCCGCCGTGGAGAAGCACCTCGAGTTCTTCCGCTTCACCGGCATGGATTTCATCAAGATCCAGTACGAGCGGAAGTTCCCGCCGGTGCCCCAGATCCGCCGGCCCGAGGACTGGGCGAAGATCCCCTTCTACGACCTGGAGTTCTACGAGCCGCAGCTTCAGGCTGTCGAGGGGCTGGTCAAGGCGGCTAAATCCGAGGCGCTTGTCCTGTGCACACTCTACTCGCCGCTGATGTGCGCCGGGCACACAACCAGTCACGAGACGGTCACCGCGCACCTGAGCGAGGATCCCGATGCGGTGGCGAAGGGCCTCGAGCGGATCACCGAGAGCCTGCGCCTCTTCGTGCGCGAGTGTATCCGGCTGGGCGTGGATGGCTTCTACCACTCTACCCAGGGCGGGGAGGCCGGGCGCTTCCCCCACCCCGGCATCTTCCGCGACTTCATCAAGCCGTTTGACCTCTCGCTGATGGAGGAGATCAACCAGAAGTGCCCCTTCAACATCCTTCACGTGTGCGACTATCACGGCGGCTATGACGACCTGACGCCCTTCCTCGACTATCCGGGGCATGTAGTCAACGCGCCGCTGGTCGTGGCCGGCCAGCCGATCACTGGCCAGGAGATCGCGCGCCTCTTCGGCCGGCCCTTCATGGGGGGCATGGATCGCCTGGGCGTTCTGGCCACGGGAACGGAAGAGGATGCCCGCGCGGAGGCCCGCCGCGCTCTGGAGCAGGCGCCATCGCCCTTCATCCTGGCCGCGGATTGCACCGTGCCGCCCGGAACCCCCTGGGAGAACCTGCGCGCCGCCATCGACGAGGCGCACCGCGCGCGAGCATAGAGAGACCGAGGAGAGTAGATCATGCCCGAAAAGGAGATTGTCTCAACCAACAACGCCCCCGCGGCGATCGGCCCCTACTCGCAGGGAGTGAAGGCCGGGCCATTCCTCTTCATCTCCGGCCAGATCCCGGTGGACCCGGCGACCGGCGAGCTGGTCACCGGCTCCATCGAGGAGCAGACGAGGCGCGTGATGGAGAACCTGAAGGCGATCCTCGCCGCCGCGGGTCTGGAGATGAGCCGGGTGGTGAAAACCACCATCTTCCTCACCGATCTGAGCCACTTCGCGGCCGTCAATGCGGTTTACGGCGACTACTTCCCCACCAATCCGCCTGCACGCTCCACCGTGGAGGTCTCTTCCTTGCCCAAGGGCGTGGGCGTTGAGGTGGAAGCCGTGGCGCTTCTCTGAGCCGGCCGGGGAGAAACACGCACCTGACCCTGCGGGAAAACCCCGAGCCTGATACGGGCAATGACTGATAGACGAGGCGTGCCCCGGATGGTACCATGGCAGGGTGTGCTGGCGGCTGGCAAGAGGTGCTGAGGCCAGCCGCGGTGGTACTTGAAGGGGCTTTCCCGCATGGCCGGTTTTGGCACCGCACTCCTCTGGGGAGGACTCGCGACCGCGCTGGTGGCTTTTGGCGCCTACGTCGCCGCTTCGCGCGGGCAGGCGACGCGGGCGCTCGCCCGCGCGGCGTTCGCGCTCACCTTTGTTACGGCGCTGGCCGCGTGCCTCCTGCTCCTGGCAGGGTTTGTGCAGGGGCGCTACGAGATCCGCTACATCGCAGAGTACTCATCGCGCGATCTTCCCATCCTCTATCGCGTCTCGGCGCTGTGGGCTGGCCAGGAGGGCAGCTTCCTTCTGTGGGCACTTCTGAGCGCCATCCTCGGGCTGCTGCTGATCCGCTATAGCGGCGACTGGGAGACGCGCGTGATGCCTCCCTATGCCGCGACGCAGGCGTACCTCGGGCTGCTTCTGGTCGCCAAGAGCCCGTTTCTCCTCTCCCAGGAGAGGCTTTCGGATGGACGCGGGCTGAACCCGCTCCTCCAGGACCCCTGGATGGCGATCCACCCCCCGATGGTCTTCCTGGGCTATGCCGCGCTCGCCATCCCGTTCGTGTTCGCGCTGGCGGCGCTCGTGTGGCGCGACTACGACTCCTGGGTGTCGCGCGCGCTTCCCTGGACTCTCTTCGCCTGGGTGACGCTGGGGGCAGGTATCTGCATCGGCGGGTACTGGGCATATCGCGTGCTGGGCTGGGGTGGCTACTGGGGCTGGGATCCCGTGGAGAACGCGTCACTCGTCCCGTGGCTCCTCGCGACGGCCTTGCTCCATGGTATGCTCGTGCAGCGTGCGCGCGGCGGGCTGAAGCACGCCAACCTCCTTCTGACGAGCGTGGCGTTCGCGGCGATGGTCTATGGGACCTTCCTCACCCGCAGCGGCGTCTTGAGTAACTTCTCGGTTCACTCCTTCGTCAGCCCCGGATCCGCGGTCTATAGTCTCCTGCTGATGGGAGTGTTCTTCTCCCTTCTCGTGCCACTCTCGCTCTACGCGACGCGCGCGGGCGAGATCCAGGCGAAGGGCACAGTCGAGAGCACCCTCTCGCGCGAGTTCACTTTCTTCCTGGCGATCCTGGTCTTCTGCATCTCCGCGGCGATGGTCGCCCTGGGCACGTCCGCGCCGATCCTCACCACGATCCTGGGCCGCCCGACCTCGGTGCAGCCACGCTTCTACAATCTGACGCAGTTTCCGGTGGCCGTGCTCCTCGCGCTCCTCGTCGGGATTGCACCGCTCCTGGAATGGGGGGCGTCTCGTCCGGAGACGGTGGTGCGCCGCCTGCTCCCCGGGCTCGCCGTGGCCCTCGCGGGCGCAGTGGCCGCGCTCGCTCTTGGTGTCCACCGCTTCAACGCCTGGATGCTCCTCCTCGTCGCAGCAGCCGCGTTTGCCCTGGCGGTGGGTGGCCGGATCGTCCTTCGCAGGCTCCCGCGCCGGCCGGTCCACATCGGCGGGCACCTCGCCCATGTGGGGCTCGCCCTGATGCTGCTTGGCATCGTCGGCTCCTCGGTCTGCAGCCGCACCGAAAAGCTGTCACTGCGCCGCGGCGAGGCGGCGGAGGCTCTGGGCTACCGCGTCGCCTTCACCCGTGCCGACTCCTCGCCACACCGAAAGACCATCCACCTCACTGTCACCCGCGGCGATGCCACCATCACCGCGTCTCCTACCATGCGCTTCAGCCCGCAGATGGGCTCGTGGGTCCACGCGCCGGCGGTGCACCGGAGCTGGCAGCAAGACCTCTACATCTCGCCCCTCGACTACCGGGATAGGGAAGAGGCAGCCACCAAACGCGCGGATCTGGGCCGGGGGGAGACGATGGAGTCCGGCAGCTACGCCTTCACCTTCGAGGGCTTCGACATGAGCGAGGCGCACGCGGGCGCGGGCATCCTCATCGGCGTCCGGCTGCCCTCCGGGAAGCGCGTCCGGGTCACCCCCACGCTGCGGCTTGGCGAAGGGGGCGATCTGGTGCCCACGCCGGCGAAGCTGCCTGGAACGGAGGTCGCCGTCGCGGTGACGGATCTCAGCGTGCCGATGGACCGACCCAGGGAATCGCGGATCACGCTCTCCGTCACCGGGTTGCCGATAGAGAGTGGCTCCTCACCCGAGGAGAGCGTGGTGGTGGAGGTGAGCATCAAGCCGCTGATCAACCTGCTCTGGCTGGGCTCGGTGCTCCTCCTCGCCGGCGGGGTTATGGCGGGCATCCGCCGGGCGAAAGAAGCCCAACGCGAAGCCTCCTGATGCTGGCGTGAAGCCCAGGCGGTGCCACGCGCGGGCCAGCCCATCCTCTTCTCCCGCTCGCACCGCGGGTCCTCCAGAGGCGAGCCCCAGGTCGCAGGAACAACGCGGTTGGGGAGGGAAGAGGAAAAGTGGAGAAGGCATTGAGGCATCTGGGGAGAAGGCGATGGCATACCTGTTAGGCATCGACGTGGGAACCAGCGGCACGAAGGCGCTGGTGATCTCCGAGGAGGGGGTTCCGCTGGGGTCGGCGACGGCTGACTACCCGCTCTCCACGCCCCAGCCGGGTTGGGCGGAGCAAGATCCGGCCGATTGGTGGCGCGCCACTGCTGTGGCCATTCGGGGCGCGTGCGAGCGCGCCGGCATTGCCCCGGAGGCGATCTCAGGCATCGGTCTCTCCGGGCAGATGCACGGTTCCGTCTTCCTGGATGACGCCCACCAGGTGATTCGCCCGGCAATCCTGTGGTGCGACCAGCGCACCGCCGCGCAGTGCGAGCGGATCACAGAGCGCGTGGGCCGCGATCACCTGGTGCGGATCACATGTAACCAGGTGCTGACGGGCTTCACCGCGCCGAAGATTGTCTGGCTTCAAGAGAACGAGCCGGAAGCCTACGCGCGCGTTCGCAAGGTGCTCCTGCCCAAGGATTATATACGCTTCCGGCTCACCGGCGAGTTTGCCACGGAAGTCTCGGATGCGTCGGGCACCTCGCTCTTTGACGTGCCGCGGCGGTGCTGGTCCGGCGAGATCCTCGATGCGCTTGGCATCCCCGAGAGCTGGATGCCCCGGGTGTACGAGTCGCCCGAGATCAGCGGGCGCATCCACGCGACGGCCGCCGCGGAAACTGGCCTAAAGGAGGGCACTCCCGTCGTCGGTGGCGGCGGGGATCAGGCCGCGGGCGCGGTGGGCAGCGGCATCGTCTCGCCAGGGGCGGTCTCG
>JAAZEM010000023.1 GCA_012512265.1 Armatimonadota bacterium | reverse complement strand
TGGCAAGGCAGATGTGCTGCTCGGTGCCTGCCCTTCGCAAGCGCCTGAACCGCCTGCTAGATGCGGGGCTGCTTAAGGTCCAGAGGAGCCGAGGGCGTGAGGAGTGGAACCTGAAGCCGTTCCACGACGCCATATCGACGGTCGCGAAGAGGCACTCCGATGAGGCACACCCCGGCTTCACCTCTCTACCGACGCAGTTAGTGCGGTCCTGGTTGACAGAGGCGTTTCTCGCTGATGCGACCGAGACGGTGGACGGAGAGCAGCGCGGGCCACTGCCGTATGGTGCGGCCTATGTCCTCCTGCTGCTGCTATCCCACGAGCACGAACAAGACTACGCTGGCACTCGCCAAGGCGTCCATGTATCTCGTAGCCAACTGGCCCGACGTGGGGGCATGAGCGAGTACTACATCGGCAACAGGGTCTCTCTGCTGGAGGCGCGAGGGCTGGTCGAGGTCGAGCAGGTAATGCGACTGCGCACGAACGGCGATGAGCGCGGCGATCTGGGCAGGAACTGCTACACGTTCGAGGGGTTGCGACTCGCCCTGCGCGAGTTCATGGACCCGAACGGACAGGCATGAGGGTGATTACCACTCGGGGGTGGTCAACTCATGGAAGCGGGTGGTCAACTCTTGGAAGGTGGGGTGGTCAACTCCTGGAAGGGGGTCGTCAACTCTCGGACGCTCTGGAGTGCCAACTCCCCTACTGCCAGTAAGGCTAGCGCTCCTGCATTATAGGTTAGAAGTAGAGTCTTCTAAGTAGAGAAGAAAAACTAGAGGTGCAGGCTGATGCGCCTGCACTCGAAGTACCCTCTGAGGAGACGACTTCTGGATCACGCAAGGGGAAATGAAGCAGTAGCCGAAGGTACGGAGCCTCGACCGAGACAGCCTTCATTTCCAGTCGCGCTTAAGGTACTCCAGAGGACAGGCAAGCATGTTGCGCGCCATGGAGTTCCTGCGCGCCTTCGAGGCCAGCGGGGAGACAACGCCTGCGCGCTGGGGCGCGACTGACGGTCCCCGAACCAGTATCAGGTGAACCAGCCCGTACCCAGCTGCAAGCGACTGGTCACCATGGCAACGGCAACACCACGGGTGCGTACGTGACTGTGTGATACCGGCCTCACAACGCGCGGTGTACTGCCCAATAGGGGCTGGTGACACACCACGCCCCGGCCCGATCCGCCTCCGGGGAGCCACGCCGACCGCGCGGGAAACGTTTCCCGTAGTGGACCGGGAGTGCCCAGAGGGGTGGGGCGGAAAGGATGGCCGGAGCCGGTGCCGCTACATCACCCTCGCGCCCTGGCTGGTTGGCGGTGCCGCTGGTCCGGCGCAGGGGAAGTAAGTGCCGCCCCGCTTCGGGAAGGAAGCGCCAGAGCGAGGGCGAACTGATCACACGCCGGTTCCACGGTCCATGTCACCGGCACGAGCACCCGGAAGACGGAGGTCAAGCGTTGCAGGTACCTGATAGCGAACTGCAGGTCCGCGTTACCAAGATGAGCATGGTGCATAAGGTGAGCGGCATCCTCGTGGCCTTCCTGGTTGGTCTGCTCGTCGCGGGTCTGGTCACTCGCCCCATGTGGGTGTATGCCTGGGGCTTCGTGGCGGGCCTCGTCGGCGGTCTGTTCGCCGCCATCTGGGGCACCGAACTCAAAGTGAAGTCACTCGAAGAGTGAAAGCTGGCTGAATCACGTCGGCGCGGCTACAGTAGCTCTGAAGAAGGTGATACCAATGCTGATCGTTGCGGCGGGTTTCGAGCCTCGTCAACGCATCCTCTACCGCGTTTCCCGCAAGAAGCTGCTGGCTGCGCTTCGCGTCGCTCACCAGATGCAGCCAAGGGTCAGTCCCCAAGAGACCGTTCGAGTGCTCCTTGCGGTAGACAGGGGCGCGCCGCACCAGGAGTTCCTGGACCGGGCCGGTGCCGAGGTGCTCGCGCGGTGGGCACTGCAGAATGCGGACCCCTGGGATTGCGACGACATGGGCGACGACGTATTCGAGGCGATGGTGGCGGGGGTCATCTAGTGAAGGGGCACCCAAGCCCGCTTCCCGAAAGCGGATGACATCATAGCGGTCAGGCACAGTATACAAGGGCGGGCATCCTCCACCCTCAACTTCTGCGCCTTCCCAGATGACATCTTTTCAGGAGATCCCTCTGTGAGAGTTTGGGGAAATCACAGGTGCTGCCATTCCGTTGTACGGCCTCATCGCGTGGTAACTGCACTCCCGTGCAGGGCGAGAGGTGGGAGTTGAGGGCAACGAGGGAGGAGAGGGAACCGACATGGCTCAGAACTGTGGCAGTCCAGACGGAATCGGCCAGACGACCGATTTCCAACTCACCGAAGCCGAGATCCAGCCCTTGACCGAAGCCGAGATCCAGGCCATCAATGAGCTTGAAGCCCAGATGGAATCGGCGATACGACCGATCCGCGCGGCCCGCAGCAGGATCACTGGCGCGGTGTATCAGTACCCCAGGCTCGTCCGTCTCGCTCGTCCCAGACCGACCCCTTTTCTGGACCGCTTAGTGACGCGAAAGGACCTGCAGATTGCGAAGAACGTGCTCGCGCTGGTTGTCGCGTGGCGCAGGCTGACCGAGGATGACAGCTACCTGTCTTCCTGGATGACACTGGACATGAAGACGGATCTCTTGCTGCTGCGCGGGGTGGATGCCGAGCTATCGCACCAACTTCCCCCGCCCGCTAATGCCCTATGGGCGTGCCGCGTCGCTCGCAAGCTGATAGACCATATGGAGGTCGAGGCAAGCCACACCGCGTGGTGCAGAATGGACGAGGAGGAAGAGGCCGATCCAGAGGACGCGAGCGATGATGCCCGTGATGCGGCCCAAGACAGCTAGGGAGGACACAAGCGCGTGTGTGGTTTCTCAGAGGCCATTTCCTCGGCCCGTAGGCATCTCGTCGAGAAGTGTGCAGATCACTTGGTGGTTAAGACGCCGCCCGAACTTCCCGAGCACGTCGATTCGGCCATCGCCAATGAGCTACTCTGGTATGCTCTCGCCTGGCGTAACGCCTGCGTGGCTGATGGAGTCAGCGCCGAACTGGCGCAAGCTGAACGGACTGTTGATCTCCACTTCCTCAGCGGAGTGGCTGCAGAGCTATCGAGGTCCAAAGACCACACAACCGCCTACTGGGCGTGTAAGGTTGTGCTGGACATCATCGACCACATCGTGTGGGAGAAGGTCAATGGGGTTTGGGAGACCGAGGATCTAGACGACGGGGATGTCGAGGATCTAGAGGACGTGGATGTCGAAGCTGCTGAGGTGACTGAAGAGGAAGGGGAAGCAGCGGACTAGCCAAGCTGTTGGAGCTGAGGTCGGTGCGGCGGGTTTGCTTGAGTCGCCGCATCAGTGGGGGGTGCACCAAGAGGCGGGCGTATGAGTATGAAGATCGGCCTTCCGGAAATGCAGACCCAGGTCCATGGATGCACCTCCAGTCGTCGGTAGCGGACCATCGCCTCGGGATGGGCAAGGACACCGCGCATACGCACCCCACCTCCCACCACCCCTGCGAGGGTCTCACCACACCAGGTCGGCCTCGGTCCAGTTACCGCCATCTGCATCGGTGAAGATGGCGGCGTCGAGAACACACGGATAGACTTCACACGCCGCGCAGAGCCGCTGGATGCCCTCGGATACGAAGGCGTAGTAACCGGCGTCCGCCAGCGCCTTTGCCGATAGGGGAACAGGGAAGCCCACTCGCTCTAGCCAACCCACCGTACGGCTGTCGATGGGCACCTCGTACCTCGTCAGGCCGAGAGATTGCAGCAGGTTCCGCGACTGCTTCGGCCCGAAGCCAGCCAGGTGCCTGTCGATCCACTCCGCTGCCACACGCTCCCGTTGCGGCGTCGTGGGTCCGCTTCTCAGGCCATCCATTGTTGCCAGGAGGTGGCTCCACAGCCCCCCCTCAAGGATGCTCAGGTTGTCGTCCACCTCGTCGGCCACCCGGTTGAGCCGACGGATGCCGCCGAAGCCTGCCAGGACATCCCGGACAAGGCCACGGGCATTGGGCGCGGCAACGACGACATCGTAGCCAAGTGGGAAGGGCCTCTGGCGTAGGAACCGGGTGGTCGCACTCGTCGGTCCAGACCGCTGCTGCGTGCTGAGGAGACAGGCGATGATCCGATACCACACGGTGTTGCGCGCCATCTCGGGCTTCGACGGTGCGAGATTGCGGGCAACTCGCCTCCTGACAAGCGGGTCGTCCTCGCGGGAGGCGAGGAAGGCCCGGATCTTGGCCACGTCCTCGGCGGTAACGTCCCACGAAACCCGCATCCGAACCTCCAACCTCCGCGCGCCCCCGGTGCGCAGAACGGCCCATCGTGGGCGCGCACGAACACCACGGGTATCCGCGAACCGGTGCGCCTCGTGGCAAGACGGGCTGTGGAGCCTACGTGCCCACGGTGCATACGGCACCACGCCCGCTCCAGTCCGGCAGGCAAACGCCCAAACCCGACGCGCGCGGAACTTTTCCCGTTGTGGCTCAGGGGTGCCCCAAGAGTGGGGCGATCCGAGGCCAGCGGCCAACCGGGAAGAGCGATCCCTGGGGTCCGAGTGCCCACACAGGCTCACGGCACCTCAGCCTTACTCGGTCTCGATCTCTCCCTCGACACCCAGTTCGTGCAACGCCGTCGCCATCTCGTCGATCTTCTCCCGAGCGATCCCATCAGGGGATGTCAGTTCCACGCTCAAGTTCAGCTTCAGCCCCGGCTCCCCGGCAAACCGCGCCAGCACCTTCAGGTAGAAGTTCGACCACTTCAGCGGCGGGATCTCGCCATTCCAGGCCATACGCGTGATCGCCCGTGTGGCGTCGTCGTCACCGTCGTCCTCGAACTCGTCGATGATCACGTCTATTGGGCTGGGGCGAGTAGATGCGACGGTCACCTGGGCCACCCCTGACACCCCGTCAACCGTTGCGGTAACCGTGAAGGTGCCGGTACCACTCCCGGCGGTGAAGACGCCCTGGTTGTCGATAGTACCGCCCGTTGCGCTCCACGCAATCTCGCCGAGGTTGATCGGTTGTCCGTGCTGATCGCGTCCCGTGGCACCGAAGGCGTGAGCATTACCGGAAGTGAGTCGCACCTGCGAGGGCGACAGCAGGATTGAGGTCAGTCGGGGCGGCTCGACATGCTTGCGGGCCTCTTCCGCCGTGATGATGAACATGTCCTCCGAGAACTGGACATCCACCGGAGTCAGGCTCTCCTGGAAGCGGAATGGCTGGTACTTCCCTTCCGGGGTCTTCCCCACGTAGGCGAGGATTCCCATGGAGACACCCCGTGCGATGGTCTCCAGGAGAGCATCGGCACGTAGTAGCCGAGGGAATTGCGGCGCGGCAAAGAAAGCGTCACGCACCGCCTTCGTGCTCCATTCGACCATGGCGGGCCAGTTCCTGACCAGGAACTGTGGACTGACGCCATCAACCAGGGCCTCGTCCTGGCGCAATCGGGCGACGAACCAATCGACAAGGGTCGTGGCCTGCGTCGGGTTCACGGGGCCGAGGTCGATGTCCTGAATGGTACTATCGCTGCCGAGGTGCAGCACGTGCCGGTAGCTGCGCCACACGGCATTCGTCAGGTCCGTTTGGGCACGCCCCAGGTTCTTCGAGAGTTGCTGTTGCTGAGTGGCATCGAGCGATAGATCGGCGCTGTCTTCCTGCACCTGCTCCCAGGCAAGGACATCACCGGCGTATTGCCGCAGCGCGGCATCGTCCTCGGCAACGGCCCAGAGAAGCGCCGTCTTCCGCTCCCGCGTCTTGGCCCCACACTGGCGGGTCATGGCGTCCACGAGTTCACGGGTCATCGAGACCTGCAGCGATTGGTCGGGTGGAAGCACCACGAGTGTCAGCACCGGGCGATCCGACACCTGGGCCGAACTCGTCGGGAAATGGCATACCTCGATGCCCGCAGTCCTTGGGAACGCGTTCCCCACAGCCGACCGGATCCGCCCGTCGATCTCGCCGGATTTGACGTTGGCACGACGGTCCGAGAAGATGCGGTTCAGGTTCGGCTTGCCACTCAGGCGATAGCGGCTCCCCTCGACGTGGAGGTAGTAGAGCCGCGATTCGAGTGCCTGGAGGACGGTTTCCACGTTGCCGATGTCCACCTGCGGGTCACACGCTCCGAGGCGGATTTCCGGCACCGTGGCTTCCGCACGGAGCATGCCGCCGTTGGACTCGAAGAGAATCGTGGCCGCGACCTTCCGGTGGAGCCTGCTCTTACGAATGGTAGTGGGGGCATCTTGGTCCAGCCGAAGCGCGCCTGCATCCGCCCTACCCGCAATGTCGGTGGTGACAGCCGCTTCGAGCGTTCCCTCGCCAAGTTGCCCGAAGAGCGCCGTGCGGAACAGCGAATCCTCAAGCGGCGCGGTACCCAGTCCGATGAGGGGGTCCGGGTGGTTGCGCCGGTGGTCTTGCTGGTACGCATACGCAATCCAGAGCGCCAGGAGGCGCAGCACACCGCGCGTCTGCTGGAACGACGGAAGAGCGCGCCACTTGCGCTCGAAGACGGAAAGCACGGTCGGATGGAAGGGATAGGCATCCTCAAAGGCACGCTGGAGGTTGTCGCCAAGCAGCGGCGGAAGCTGATCGCGATGCGCTGATACCCAATCGGCGTACCCCTCGCAGGTCGCCTGGGCCTCTTTGGGGAGGAGCACTCTCCCCTCCCGTGTCACCATTCGGGGATCCCACTCGAAGAGCCGCCGCCGCACGATCTCGGAGGTCTCGGACTCAGCGGACATCACCATCCGCTTGCCCAGGCGCTCCAGCATGTGCTCGAATCGGTGATGGTCGGATTGGTCCTCCGGCGTCATCTCCCCCTCGGAGCGCGGCAGCGACACGACGAGAACCACGTTGTGCTGGCTGCGGGCCGTCTCCGACAGGTTCTGGAGGAAGTTGTAGAACTGCCCCGATAGCCCGCTCTTGCGGTTTCGGCTGATGTAGTTCATCAGCTCGTCCACCAGGATCAGGCACGGGCGGTCTTCGGGGAGGAACCTACGGATGACGTCCCCTGCGGGTGCCGTTCCCTGGCGGTCGTGCTCCGCGACGACGTTCAGGCCATCTTCACCGGCCAACTGGTAGGCCATCTCCCCCCAGGGCGTTCGCCGGGAGGGCGTTCCGTCCACCCCACCGCGTCCAGCCAGGGAGTCGAACTCGGTGCCCACGAACACCGCCGTCGCCGCCCGAGGCATGGTCTCCACAGCAGCGCGGACCAGGATGCTGTTGACGCCCAGGAACTCCCTGGCCTCGGGGCCAGCGTCCGCCAGGTGGTACAGCAGCGTGAGCGCGTGCGTCTTGCCGCCGCCGAACTGCGTTACCAGGTTGTAGACTGCGTTGGTACCGGTTGTCTCACCAGACAGGCGGCGCACCACCTCGGACGCCAGGTCCGTCAGATTGCGGGTCAGGAAGGTGCGCTCGAAGAAGCGCACGGGGTCCTGGTAATCTCGTGGAGCATTGCCGTCGCGCACCTTATCCAGATGCACCGCGAACTCGGAAGCATCGAGCGGCCTGCCCTCGCGCAGATCCTCGCGCGGCGTTACCACCTTGTACCAGGGCTTCAGCATCACACACCCAAGCCTTTCTTCCGAGCCAGGAGTCCATCCACCCAACGCTTCTCCTCGGTGTTCGCCGGGTAGAGGACCGAAAGCGCCTGGGCCAGCCGCCAGAAGCGCTCCTCGGTCGCCATGTTGCAGTACTCCAGGAACTGCCCCAACAGCGCCGTGTGCCCCCTCCCGAACAGCAACATCGCCTGATGGAGTCGGTCGAGGGTCGTCGTGCCCGAGGCCAGGATCCGCTCCATCACCGGGCGGTCGTCTCGGGGCAATGCCATCCCTGGCAAGGTTGGCTGTAGAGGATCGGGGGCTGGCGCTGCTGCAGCGGTGAGGCCCAATGGCAGTTCCCTCTGTTGGGGAGGCTTCATCTTCGCCGTTGCCGACCGCGAACGCCCATGGAGGGCAGGAGGCGTGCTCTCGCCGAACAGCGACAACTGCGCACCCACGAGGCTCCCCTCGCGCGAAGCCACCTCCAGCATTGCTGCGGTGCCGCCATGGATGGTCAGTATCCCTCCCGGCTGACTCAGCTTCTCCAGGTCCGCCCCGAGGCCCTGGGCCAACTTACGCGCAGCGTCATACTCCATCGCGAAGCCAGCGCCCTTGGCGACGGCTTCCGTGGGTTCATCATCGGCATCATCGTCGTGTCCATCCTCATCGTCGGATCTAGCCCCGTTGCCATTGCCTCCGGTGGATGCCTTGAGTACCCAGAACCAGATCACGGTCAGCCGCGCGTCTTCTTCGAAGCCGGTCGCGTCGGCCCCTTCCAGGACCAGCGTGAGCGCCTCCCGCGCCACCACAGCCCACACGTGCTCCAGGTATTCCCGCAGCGTCACCGCATCGCCGCAGGTCTTCTCGACAACGGAATACCGGGAGTAGATTTCGAGCGCTGGTCCCAGGCAGGCGAAGATGGCATCCGCGCCAACCACGCCCTCTTCCGCGAGGCGAGGCATCCACTCCCGGATGCGGACAGGCAGTTCTGCAAGCACGTGCCGCCACTCACCGACAGAGTCCGTGCGCAGCGAACCGTCAGGGTTCTCACGGGGGCGGCACACCAGGTGAACCGATGATGCCAAGCGTGCCTGCCCCTGCGCCGCGATCCGGTTCTCCAACTCCGTGTCCACAGGCCAAGAGGCCGTGATGATCCATCCCGCCCCCACGACCGCCTGAAGGACAGCCTCCCAACTGGCTGTCGTCTTGCTGGCGAAGACGACCGTCGCCACCCCCTCGGGCCGCAGCACTCGCCGCGCCTCCCCGAACGCTGTCGTCAGTTCTCGCTCGTAGAACGCCACATCCTTGCACGAGTTGCTGAGTTCGTGGGGCCGATCCACGACGATCTCGCCATCCTTCGGCACCTGGGCTGTTCGGAACAACGCAGGGTGAACGCCTGCAAGCGTCCGTCGGAGCCACACGTAGAAGAAGTCTGATAGGTAGGCGTAAGGAACGGCGTCGTAGTAGGGCGGATCCGTGAATATCGCGCTCGCCGCATCGTCCGGCAGAGGGTGTCGCGTGGCCGACGCGAGGCTCGCTTGCCCAGGTGTCGCCACGCCACCGAGGCCGTTCACTACGGTAAGCATCGTGGCGAGGGTCACCCCGTGGGTTCCGGCGGCGTCGGCCAGCGGGTTTGGTTCGGCGAAGTCCCACACCATGCCGATGGCTTGTCGGGTGAACAGGTTACGCACCTGGGTCTTCGTGTTCTCCCAACGGCAATTGGCGTTGCAGATGTCGCCGAGTCGGCTAACCGACAGGCCCAGAACCGTCTTCGCTGCAGTCGCCAGACCGGGTTCGTTAGCGTGTTCATCCCCCGCTCTCGCTCTGGACGCGAGGCCAGTGAGGGTTGCCATGACCAGGGCCTGGCGTGGGGAAAAGAGATCGCCCCAGGTACCGATGCCGTAGAGCGGCACGCTGATCCGCCGAAGTTCATTTGACGAGATTGGCTCGTCGGGGATGAGGCTCAAGCCTCCGGCATATGCCTGCTTTCTCCGCTCCAACTCCGCTACTGCCACGCGAACTGCTGCCGCGTCGAGTTCTAGGGGCAAGCGGAAGGACCTCCTCGCCTCATCCGGGCAAGATGTGACCACAGCGAACATCCGAGCGTCCGCTGTACCTCCACGCCGTTCCTTGAGCTGCCTCCTTACGGATACAACCGGAGTTGTGAAGCCGCAACAAGGGCACGTCGCCGCTCCACGGCGAACCGTTCCATCGAAGCGGGCGTCTTCCACGACGGTCTCGGGATCCGACTGTCGGACCCAAGCGGGCTTACCGTCCACCAGCGCGCGGACGAGGATGTCGAACTCCACACGCTTCGCTTCCGGTCGCGGGATCAGGCGCAGGGCGACAGACTGGCTCCCCCTCTTCGCCAACCAAAGCGACCGGATCAGGGGCACCTCTGCTCCGCAGCCCGGTCCCTCGCACGTGATGGTGCGCGCCCACAGGTAGGCGATGGGGGTCTCCCCTATCTCGGCCAATCGTTGCGCGAGTGGCTCTGCGCCTTCATCCCGATTCCAGAAGCTGGCGCGGTCCATCGCCTCGCGCTCGTTGGCGAACAGATCGTAGTACCACAACTCCACCGGACCGCGCTCGGCGGTCTCGGGCACGGCCCCCTCACGGTGTTCCCTCCACCGCCGCGCCGGGTTCTCTACGTGCTCGATATGGAAGATGCCATCCGCGCAACGCCAGACACACGCGTACCACCACCCCTTCTGGGGCACAGGCGGGTCATGTGGTCTGCCGACCGGCCTGGTGGGATAGAGCTGCGCCAGTTCCTTCTCGGCCTGCTCCTTCACCCACTCGCCCCACTTGCGCACCTCATCGGCGAGGCGCTGGCCGTAGCGCGGGATGTACTCCAGCACCACTTTGTTTAGGAGAACGGCCACCGGGTTCAGGTCGCTGGCGAAGGCATCCGCGCCAATCCGAAGCGCTTCCAGTGGGATCGAGCCGCCACCGGCAAACGGGTCCACCACCAGGGGCCGGCTACCCTGCACTCCTCCGAGCGCCTGATGCGCCGCGTCGGTGAGGGCACGGCTCGTCTCCAGGTAGAGCGGCCTGGATGCGTTGTCCCAGTTGGCGAACTCGGCGATGAAGTCCAGCAGCAACCCGCGCAGCCTGAGCGGTTCGCCCTGGTCCGAAGCGCCAAGGGGCATCTCACCATCGGCGACCTGAAGCCACCGAGGGAAACTGTCAGCGCAGCTTTCGGCGAGAGTCCGATCCTCGGTTACCTGGCGCGCGAAGCCCGTCAGGATCTCCACCGCGCGTTCCCGGAATTGGTGAGGGCAGTGCTCACCTGCCGGGTCGGGCCAGAGTGCGGCGCAAAGCACCGCCCGACACGCCGCGAGGGGTCTCCTCGCCCACCAAAGGTGGAGCGTGGAAATGTGGCCGTGCCGGATGCTCTTCTCTCGCCTCGCGTGCTTGGAGATGCGCTGGATCGGCAGGTCCACTTCTATGAGACGCTTGGGATAGGGGGTCATGGTCTATCAGTGCCCAGAAGAGCTTCCTTCCTGCTCTCGGACGGCGGCGAAGGTCTCCATCAGAAAGGTCGCCAACACCCCCGCAGCATTCACAGCCAGTTTGGCATGGCGTGCATCCAACTCGGGATCCTCCGCGCCTCGCCCGTGTGCGATGCTGTAGTGGGTCCTCAGCGCGCCGATGTTCTGGACGGCTGTAGACAGGCCGTTGCACATGCCCCTAATCTCCGCAACCCTTTCCTCCTCTGCATCGAGGCCAAGCCGCTTTGCCGCCGCCTTGTAGAGCGATGCAATTGCTTCGTTGGAGGGTAGTGGTTCGCCAAGCTCCGCCAGGACGTGCTTTGCAGCAGTCTCTACCAGCGCACAGGCGCGGCAGATGGCGTCAGCGGGGTCCAACCCGATCTGCGACTGGGCCTTCAGCCAATCCGAAGCCACGCGGGGCGATCCAGTGCTGTCGGCCACGCCCAGAAGGGCCTCCCCAAGCGCAGCACCAGGCCGGTCCTCGGTACTCTTGGCAATGACGGCACACACTCGGTTTGATTGCACCAGGCCC
This sequence comes from Armatimonadota bacterium, assembly GCA_012512265.1. Taxonomy (GTDB): domain Bacteria; phylum Armatimonadota; class JAAZEB01; order JAAZEB01; family JAAZEB01; genus DUUU01. The sequence continues at coordinate 1,194 of JAAZEM010000023.1, read as the reverse complement.
GAAAGGTGTGATGTGAAGCCCTGCACGAAGGCTTCGAGTTGGCCTCGCTGGAATACCGTCCGCAGCCATTGCCTCGGGAACTCTGGGTCTTGGGCAGGCCACTGTATGTACCAAGGTCCGGCTTCACGATGCGTGCGCGCATACCGGGCTGCGTCCTGCGCTGAGCGGTAGAACACACTGAGGCCACTGCTGTCACAGAACAAGCGCCCATGGTACGCCCGCCGTCTCTCATCCGGCACGTCCGGCTCCAGGTCGAAGTCGCTGCCTTCGTAGGAGGTACAGCACGTCTCGCAAGCAGTGCCAAGTCTGCGGCTCCAGGAAACCCATATTCTCCACATCTCTGCGTCGGATGCCCATATCGCACGCTCGGCGCTATCTATCGGCCCCGCCGCATCGAGTTCGACGTTGCGCATCTACACCTCCAGACCGGATGCTGCCAGACGATAGTGCTCAATCGCCAGAACCGGCTTCCAGTCAAGCCGCGCCGGGTTCTGGATTGTGTGGACTTCCGGCGTGGTACCGCAGTTGAAGACTACGTAGAGCCAGTAGTCGCCTTTCAGACGCTCGGCTGTCTGGTACTCGTTCGCCGTCAGCGCCACGTCACCAGTTGCGGCACGGCCCTTCACTTCAATGAAGCGCACCGCGATGGAGGTCGCCGGGTCCTCGGGATGCGGCCTACGGGAGATAAGGTCGAAGCCCCGGTTCTCACTCTCAACGCTCTCGACGCGCCATCCCCTGGCTTCCTCGTAGGCTATCACGGCATCCACGGCGATACGCTCCACCGTCTCATCGCGGATCATCGGGGCCACCGCAGGGGATCCGCGTTCCGGGTGGGGCAACACCAGCGCGCGTCCAACGTGCTCCACGCCACCTATCAGGCAATGGCGCTCCTGGGCGAGTTCGGCGCGTCTCCGCTCCAGACGACCCGTGAGTTCCTCGACACGATCCTCCGCCTGCTTCAGATTCGCAGCGAGGAGCGGGGCCGTCTCGCCCCGCTGGTGCTGCGCCACCAGTTCGGCCAGCTTCAGGTTCTGGCGAAGCAGGAGCGCGCCAAGGCTGATCTCGACATGCCGAGAGACCGTCTCTACCTCATGAAGTCGTCCGGCGGCAACGCCATCGGCGAAGGGCTGCAGCGCCTCTTCCAGAAGGAACTGCTCCACCTCACCCACGGGCGGCGACGCGGCTGCGTCGGGC
>JAAZEM010000188.1 GCA_012512265.1 Armatimonadota bacterium | reverse complement strand
GGATGTCGCGATAAGGCCTGTGGAGACCCAGCCGGGGCGTGAAGGAGGAATGGAAGCATGTGGCAACGGATGCGTGCCGGCAAAGGAGCGCCAAAGGGAGGGCGGAGGAGGCTGGCCGTCTGCCTTGCATGGGTGTGGCTCGCCGGTGCTGTCGCCCTCCTTGGATGCGGTGGCTCGGGCGCAGGAACCGGTGGAGCAACGGGCGAGCAGAACGCACGCCTTCACGAGGAGGGGCAGCGCCGGGCCGCCGTCGTGGAGACCCTCGATATCCTGGAGAGCGTCGGCATGGATCAGTGGGCGGAGTATGGACGCTATCTCCTGGAGAAGGGACGCATCCGTTTCGTAGACTTCGGCTCGCCCAGCAAGAATGAGTTCGGGGTGTCTGGCCTGGATGGCGCCGCCGACATTGAGGGGCAGATGGTCTACCTAGATCAAACCGTCTGCTTGAAGATGCCCCCACGGCATCTCGCCATCGTCATGCTCGATGAGATGGCGCACCTCTACTTCCGGACCAGCAGCCACACGTACTTCGACAAGTTGCACGCGGAGTTCATTCAGCTGTGGCAAACACGGTACGGCCGTCCGTTCAACGAGCTGGGTCCAGAGGATGCCGACTACCAGGAGTGGTGGGATGCCTTCTTCCGGATCCACCCACGCTGCATCGACGAGGGGGCACTGCCACAGTCATAGGTAGGCCCCCCGCTTTGTCAGAAAGGAAATCCTCTGGTGGGCTGCCGCGAGCGAAACAGACGTTCGAGGAAGCTGCGCTCGCGCGGCTGCACACCCGATAGGGCATCGAACACGGAAACGAGCGATTCGTAAATCAGACGCGCGCAACGCTGGTAATCGTGCTCGCTGCCACCCACGGGATCGAGGATGTCGCGCCAACGAGGCCGCCGGCCGGTCATCTCGCCGACAAACTCGGCGAAGGTGTAGATGCGAGGGCGCAGCACGGGAAGCCGCGCGATCAGTTCTCGCTTCTGGTTACGCGTTGCGGCCACCATGTAGTCGGCCCAATCGGCGACGCCAAACGTGAGAGGCGTCGTCTGGTGCGTTGTCAAATCCACGCCATACTGCGCCGCGACCTTGATCGCCTGCGGCATGGCTCCCCGACCGGGCTCAGCGGCAAGCCCAGATGAGCGGAAGAGGATCTTCTCTGGGAGAGAGCGTTCCTCAGCAAGCTTCTTTGCCAGGCCCTCGGCCAGCGCGCTCCGACACATATTGGCATGACAAACAAACAAGACATGCATGGGGAGAGTCATTGAGCTCCCTTCGCAACACCTAGGAGGCCGGAAGCCCGCGGGCTTCCCACGCAGGAAGGAAACGCCTCTCACCCGCATGGGCGCTTCTTCCCCCAGGTCGAACGGGGCTCTGGCCACGCCCCGTCACCCTCGCTCTCCCACACGCAGGCACGCCAGCAGGAGACGCCCACCACACAAATCCCTCTCTCATACCCTTATCTCACGCGGGATGATGCCAGCCGCAGATCCAAATAGCAAAGAGAGGGGATGTGGGGACTTCTCTCACGTTCACGCGCCGACCTCACGAGTTCCACGATGGAACCGCGCGCGTCCGCGCCACGGGAGATAACCGAGATGTATCTTGATTTGGCGGAAGGGGAGGGATTCGAACCCCCGGTCCTCATCGGACTACTGTTTTCAAGACAGTCGCGATCGACCACTCCGCCACCCTTCCATACCATATAGATCCTACACGACGCAGGCGGTTTCTGTCAAGAGCTATTGGTCAAGTTCGTTCACCAGCGGCGGCTCGGGCGGGCGGGCGCTCCGAGACGGGTTCAGGGACGTGCGCTCCGGGGGGAGATGGGCGGCCCGATGCCGAATAGCAGCGCGGAGAGACACTCCAGCTGGAGAGGAGCGACCAATGCTCGTGACGACCACGCCCACCATTGAGGGGCGAGCGATCACCCACTACCTCGGCATCGTCACCGGAGAGGCGATCCTGGGGACGAACATCTTCCGCGACTTCTTCGCGTCGATCTGCGATATTGTCGGCGGACGCTCGGCAGAGTACGAGGAAGAACTGGCGCGCGCGCGACAGATCGCCCTGAGAGAGATGGAGCAACAGGCTCTGAGACTCGGGGGCGACGCGGTCGTGGGGGTCGACCTCGACTATGAGACGATCACGATGGGCGGAGGCGGCGGCATGCTGATGGTCTCCGTCTCTGGAACGGCCGTGCGCCTGGGATAGGCTACGGGGCGCGGGCTGGGAGCAGAGGAGGCTATCGCGAGGAGGCCGGCGTCTCCGCCAGGCGTAGCCGGGTGCCGTCGCAGATACACACGCGATTGCGTCCAGACTGCTTGGCGCCGTAGAGCGCCCGGTCGGCCGCGTTGATCAGCTCCGTCTCATCCGCCATCGCCTCGCGGTAGCAGCCAATGCCGATGCTGACCGTGATCTGGACGACGGCGCCGCGCACGGCAAACTCTTCCGCGGCCACGATCCGGCGGACGCGCTCTGCCACGCGCACCGCTGCTTCATCACTCGTGTGCGGCAGGAGCATTGCGAACTCTTCCCCACCATAGCGGAAGGTGAGATCAGAGCTCCGGCTGCGCTCCAGGAGCACTGCGGCCAGGCGTCTCAAGACCCAGTCACCGGATGGATGCCCATAGCAGTCGTTGATCGCCTTGAAGTGGTCGATATCAAGCATGAGCAGCGCCAGGCGCGTGCCATAGCGCCTGGCGGTGTTGAAATCACTCTGGAGCTTGATGTTGAAGAGGCGCCGGTTGCCCAATCCGGTCAGCTCATCGCGCAGCGACAGCGACCGGGTCTCCTCGAAGAGGAGGCTGTTGCGAACGCCCATGCCCACCACGTGGGCCAACGTCCCGAGCATCTCCGCTTCGGGCGCGTCCAGCGTCCTTCCCTTCTCTGGAAAGACCGCCAGGAGTCCTTGTGGCTCCCCATCCGCCGCGAGCGAGAAGAACCGTGGTTCCACAGACAACCCGGCCAGCGCATCCACCCGAACGGTAGCCCCTGCGCTCGTCGCACCTGCGGGGGGCACAGGCAGGCCGTAGTTTTCCAGGCAACTTACGATCGCTGGCGCCAGATTCGCATGGGCCGCCAGGCGCAGGCGCGTGCTCTGGCCATCAGGCAGGAAGAGCGCAGCCGGCAGGCCGGAAATCGACGTCACGTGCGTGACGACCTCCTGGAGCATCTCATCCAGATGCAGCGAGCGAGAGACTGCCACAGCCACCGTGCTCACGGCGGCCAGATGGCGGTTGCGCTGCTCCAACTCCCTGGCTAGCCGCTCCCGATCGGCAGCGACACGGCTGCGCCGCACGGCCGCATCCACCGCCGCCGGCAGCAACGCCAGATAGTCGCCCGTCTTGGTCACGTAGTCGGCCGCGCCGCCCTTCATGGCGGCGACCGCCGTCTGCTCATCGCCACGGCCGGTCAACATCACTATCGGGAGATGCGGTCTGCGGTCGCGCGCCGATTCCAGGAGTTGCAGACCGTTGGCGCGGGGCAATCCATAGTCGACAATCGCCGCGTCCCACTCGCCATCAGCGAGCAACGCCTCCCCCTCCTCGGCAGACGTAGCCAGCTGGATCGTGACGTCACGGAAGTGGCGGTGGAGCGTACGCATAGCCAGCATGGCGTGATCGGGATTGTCCTCGACCAGCAGAATATGTCGGATGCTCAGTTCATCCATCAGCGACGCAGGTGTCCATCCCGCCTGATGCCAGGCCACAATCGCGGATGCTTTCGGCAGCGCGCGTCTCGCCAGGTATCCTGGGGATCTAGTGAGAGCGCGGCCACGCCTCGCCCGCTCAGTTTCCGGGCAGGCTACTCGTGGACAACCAGTAGGCACCCAGCATCCGGATCTTTTCCGAGAAATCGGCGAACTGCACCGGCTTCGTGACGTAGGAGTTGGCGCCAGCGCCGTAGGCGCGCTTCACCTCATCCTGGCGTTGAGAGGTCGTCAGCACCACCACAGGGATGGTGCGCAGGCCTTCCGAGCCCTTGATCTCCTCTAGAACGCTCAAGCCATCTACCTTCGGCAAGTTCAGATCGAGCAACACCAGGTCCGGACGAGGCGCCACTGCGGGATCGGCATAGGCCGCACGCCGATTCATAAAATCGAGGGCCTCACGCCCATCCTTCACCCATACGACCTGCTGCTCGAAGCCGGCCTTACGCAAAGATCGAATCGTCAGGATCGCATGGTCGGGATCATCCTCGACCAACAGAATGCATGCTGGAGAGGAGTTCAAACTGCTTCTTCCTCCCTGAAAGAACGCCTACCACTCACTCATGGGGTCACACCGGGCGGCGCACCCACTGCGGCGACGGCGCCCGGAACGAGAGCCCGCGAGCTCCCGCTGCCCCTCCCACCTTATCCAACGGCCACTTCACGACTTTCCTATAGCCGCGCTCCGCCCGCGTCCCACTGTCTCGCGAGTTCGCCCCAGCTCCCTCACGATGAGGCCTCGCGCCTCCATGGGAGCGTGAAGCGGAAAGTGGCCCCTTCCCCCCGAGAAGACTCGACCCAGACCCGGCCCCCGTGGAGGTCGATGATCCGTTTCACGATTGCCAGGCCAACCCCGGTGCCTTCCACCCCCTCCAGGTCATTCAGCCGCTGGAAGACAGCGAAGATCCGTTCGTGGTAATCCGGCTCGATGCCAATCCCGTTATCGCGCACGAAGAACTCGGCGCTCTCCTCGCGCTCACACCACCCGAGCTCGATGCGCGGGTGCTTGTTGTCTGGCCCGAGGAACTTCACCGCGTTGCCCACCAGATTCGTGAAGACCTGAAGCAGGCGCTCGCGGTCACAGGCAATCGTGGGCCAGCTGTCGGCGACGACCAGCTCGACCTCGCGCTCGCGCAGGCGCGCGTGGAGAGCGTCGAGCGCTTCAGCGACCACCTCGCCCACGGGAACATCCATGAATTGTCCGGTAGCGCGGCCCGCACGCGACAGCTCGAGAAGGTCATCAATCAAGCGCTCCATTCGCCCCGTGTTGGTGCGAATGCGCTCGAGATAGAAATGCGCGTCCTCATCCAACGCATCCCCATGATCGGAGAGCAAGATCGAGGCAAACCCCTGGATCGTGACGAGGGGCGCGCGCAGATCATGCGACGCCGTGTAAACGAAGGCCTCCAGCTCGCGGTTCTTGGCGGAGATCTCCTCGCTCTTGCGCCGCGTCTCCTCGTACAGAAGAGCGTTTTCGACGCCGACCGCGATCTGTCCTGCCACGGTCTCGACCAGGGCCACGTCCGCGTCGCGCCATTGGCGGGGCCGGCCACACTCGTGGAGGGTCACTGCCCCAAAGATCTGGTCGCGATGGCGAAGCGCGGTAGCCAAGGCCGCGCGCGTTCCGAGGGAGAGTAGTTCCTCGCGATCCTCGGGCGAGAGATCGGGATCGTGCAGCACGTCGTCGCAGATCACCGTGCTATCCGTCACCAGCGCACGCTGGCAGACGCCTGCGGCTGGCTCGCGCCCCACCCCCACTGGCTCGATACCCGGCTGGCAATACTCGTGAGTCACGGTGGCAGGCGCACCTTCTTGATGGCGCATGATCAGACAGCGGCTCGCACCGGCGGCCACGCAGAGCTCGCGCACCGCGGTCCCCATCACGGTATCGACATCCAGCGTGCTCTGAATGCGCTGGCTGATCCGGTTCACCAGGCGTTCGATGCGCGCGCGGTCCTGCGCTTCTACCGCGAGACGCATATTCTCGAGGGCGAGTGCCAGATCGTTGCACAGCACCCGGAAGAGCCGGAGGTCACTCGCGGTCAAGGCGAATGGAGTGGCGGAGACCGCCTCCAAGATGCCGATCAGCTGGCCGCGGGCCACCAATGGCTCGGCCAATATCCCCCGGCACCCTATCAGATTCGCCAGGGGCACCCGCACGTGCAGATCCTCCGAGGCGGTCATATCCGGAATGTAGAGACCTTCCCGGCTGAAGGCCACCTGCCCCGCCACGCCCGGCGCATCCGGACCGACGCTCTGGCGCCGCAATGCCGCGAGGGCGCTCTCCGAAATACCCGTGGCCGCCTCAAGCGTCAACTCGTCCGTCTCGCGATGGTAGAGGAAAAGCATCGCCATGCGGGAACCGGTCACGCGAGCGACCTGGTCCAGCGCGGCCAATGCGAGGTGCTCCAGGCTAGTAGCAGACGAAAGCGAATGGCTAAAGGCGTAGAGGAGTGACGACTCCGCATAGCGCGCCGCCAGCGTCTCATTCGCCTTCTCCAGATGCCGGCGCTCGCTGGCAACATCGCACACGATGCGCCGGCCGAGGTAGGCCACGAGCCACAGCGAGCTCAGCACCACTCCCAGGTGGATCCCATCGTGAAGCGCGAAGCCGGTGTCCCCCGGTGGCCTCACCGCGATGACCACAACGGCAGCGGTTGCCAGTGCGGCGGCCGCCGCGGCGCCGAGCCCCCCAGCGGTGAGAGCGGCCGCCAAGACGAGAAGATGGAGGAGAAAGAGAAATGGGCTGCTGCTGCCCCCAGTCAGCCACACGGCCACTCCGACGGCAGTCGCCTGGGCCATCCAGACCGGGATCAGGGCGCCGCCCCGGAGCCATCGCTGGAGATTCTCTCTATCGGCGAGAAGAAACGCCACCGCATGGAGCATCACCAGCCCGCACAGAACACGAGCGTTCGGCCCGCGCCCAGCCCCCGTGGCAAGGTGAACCTGGTAGAGCACAACCACCAGGAGGAAGAGGAGACCGCCTGCCGCTCTCCCGAGACGCGCCAGGCTTCCCGGGCGCAGGCGCGCGTCCGCCCCCGCTGCATCCATGCTCTCCTGGTGTTTGCCCATCTGCTCTCACGACAACCTGATAGTGACCCGCGATCAAGTACCATTATCGGAGGGATAACATTAGAACTTGAGCGACCGGCCAGCCAGGCACTCCCCTTCCCCGTTCGGCGCCGGCAGATCAGTCAACGCATCCGGTATCGCTGCCGCGCCTGGCGGCGAAACGGGAGCGTCACCAGATGGCCCGGCCAATCACCCGGGAGACGGGTATCGGGCCAAAGCTGCGACTGTCGTAGGAAAGATCCCGATGGTCGCCCATAACGAAAAGATGCCCCGCCGGAACAACCTGGCGCTCGATGCGCCCGAGCACCGGATGGCGCTCTACGAGGACGCGCACTCGCGCTAGCTCGCTATCAGGGTTCCACTCCATCTGCTCGCCGTCAGGCGAGACCAGCACCCAAAGCACGTCGCCGCCAATGGCAGCTACCCTTTTGATAAAGACATCGTTGCCGTGGCGAAACGCCACCACATCACCCCGCGCCACCGGCACAAACCGATAGCGCAGGCGATCGATGAGGAAGAGCTGGCCGTCGTGCATCGCCGGCTCCATCGAGCGACCGTCCACCACGGCCACGTTCACCGGGTTGAGAAGACGCACGCCCAACACCACTCCCAGCACGACGAACCACCGTTTCCACGCCAATGCCATCCCCCCGCGAACTCCACCCACGTGATGCCGTTGTCGTGAGAGACCAGGGCGAGAGCCCTGCGGTGCCCGCCGGGGGCAGGAGTGCCGATCTTCCTCCCAGCGCTCGCCTCTCCCCCCGGCCAGTGGCGAGAGCCGCGCGCTGCCAGGGCTCCCCCATCCTGATCCCCTGCCCGCCGGCTGCTTGCCCGGTGGCGATCTCACCACCCAAAGGGTCTCGCTCGCAGACGCGACGGCGTGACACCGCCGCAGCACGGTTCATGCCATCCGGCGCTCCTCGGGCCAAAAACAAGGCTCGTGTTCGAGGCGACAGCCGTCGGTGGAGGGACTAGAGGGGCGCTTCTGGATGCCTGTCTACGAACGATGGGGCGCCCGCGGGGGAGCCCCATCGTTTCGACAGATCCCACTATCCAGAAGGAGGTACCATGCTCTACCGCTGATCAGTCTACCCACGGCTCCCCGGATCCAAACATGCGCGCTCATAACATTCACGGTGTTTCGGCCATGCGCAGGCTGGGAGCCGTCACCGAGAAAAGAGGCCCAGGGCGGGTCTGCCAGACGATTGCCGGGCCCATCGTCACCGCTTCGCGGGTGGGCGCAGTTTCGACGCCGAGGGGGTGCGCGCCGCCGCATCACCCGAGAGCTCCAGACACCTTCAGATCCGAGCAACAGCCTGAAATCGGCCTTGACAGACGGAGCCTCCTGTGGTAAGATGGTGGCGAAAAGCGCACTCATGATGATCCAGCGCGACGGTGGCGAGGCCATCGCCGCGACTTTTTGTGAAGGGGTTGTGACGAGGCGATGTACGCTGTAGTGCATACGGGCGGCAAACAGGTTCGGGTTGCCCCCAATGATGTGGTTGATGTTGAGAAGCTTGAAACGGCGGTCGGCGAGCAGGTGACGCTGGATCGTGTGCTGATGGTCCGCACCGAGGACGCGACGCGCGTCGGCACCCCCTTCGTCGAGGGCGCCAAGGTAGTGTGCCGCGTGCTCGAGCAGGGCCGCGGCGAGAAGATTCGGGGCTTCACCTACAAGCCGAAGAAGAACATCCGGCGGCGCTTCGGCCACCGCCAGGCATACACGAAGCTCCTTGTTGAAGAGATCCAGGCTTGAGGTCGGGTCAGGAGGCGAAGTAGTCCATGGCACACAAAAAGGGTATGGGGAGCTCCCGCAACGGCCGGGATAGCCAGCCGAAGTATCTGGGAGTGAAGGAGAGCGACGGCACCACGGTGCGCCCCGGAAGCATTATTGTCCGCCAGCGTGGCACCCACTTCAAGCCCGGGCGCGGCGTTGGTCTTGGGAAAGACCACACCATCTTCGCGTTGGTCGAGGGCGTGGTTCGCTTCGAGGGCGAAGGCAAGACCCGCAAGGTTTCTGTGCTGAACGCTTGAGCGCATTGGTGGCGCACATTTCCGGGGAGCGTCCGCGCATGCGGCGCTCCCCGAGCTACTCTGCATCCGTTCGGTTCCTCCGCGCTCATTCCCGGCCCATACTCTGGGTAGAGTGTACGTATGTTTATCGATGAAGCAACACTCCATGTCAAAGCCGGTAGAGGTGGGAATGGGATTACCGCATTCCGGCGGGAGAAATTCGTCCCCCGCGGCGGACCCTCGGGTGGAAACGGCGGCCGGGGCGGCGACGTCATCCTCGAGGTAGACAGCAACAAGAACACGTTGCTCGACTTCCAGAACCGGCAGCTCTACCAGGCGGAAAACGGGAAGAACGGCGGCCCCTCGAACAAGCAAGGGAGCAACGGCGCCTCCATCGTTTTGCGTGTGCCGCCGGGCACGATGGTGTATGATGCCGCGACCGGCGAGCTGGTGGCCGATCTGACGGGCGAGCCAGGCAGCGAGCGCGTGGTGATCGCGCGCGGCGGGCGCGGCGGGCGCGGAAATGCCGCCTTCGCCACGGCACGCAACCAGGCGCCGCATTTCGCCGAGAACGGAGAACCTGGCGAGGAGCGCGAGTTGCGCCTCCAGCTCAAGCTCCTGGCAGATGTCGGTTTGGTCGGTTTCCCCAATGCCGGCAAATCGACGCTGATCTCCCGCGTTTCGGCGGCCAGGCCGAAGATCGCCGACTACCCCTTCACGACGCTCGTTCCCCAACTCGGGGTGGTGCGCGTGGGTGACTGGAAGAGCTTTGTCATGGCCGATATCCCAGGGCTCATCGAGGGGGCACACGCGGGTGCCGGCCTGGGTCACCAGTTCCTTCGCCATATCGAGCGCACGCGCATCCTCATCCACATCCTCGACGTCTCGGGCATGACCGGGCGCGACCCGGTGGATGATTACCACACGATCAACCGCGAGCTGGCTGCCTACAACGAGCGACTGGCCTCCCTGCCCCAGATCATCGCCCTGAACAAGGTGGACCTGCCTGGGTCCGAGGAGATAGCGGAGCGGACGCGAATTGCCCTCGAGCCGGAGGGGAGAGCGATCTTCGCGATCTCGGCCGTCACGGGCCAGGGCGTGCCGGCGCTCATCGCCGCGGCGGCCGAGGCCCTGGAACAGGCGCGCGCGGAGGCGCCTGCACCCGGCGTGGGCGTTGAAGAGGAAGAAGAGCCCCCGGTGTATCAACCGCCGCGCACTCCTCGGGCGCAACCGTGGTCCGTGCATCGCGGCGAAGACCACACCTTCGTGGTGCAAGGCAAGGGCGTCGAGCGCATGGTGGCTATGACCGACCTGCAGCACGAGGGAAGCCTGCGTGCCTTGCAGAAGAAACTGGATCGAATGGGCGTCTTCGACCGCCTGCGCGCGGAAGGCGCCCAGGATGGCGATACAATCCGCATCGGGGATCTGGAGTTTGATTTCGTTGAGGAAGAGCAGCTCTACGAGCGCCTGGAAAGGGCAGCTATGAGCCGGCGGGCCCGCCGCGAGCAGAGGGAGAGCGAAGAGAAGTGATGACGGTTCGCAGGGCGGTGGTGAAGGTGGGGACAAGCACCCTCACCGGAGGCACGGGAGTTCTAGACGAGGCCTATATCGAGGACCTGGTGCGCGATCTGGCACGGGCGCGCGCACGCGGCACCGAGATACTGCTGGTCACCTCCGGTGCCATCACTGCCGGCGCCTCCCGTATGGGCATCGGCCGGCCGCGGACGATCCCAGAGAAGCAGGCCGCGGCCGCCGTCGGCCAGGGCCTACTGATGGGCCTCTACATCCAGGCCTTCGCCCGCCGCGGGCTGGCCGCCGCTCAGGTCCTCCTGACGCGAGAGGATCTGAACTCGCGCCAGCGCTACCTGAATGCGCGCAACGCCCTCTTCGCGCTCCTCCAGAATCGCGCAGTTCCGGTTATCAACGAGAACGATACCGTGGCCGTGGATGAGATCCGGGTGGGCGAGAATGACACTCTCGCCGCTCTGGTCGCCGCCCTCGTTGAGGCCGACCTCCTGGTGCTCCTCTCGGACGTGCAAGGGCTCCTGGATGAAGGCGGCCAGGTGATCCCGGAGGTTCCCGATATCGCCCGCGTGGCACACCTGGCGGGGGGCCCCGGGAGCGCAGTCGGCTCGGGCGGGATGGTCACAAAGCTGCAGGCCGCGCGCATCGCCGCGCGCTGCGGGGCGACCACAGTGATCACGCATGGCCGGCGCGACGGCGTCATCTGCGCCCTTCTGGAGGGAGAGCGCCTCGGCACCGTCTTTCCGCCCAGCGAGCACCGCCTGCGCGCGCGCAAGCGGTGGATCGCCTTCGGGGCCAGGCCTCGCGGCGCCATCATCATCAACGAGGGCGCTCGTCGCTCGCTCGTGGAAGAGGGGCATAGCCTCCTCCCCGCCGGGATCGTCGCGGTGGAGGGGCGCTTCCAGGCGGGCGATCTGGTCCGCATCGAAGATGAAGAGGGGCGGGAGCTGGCGCGCGGCCTCACCAACTACGCTTCCCAGGATCTCGCCGCCGTACGCGGCCTGCACACCGACGAGGTGGCCAACTACCTCGGCGCGTGTGACTTCGAGGAGGCTGTCCACCGCGATAACCTCGTGGTGAACGTGTGAGGCTCCAGCCCATGATCGATGGACTCGGTACCGACATCATTGAGATCGCGCGCATTGAAGCGGCCATGAACCGCAGCCCTGCCTTCTCAAAGCGCCTCTTCACCGAGGCGGAGGTCTCCTATTGCAGCGCGCGTGGCCGGCCGGCGCAGCACTTCGCCGGCCGCTTTGCCGCCAAAGAGGCGGTGATCAAGGCACTCGGGCGCGCCGTCCCCTGGCGCGAGATCGAGATCCTGAACGACGAGCGTGGCAAGCCGGTCTGCACCCTCCATGGCAAAGCGCGCGAGATCGCCGCCGGCCGGCGCGTGCTGGTCAGCATCTCGCACTGCGAGACCTACTCCACCGCCGTGGCTATCGCCCTGCTTGAGGCGTAAGCTCCCGCGTGCCCCTGATCTCCGGGCACTTCGAGCGCGAGACTACTCCCCCATCGCGCCCTCCTTGGCACGCATCCTGCCCTGCCCCCGTTCAGGAGGCATCACAGGATGTTGAAGCCATCGAACCATCCGGCGGAGAACCGAGAGGATCGAGCGTCCCTGGAGTGGGCGCTCATCGCAGGGCTGATCGTGGTAGCCGCGGCACTGCGATTCTGGCGGATTGGCGTCGAGAGCCTGTGGCTGGACGAGGCAGCGAGTTGGTCGTTTGCCCGGCTTCCGGTCGCGGAGCTTCTGACGCGCAACGCGGATCCGGGGAACCCACCGCTCTACTACCTGGCGCTGGGCCAGTGGCTGGCACTTTTTGGCGACTCTGAGATCGCCCTTCGCAGCTTCTCCGCAGTGGCCGGGGTCCTCTCAGTACCGGTGATCTACCTCTTGGGACGAGAGCTGTTCGGCAGGAGAGCCGGCGCGCTCGCCGCTCTCCTGCTCGCGTTCTCCCCCATCCACCTCTTCTACTCGCAGGAGGCGCGGCAGTATACCCCCGCGATGTTCCTTGGCCTAGTCTCGGCCTGGCTCTTCATGCGCGCCGTCAAGACGGACCGCTGGGCGCATTGGCTAGGTGCGGCGTTCTTTGCCGCCCTGGCCTTCTACATCCACTACTCGGCGATGCTCATTCCCGCGTTTCAAGGCGCCTATGCCCTGGTCGCCGCAAGGCGATGGCGCGCCGTCGGCGCAGCGGCGCTCTTTGGCCTCCTCTGCCTGCCGGGCGTTGTGTTGTACCTGGCGCCGACCTTCCTCTTGCGCGATGGTTACCAGTTTTGGCAAGGCCATGTGACTCCTGGCGCCTTGGCGCGTATGGTGAACAAGCTCTTTGGCAAGCCCACCAGCGCGAGCGACCCGCCCGAGATCCAGGCGGCGTGCGCCCTGCTCCTGGGGATCGCCGCGGTCTACCCCCTGTGGCTGGCAGGACGCTCGGCAAAGAGGGAGGATACGGATGGCGGACGCCCGCTCCTCTTCTCGCTCCTCTATCTGCTGGTGCCGATGGTACTCTTTATCGGCCTGGCCCTCATGAAGCCAGTCTGGCAAGAGCGGTATCTGCTGGTGGCGCTGCCCGGCTACCTCCTGGTACTGGCGTGGGTTCTCACCCGCCAGCAAGGGGCCCGGCGCGTCCTCCTCGCGACGATCCTGGTGCTGCTACACGCTGGCGGGATGAAGGCGGCGACACGGGAATGGCAGAAAGAGGAGTGGCGCGAAGCGGTGCGCATGATGCAGACGGCGGCGCGCTCGGCGCGCAACCCGGACACCGAGGTCTTTCTGACGATGCCGTTCCTCCACCTGCCGTTTGATTACTATAGCCGCGGCAACCCGCCCCGAACGGGGTGCCCCCGCGGCCGGGCCCCGCTGACGCCGGCCGACACGGCGGAGCTGGATGCCCTCGCGCGCCGCGCCGCCCAACGCGGCACCATCTTCGTCATTCACGGCGTCGCGGGAGATGGCGACCCCGACCTGCTGCTGGTGCGGAGGCTTGCCGCGATCAAGGGCACCGGCACCTTCCGGCGGTTCGTGGGGATGCGTGTCTTTGCCTTCGGTGAAGGTGCCCCGGCGCTGGGAGGAATCCCCGTTACCCCGAGTTCCCTGGCAGCCGGAGATGACAGGTATCGTTGACTAGATCCACGCGCCACCGGCATCCTTCGTAGGAGATGAGGTTGACCGCCGCGTTCTCCTGGCCGATGCGCCGGTAGAGCGAGGGGGAAAGACCAAGCACGGCGCAGAGGAAGACGCGGTTGCTCGACTTGTGCGCCACAACGGCGACATTCTCGCCCGCGTGGCGCTCGGCTATCGCGGTCAGCGCCGGCACCAGGCGGTCGCGCAGCTCGCCAAAGCTCTCCCCACCCGGGATGCGCACCTTCTCGGCGTCGCGCTTCCACGCTGCATAGTGGTCCGGCCACCCGGCGCGCACATCTTCCTCGGAGACGCCTTCCCACTCCCCATAATTCACCTCGCGCAGGGCGGGATCGGCCACCGGCTCCAGCCCGTGCCGGGCCGCAATCGCGGCCGCGGTGTCGCGCGCGCGCCGCAGGTCACTGCAATAGATCGCCGATAGCTCCGCGCCGGCCAGCCGCTGAGCGACGCACTCTGCCTGTTCGCGCCCGCGTTCATTCAGCTCCAGGTCAGTATGCCCGCAGTAGGCCGGGTGTTCCCGGTTCCACAACACTTCGCCATGCCGTATCAGGTAGATGCGTGTCAATGAGTTCCCTCCGGTAGCCGCGATTCCAAGGTAACACGGGCGCAGGCAGTTGCCTGCTCTCTGTAGTGGTTTTCGAACCCGGCGGTCGGGATCCCGCGTCCTTCCGCCCGCGCGCGGAGCTCGAAGCTCCGCGCTGCTTCTCAGCACAGCCCTTCAGCTCCCCCCCAGCCACCGCCATTCTGTAACACCCGGGAGTATTGCCTGGTCCAGCTCGGCAGAGCTTCGCTCGCAAGCAGCACGGTGCTTTGGCGCCGCGCGCCAGGTTCCGCGCCACCGTCGGTATTTCGGAATCCCGGCTCCGGTAGGAGGATTCGCCGCCAGGCACTCAAATGCCTTTGGCTGCCGCCGCGGCACGAGCACGCGTGCTCCCGCAGGAGATTCTCCAGATTCCGGCTAATAGCAGAGGCGACAGCGGGCAGCGGCACACGCCTGCCCAAGCGAAAGGATGGCTTTGATGATCCTCGCTCGTGCTTTGATCCTCATGCTCCTCGCAGCCAGCTGCGTTGCGCCGGCGATGGCCGAGGTCGTCCCCTTCCCAGACGCCGATATGGAGAGCCCGGGGCGCGATGCCTGGGAAACCTATGGCACGCCCGTTTCCATTGAAAAGGTGCGCCAGGCGCACTCGGGGCAGTGGGCGCTGCGCGTGCAAACCGATAACAAGGAGACGATGGGCGGCGGCTTCGAGGGAGTCTCTCGCACCCTTGGCGAGCTCAGGCAGGGAGATCGCGTGCGCGTCTCGTTCTGGCTGCGCCCCCTCGCTGGACGCGAGGTCTGGATCGGCATGGGCCGCACCTCCTTCGAGCAGATCTGGCGCCCGTTCGACACGGACTGGATGCAGGTTGTTTGCGACTTCCGAGCGCGCGCTGATGGCACGCATAGCATCTGGATCACCCAACAGGGCGCCGCGAACGACTTCCTGCTGGATGACTTTCGCGTGGAGCGCATCCCCCGCCTGGCCCTGGGCCAGGCCCCGGCGAGCCAGCGCGTCGCCATCGGCGACTCCGCCGGCCGCGTCTGGCTTTGCCGCGAGACAGGCGCGCTGTGCGGCATCGAGAACCTGGCCACGGGAGAGACTGTGGCGCCCCTCGGAGAACGCCAGCCGCTCTTCTCGCTATCGGTGATCGACAAGGAGAGGCAAACCGAGACCATCGGCTTCGACCGAGCCACGCTGCAGCAGTTCGCTGCGGCGCCCGATGGAAGCCGGGCCACGCTCTCGTACGCTGTGCGCGGCCTCCCCATTCGGGTCACCCTTCAGGTGATGCGCTCCGCACCCGGGGAGATCGCCTTCTCCGCCGAGGTTGAGAATCGGTCCGACCGCTCCATCCTGGAGGTCACCTATCCCCTCGTTTACTCCGTGCGCCCGGCGGCCGACCCGAAGGCGCTCACGCTGGTCCACCCCTACCTGTGTGGCCAGATCCAGCGCGATGCGCTGCGCTCGGCGGGATGCGACTCCGTCTACCCAGGACGCGCGGTGATGGGCTGGTTCGATCTCTACGGCGAGAAGGGCGGCCTCTCGCTCTCCACCCGCGACACGACGCGCACCGGCACGCGCCTCACCGCACTGCCCGCCGCGGGCGACACCTTCGATATGAGCCTCTCCCAGGAGGTGGTGATCCGACCGAACACCACCTGGACAGGCCCCAGACATGTGCTGCTGATACACGCGGGCGATTGGCACATCGCCGCCGACCGATATCGCGAGTGGGCACGCCAGTGGCTTGGAACCCCGGACGTGCCGCGCTGGATCCAGGAAGCCGATGGCTGGGTCCTGATGGGCGTCCAAAACGGAGTCCCCTTCTGGCGAATCCCGGATGTCTATCGCTCCGCGGAGTGGATGGGCGTGGATTACCTGCACGTCCAGGGCCAGGCCGTCGACAATATGTGGTTTGATGCCGATGGAAAGCGTCACGGACACGCGATCACCTTCCTCTACCCCAGCCCGCGCTTCGGCACACCGGAACAGCTGCGCCAGGCGGTGCGCGACATCCACTCCCGCGGCGGGCACGTGATGTTCTACTTCCTGTACGAGCGTTGGACCCCCAGCCACTCCGTCTCCGACGACCTGGGCACCGCGCCGCGCTCCGCGATTCCTCCGGAGTATCCGATCCCAGGCCTCGATTTCTACGAGAAAAACGCCCTCGTCGAGCGCCCCGGCGCCAGGCCCCCGAAAGAGCACCCCTTCATGGTGCACCGGATGATGTGCTTGGGGTCGCCGGGCTGGCAGGAGTGGATGCGCCATTGGGCGATCGATGTCTATGCCAAGCGTTTCGAGGCCGATGGTTTCTACTGGGACGTCATGGGCCGTAACGGGCCATTCCGGTGCTTCAACGAGGCGCACGGGCATCAAGGCGAGAACCGCTGGGCCGCCGGCTCCGCCGCGGTGCTGGAGCGCACCGTCCGCGAGGGCCGGGCGATCAACCCCGATTACTCCTGCGCCATCGAGGGGTGTCAGGACGCGCTAGCCCCCTGGGTTGGCTTCCACCTTATGTCCGGCGCCACGCAAACCCCGGAGGTGTTCCGCTACACCTTCCCGGAGCTTTGCCTGGTGGACGGTTTCTCCAACCATTACTGGAAATGGACGCAGGTCGAGAAGGCCCGGCGCGTCTTCCTCTGCGGCGAGCGGTTTGACCTGCATGGCTACCACGCGCAGGTGCGCAAACTCGTCTGGCTGCGCAAGCGCCTGCGACCCTTCATCGACTGGCCGGCGCGCTTCGTGGATACGATCGGCGTCGCCACGAGCGACCCCGCCGTTCAAGCCAGGCGTTTCGTGCGCGATGATGGCGGCAACCGCGCCGTGCTCATCACTCTCCTGAACGAGGGTCTGAAGCAGGATGCCACCATCACGGTGGATCTTGCCCCCATGCGCGCGATCACCACGGCCCACCTCTTCACGCTGGATGGAAGGATCCGCCCGCTGCAGAGCACGCCGACGGGCCAGGGGAAAGTCTCCTTCACAGCGCCTGCCGAGCCTGTGGCCGGGGTACTCTTCGTGGACACCGTCGATCCCGCGCTGCGCGTGGTGCCGGTCCTCGAGCAGATCCAGGTGCCTGACCGCGACGGGCTAGAGCTCACCCTCTTCTATCCGGCCGGGCGCAAGGAGAAGTGCGACGTGCGCCTCCGAGCGCCGGCCGGCGTGACCCTGAGAGCGGTAGATTCCCCGCGCCCCGAGGAATCGCCCGCCGTCGAGCGCCGCGCCTGGGAGCCCGAGGGTGGCCTGGCCTCTCTCCAGGGGTGGGAGAAGATTCACGCCGATCTCCAGTGGCCCGGTGGAAAGACGAGCGTCTGGTCGCTCCTCTGCCCCCCGCTCGTCAACGGCGACATGGAGCGCCTGCGTCCCGACGGCCACCTCGCCTACTGGCCGGCGTCGCCCAGCGTAGAAGAGCCGGCACAAGGGAAGCACTGCCTGAAGCTGGAGGACCAGGGCCAGGGCGACACCGGCTTCGTGAGCACCCTCACTCCGATCAAGCCGGGGACGCGCTACCGACTGAGCGCGCGCATCAAGCGCGACACCGCCGGATCCGACACGCGCGTCGCGATGATCGAGTATGAGGAGGGCTCGAAGTTCCACGTCAGCGCGTCGGTCGGCGCGGGAGGCAAGGCGAACGAGTGGCAGGAGTTCACCACCGAGTTCACCTCCCATCCGAGCCCGCGCTCCTCTGCCGTTTACCTCTACCGCGGCAACAGCAAGGCGGCGTGGTTTGACCAGATAGAGCTTGTCGAACTCAAGTGAGCGGCTTGAAGTGGCACCACGGATGCACCGCGCCCAGGCATGCGGAACAGCTTCTCGTGGATCAAGGCGCTCCTGTGGGCGGGGATCCTGACCATCGCATCGACGCCGGCGTCGGCGCAGGGCGGGCGAGTACATCGCCTCTTGCCAGCGCACTTCATGTTGGGCCTGGCAAACGGATCCAGCGAGCTGGAGTGGTTGCGAAACGCGCGCGTGCCGATTGAGATGCGCTATCAGTATCTCTCGGGCGGGGTGAACACCGGCCAGGGCTGGACGACCTGGCGGCCGAAAGCCCGCTATGCCGCGGACTACGTCCGTGATAGCCGGGCGGTGGGAGCTATCCCGGTCTTTACGTACTATAACATGCTCCACTCTCGCCCCGCACGCGGGAGTAGCGAGAGCGAGAAGGTCTATCGCAACCTGAACAATCCGGAGACGATGCGCGCCTATTACGAGGACTTCAAGCTCCTCATGCAGCGTGCCAGTGCCGCCGGCGACCGGGCCGTGGTGCATGTCGAGCCGGACCTCTTCGGCTACCTTCAAAGGGATTACGCCGATGGTGGCCGGCGCAGCGCCCGGGAGGTCTCGGCGGCGGTCGCATCCACCGGCATGCAGGAACTGCGCGGCCTGCCAAACACGGGGCAAGGCTTCGGGCGGGCACTCTTGCGCTTGCGCAACCGTTACGGCCGGGGTGTTCTCCTGGCCATTCACGCCTCCGATTGGGCCTCGGGCACCGACATCGGCAGCAGCCAGAACCCTCGCGTCGATGCGCGCGGGATCGGCGTGCGCACTGGCCGTTTCCTGCGCGGATTCGGCGAGGGGTGGAACCTCGTCTTTGTCAGCCCATCCGACCGCGATGCAGGCTGGATGGACCGCTATCGCCCGGGGGGCACCCACTGGTGGGACCCGGCCAACCGCGCTTTCCCCAACTTCGAGCGTTACCGGCAGTGGGTGGATGGGGTTTCCACGGGCGCGGATCTGCGCGTCGTCCTATGGCAGGTGCCCATCGGGAATCGTCGCTACCGCACGATGAACAACACCGAGGGCCATTTCCAGGATAACCGGGCGGAGTACTTCCTGGAGAGCCGCAATCACATCGCCGACTATGTGCGCGCGGGCGCCATCGCCATCCTCTTCGGTGCCGGGGCCGCCGGCACAACCCACTACGACGATAGGCAGCGCGACGGCATCACCAACCCGCCGCCCATCAATGGCAACACCCTGATCTCCCGCTATACCGATGATGACGGTGGCTACCTGCGCCTTGCCATCACCCGGTACTATCGGGTGGGCTCCGTGGTTGTGCCACGCTGAGCAAATGCCGATAGTTAAGTCGGCAATGCCCGGCCAGGGATCCCGACCGCCAGCCAGAGCGAGGTCTCGCTTGGGCACGCTGCGCTATGCGGCCCAAACGTGGGAGGACCCCCAGCCGGCCCGGTTGCGCCTGCGGTTGCCGGGAACATTCGGCACTGCAGTACCGTCGAAACTGGATGAAGCGCGTTCTTTGCAAGAGCCAACATACTGAGGAGATACGAAAGGAAAGCCCTGCTATGCTCAAGCACGTCGCCGCCATCACGTCCGTCCTCGGCCTCGCACTCCTGGCCTCCCCCGCCAGCGCCGGAAGGTACGACTACTACCGGGAATCCGGCGCGGGAACCGAGTGGACAAAGAAGGTGCGCTTCGTTGCCGCCGCGGGGGTGAACTCGAGCGGCATCATCAACTTCCTCACGTTCCGCGATGGCTCGTCCGAGAGCGGATGGAGCTGGCAGCTCGCGGGCTCGTATCAACTCGAGCAGCCTTACTTCGTCGAGGCCGGGCTGATGGGCTGGACCATCGGCCGCGAGAACCAGGAGTCCGCGAAGAAGTTCGGCGTGGCGGCTTCCGCAGGCGTGCAGCTTCATGCAACAGAGATAGGCGCTGGGTTCGTCCCGAGCGGCGCCCGGATCTTTGTCCGCCACTTCTTCGATGGCGATACCGATGGCAAGGGAACTATGGGCCAGGCCGAGCTCGTCTTCCCCACCACATCCGGAGCGCACAGCTACCTGGGCCTGAGCCTGGGCTACGGTTTCTAAGAAACCGCCTCATTTGGGGCGTGCTCCCGGGGTCTCCTCACACGGGCTCGGGGGCGCCCCTCATTCCCCTCTCGTGGAGCGCCCGTGATGGATGGCCGCGGGCGCTCTCCCGAGCGGATCTCACCTCCACAAGCCGCTCAGCACTGCGTGACTTCGCGGATCTTGCGCAGGAGCGCCTGGAACTGGTAGGGCTTCGGGAGAAACGCCGCCAGGCCTTTGCCAGAGAAACGCTCGATTGTCTCTCGCTCCTGATACCCGCTTGAGAGGATCACACGGGCATCGGGGCGGATGGCCCGGATGGCATCGAATGTCTGCTCGCCATTCATGCGCGGCATCGACATGTCGAGCAGCACGACGGAGATCTCGTCCGCGTGCTGGCGGAACACCTCCACGGCATCCACGCCGTCGCTCGCCACAAGAACGGTGTAGCCGACGAACTCGAGCATCATCCGGGCAACGGCGCGCACTACATCCTCGTCATCCACGACCAGCACCGTGCCGCTCCCGCGCCAGGTGTCCGCGATCTTGCCCGACACCTCTCGCTGCGCTGCGGACGGCCGGGGCGCGACTGTCGGGGCGGCCGCCTGCAGGGTGGAGGGCCGCACGCTTGTCTCAACGGGAGGCTGCTCCTTAGCGCACGGCAGGAGGAGACGGATTGTGGTGCCATGCCCGGGCCGGCTGTCGACAAGAATGCCGCCGCCATGCCCGCGGACAATGCCAAGGCACGCGGCCAATCCCAGGCCGCGCCCAGGGCCCTTCGTGGAGTAGAACGGCTCGAAGATGCGTGCCCGCGTCTGCGCGTCCATGCCCACCCCGGTATCGGATACTTCGAGATAGACGTAGGTGCCGGCGGGGAGCTCGGGATCCGGGTAGGCATGGGCCAGATAGACTCGGTCGGCCTGCAGGATACCGGTGCTCACGCGGATGGCACCCTCGTCGTCGCCAAGCGCCTCGGAAGCGTTGGTCACCAGATTCATCAGCACCTGGCGCATCTGAGCGGGATCGGCTAGGACAACGGGGAGATTGGCGGCGTAGGTACAGCGGAGCGTCGCCTTCTTCGACACCGCCGAATGGAGAAGGCCTCCCATCTCCTCTGCCAGTTTCGAGAGATTTACCGGCTCGCGAGCCGTCTCGCCCTCGCCGGCGTAGGCGAGCATCTGCGCCGTCAGGTCGGCTGCGCGCAACGCGGATTTCTCGATCTCGCGGATGTGATACCGCGCGGGCGCATCGTCGGGAAGCTGCTCCAGCGCCAGGCTGGCGTTGCCCAGAATCCCCATCAGGATGTTGTTGAAGTCGTGTCCGATGCCACCGGCCAGAATGCCCAGGCTCTCCAGCTTCTGCGCGCGCTGCATCCGCGCATCCGCGCGCTTCTGCTCTTCCTCGGCCCGCTCTCGCTCCGTGATATCATTGACTACGTAGAGCACATAGCGCTCATAGCCCAGGTGGATCGTCGTGGCCGAGAGAAGCCCGACGCGCTCCTCGCCTGATTTCAGGCGGAAGCGCGCCTCCATGTTGTGAGCCGCCCCACGCTGGCGCAAAAGCTGCCGGATCTGCGAGCGCTCCCAGGGGTCGACCAGGAAGTTGACTTCAGACGCGGTGCGCCCGATCACCTCCTCGCGCCGGTAGCCCGTCACGCGCAAGAAAGTCTCGTTCACCTCGATGTAGCGCCCGTCGCTCAGCGCACTGATGACCATCAGCTCGGGGCTGGCGTCGAAAGCCTTGCGAAACCGCGCGTCCGGGAGCGTGCCGCGCGATGAGTGGCTTGCCGGTTTGGGATCGCCTGGTGCGTGCGCCACTCGGGCTCTTTTGGAGAGCTCACAGCGCGCATCCAGGAGGGCCATCGCCTGATGGCCCAGTGCCTGCAGGCCCTGCGCCTGATCCTGGCGCAGCCGGCGCGGCACGCGGTCGAACACCGTGAGCAGACCGATCGTATAGCCCTGCCTATCCCTGAGGGGCACCGCAGCACAGAAACGCGCCTTCACCTGCCCATTCAGAAACGGATCCGACGCCAGATCCGGTTCCATGGCCGCGTCGGCGATGATCAGTGGGCCGTCCTGCTCCATCGCGCGGGCGCAAAAACCGCCCCGCGGCAGTTCGACAACATCCAAACCGACCTTCGCCTTGATCCATACACGGCCGCGGTCAATGAACCCGAGAAGGGCCATCGGAGTGGCACACACCTGGGTGGCCAGCATCGCCAGGCCATCAAACACCTCCTCGGCAGGCGTATCAAGGATGCCGTAGGCATGCAGGGCGCCAGCCCGCGCCTCTTCACTGCGGTCGGACGATCTGTTCATCCGCTCGGAATTCCTACTCTCCGGGAACACGCCGTGCCCAATCCCTGGAAGATACTCCGTGGCGGTCACAGAGCCGGTAGGCGATTCCCTGTTGGAGTTGATCTTTCCACCTTCCAGTAGAGTGCGAGACAGACGCGCGAGAGACATCCCCATCCGTCGTTTCATGCCCGGCCCGGCGATAAGGGCACCCTCTTAAGAACGGCGGCTGCCTCATCCCTCTCGGCATGGATAGGCTGGCCCTTCTGCAGGAGCATCCTCGTATGGTGAAGGGCCGCCCGCGTCTGGCATGCCAGTGGCCAGTGCTGCCCCCCGGAGCTCTACGACCGGCTGCTCTTCTCCTGGTAGGTATGGAGGCTAGTATACCGGGACACGCCCCTTTGGGTCAATAGGGAAGTCACCTATAATTACCTATAATTACCTAATGAGAGTTTCGGAAGTGTGAGCATGAGGTTTCGTCGGGCGGGCCACCGGCATCCTCCCTTGCCCGGACTATCCCTCCGGGAGAGAGGCAAAGTGCATTCGCAACGAGACGGGCTCTGCTCCCCCCCGCCACACCCTTTTGCCGCCCCTCTCGTGTGGCCGGCGCAAGCCGAAGCCCCAGGACCGTGCTCTTCCTAGGAGACAGCAGAGAGCACGGCCCTGGGGTGTTCCCGATTTGATCTTCGGACAGGCAGGACCGCCTGCAATCCTGCCTGTCCACTATCGGCTGAGCCCTTTGCTAGCGCGCAGGCGCCTTCCAGGGGCAGACACCGGCGGCACATCCACCCCAGCTGCCTGGGCGGCGGATCCAGGCGCCACGACCGCCCATGCCCCGGGGGTGCATACCAGCGCCCGGCCCCATTCCGCGGACACCCCGCCCCATCCACGACCGGGCCGCGTTCTGACGCGCGCGATCCATCATCTGCCAGCGCAGCTCGCGGTTCTTGTAGTTGAGGTCCGAGAGCTTGCGGCGCAGCGTGTTCACCTCGGTCTCCTTCGCCTTCAGGGCAGAAGCGGACGGCTTCTCCTGAGTCTGCAGATCCCACAGCTCGCGCTGCTTCTGCCAGAGCTCGGAGCGCAGCTTCCGCGCATCCTCCACGTAGGCCTTCTCCTTCTCCGTCTCCGGGGCGACGCGGCTCCCCCATCCCCAACCCCCTTGCGCCTGCGCCGGCGCGGCATACAACAGCGCTGGAACCAGCGCGACGAACCACCATCGTCGAAGCATGTCCTCTCTCCTTCCTCAGAAGCAGCGTGCAGAAGCCGTCTCCTTCCCCAACCCGCGACCGCGCAGCGTCGGATGCCGCGCGACGAGTGCAAATGGGGCTGCGACTTCTTGGTGTTTTGCCTTGGACCTGAATCGGGAGGTCCCGATCATTCAACACATCTGCGGCCGCTGCCGGAAGCGGCGCATGGCATCATCTCAATGCCAGTGCAGCGGCCTCTACTAACCAGACGAGCCACCGGCAAATGCGTTCCCGAGCTGGTAAGCGAGGATTCCAGGAAAACAACCCGGGATACGGAACCTGATAGAAAGAGGCGAGATGGAGGGTGGCATCGGTGAGCAACAGAGGTGACCTGGAGACGATGGCGCGCGAAGAGTATGACCTCCTCGTGATCGGAGGCGGCATCCTCGGGTGTGGCGTGGCACGCGACCCCGCGATGCGCGGGCTCCGTGTGGCCCTCGTCGAAAAGGAAGACCTGGGCTATGGCACGACATCAAGATCGACGCGGCTGATCCACGGGGGGCTCCGCTACCTGGAGCTGTTCGACTTCGCCCTGGTGCATGAGGGGCTGCATGAGCGTCAGCACCTCCTCCAGATCGCGCCCCACCTGGTCCGCGGCATCCCCTTCCTCACCCCGAGTTATGTCGGCGACCGCTGGGGTCCGCTCTTCCTCCGCGCCGGCATGGTGCTTTACGACCTCCTCTCGCTGGGGAAAAGCCTTCCCTCGCACCGGATGCTCACTCCCGCGCAGGTGCGCGAGCTGGAGCCGGGAATCCGGAGCGAGGGCCTGCGCGGCGGCGCGCTTTACTACGATGCCCAGGTCGCCTATCCAGAGCGGCTGTGCGTGGAGAACGCGCTCTGCGCCCAAAAACACGGGGCCCAGATTGCCAACTATGCGGAAGCGCGCCAGCTGTTGCGCGACGGCCAGCGCGTTTGCGGAGCCCTCGTGGAAGACCGGCTGACGGGCGCAACCCATCCCATCCGCGCCCGGCTCACAGTGAACGCCGCCGGCCCCTGGGCCGATGAGGTGGCGCGCCTCGCTTCCCCAGAGGCCCGGCCCGTCCTCCGGCGCACGAAGGGGATCCACCTCCTGGTCCCCTCGTTCACACGGCACGCCATCGTGCTCCAGGCTCGGCGCGACGGGCGTATCTTCTTCGCCGTGCCGTGGGAAGGCAACACGCTCATCGGCACCACCGACACTGATTACGAGGAAAGCCCAGACCAGGTCACCGCCCTCCCGGACGAGGTGCGCTACCTGGTGGAGGAGACACGCCGCGTCTTCCCGCATGCCGACCTCGGCCACGTCTTCGCGACCACTGCCGGCGTGCGCGCGCTGGTGCGCTCTCGGAAGAAGGCGGAGTCGGACGTCTCGCGCCGGCATCGGATTGTCGACCACGCCCGAGAGGGTACGCCCGGGCTCCTCTCCCTCTTCGGCGGGAAGATCACGGCCTATCGCGCCATCGCTGCCGAGGCCGTCGATCTCGTCGGACGCATCCTCGGGCGCCGGATGCCCTGCCGGACCGCCGTCGAGCCGCTCCCGGGCGGCAGCGAAGCCCCAGAGGTCACGCGCTGCCGGCTTGCCCCTCGCGCTTCCGCGATTGGCCTTGATGAGGAGCAGGTCGAGCATCTGGTTGGGCTCTATGGCACGCGCGCCGCGGAGGTGCTGGCCCTGGCCGAAGCCGACGCGCGCCTGCGCGAGCGGATTACCCCGGGCCATCCCGAAATTCTCGCCCAGATCCACCACGCCTGTCGCGCGGAGATGGCCGTCACGCCCGCCGACTTCCTCCTCCGGCGCACCGGGATCGGTTTCCGCCCGGATCACGGCCTCGACGCGCTGGAGCGGGTCTCGCGCGAATTCGCCCTGCTCCTCGGCTGGAGCGCGGAGCACGAGCGCGAGGAGTGCCGCCGATATGAAGCCGCCGCCGACTACCTGAGCGCCGGAATCGAGCCCTGACGCATCGCGTGGCCACGTAGCCGGAAGAGGAGTTGCCATGCCGTTCGTATCCGCGGAAGAGTTGACGGAGATCGCCGAGAATGCCCTGGCGGCACACGGGGTGCCCGTGGACGAGGCGCGGGTTGTGGCCCGGTCGTTGGTCGCCTCCAACCTGGCCGGGCACGACTCTCACGGCGTGATGCGCCTGCCGCAGTACCTGGAGGCGATCCGGGCAGAGAGCGTTGTCCCGGGCGCGCCCATCGAGGTAATCCGTGAAACGCCCAGCACGGCGGTGCTCGACGCCCACTGGGGCTTCGGGCAGGTGGCGGCGACGCGCGCTGCGGAGATAGCGGTCGCCAAGGCGGAGGCGTGTTCCCTCGCCGGCGTGGCGGTGCACAACTCCACGCACATCGGCCGGCTGGGGGAGTACGTGGAGATCGCTGCCGCACGCGGCATGGTCGGGATGCTCTTCGTGAACGGGCATGGCGGGGCGCACAACACGGTGCCCTGGGGCGGCGCCGACGCCCGGCTCTGCACCAACCCGCTCGCCTGCGCCATCCCCACGGGGGACGCCCCCATCGTCATCGACATCAGCACCTCCGCGGTCGCCGAAGGGAAGGTGCGAACTTACCGCATCCAGGGAAAGCCGGTCCCCGAGGGCTGGATTGTCGATAGCGACGGGAATCCGACGCGCGACCCCAACGTCCTCTACCAGCAACCGCCCGGTTCGCTCCTGCCGCTAGGGGGCAACGTTGGCTACAAGGGCTTCGCGCTAGGCCTAATGGTGGATGTGCTGGCCGGCGCGCTCAGTGGCGCCGGATGCAGCAGTCCTGATGCCAGGAGGGGCGGGAATGCCTTCACCTTCCTGGCCATCGACCCACGCGCCTTCTGCGGGCGCGACGAGTTCGCCGCGTTCGCCGCCAGCCTGATCTCCTGGGTGAAGAGCGCGCGCCTGGCGCCCGGCGCGCGAGAGATCCTGGTTCCGGGCGAGGTCGAGCGCCGCGAGGCAGAACGCCGCCAGAAAGAGGGCATCCCCGTGCCCGATGAGGTCTGGGAGCAGCTCACGCGCCTGCGATCCCCTGCCCCGACTCAGACGTCCGGTACCCGCGCCTGAGGCTCACAAACTGCGGCCACGCGGGTGGCCATTCTCCGACCCCGCCGAGTCCCTCGACAGCCTCGCAGGTTGCGCCCCCCGCCCCCGACAGACGTCTTCCGAGAGCGGCGCCCGGGTGTCGTCCCCTGACGGATGGCCTATGCCCCGAGGATCTGTTTAACGAGGGCGACGTTCTCCTCGACCATGTTATCTTTGTCGCCGCGGTGCATGCCTACGTTCACAACATCGCCCGGCTTGATCGTCTCGAAGGCATACTCGAACGCCATGACTGGGTCGATGCGGCCGGCCGCCATGATCTTATAGGCGATGCACGGCTTTACCAGGCGTTGGATGCACTGGCCGGCGGCGAAGGCATCAGCCAGCTTGAACTTGTGCCCCTTGCCACTGTGCAGGCTGCCGCAGTTGAAAAAGCAGACGACGTGGAAGTCTACCAAGTCCAGGCTATCCACCCAATCGTGCGTCTCGGTCGAATGCCCGGCGACGCCGACCGGAATGTCGTGGCCACGGGCGTGCTCGATCCAGGAGCGAAGGGTTGCCTCGTCACGCTCGGCATAGAGGTTATCCACCAGGCCGCCATGGAAATAGAGGGCTTTGGCGCCAATAGCCACGGCTTTATCGATCGCCTCGAACATGCTGGCGTAGGTGCGGTTGGCAACCTGCGCGATCCACTGGAGCCTTCCGCCCTCTGCCAGATACTCCTCCACCGTGCGGATCACGTGAGGCGTCTCGTTGTTGGTGATCATCGTGTTGATCCCCGCCGCCTCGGCGCGCGCCCACGTCTCCCGAATCCGCTCCGGCGTGTGGTAGGCCACCATCTCCTGGTCGCGCTCCTTGCTTTGATGGCTGAAGCCCCCAAAGGGGTTCGCCCCGATAATCAGCCGGGTCACGGTCAGACCGCAAAAGTCGACTGTCGGCAACATCTCTCCCGCCCCTTCTACGCCAACGTCCACGCGAAAGGCCGACTGCCCCTTCCTCCAGCGTGGCGGCGCGGCATCCAGAGCGCCAGCATATCTCTCGATTCCACGGGCCAGCGCCCGATTCCCGCCGGACGCGAGCGCGAGAGGGGCGCCCTTCACGCGGCATGGTGCCAGGCGCCCCTCTCCAGCGCACCATCAGCCCGAAGTATTCACCAGAATACTTTTTCAAGAAGACACATGCCTGGTGACATATGTCGCCACAGGCGTCCGGAGGCAGGATGTTTCGGGGTTGTGCCCACGAACCCGCGCCTCGCCTGGCAGTGAGACTTCTTTTCATTATTCTGATGAATAATGCGGGTTAGCCCGAAGTATTCACCAGAATACTTCAAGAAGAAGGCTCTTGTCTGGTGACACATCGTTGCTGCCACAAGCGCCTAGAGGCAGAGTGTTTTCGGGGCTGTGCCTACGGGCCCGCGCTACGCCTGGCAGGGAGACTTCTTTTCATTATTCTTGATGAATAATGCGGGTTAGCCGAGGCGCACGGGTCGGCCAGTCCTCACCGACTCTTCGGCGGCACAGCAGATCTGGATCACCTCAACCGCCTGCAGCAGGTCGAACGTCTGCTCACCCTTCTCCACCATCGCCAGAAACTCTTTCAGCATGGTGGAGTAGTAATGCGCCGAGTCGGCCACCTTCGCGTAAAAGCTGCCCCGGGTGCCCTGAACCAGCCCCTGGAAGCCGACCGGCACGCCGTGCGGGCACATCACCGTCAGCTGGGCACCGTTGAGGTACTTCACCTGAACGGCGGTCCGGCCGCGCTCTCCCACGTCGAACACCTCCACTGGCCGGCTGTTGATCAGCGTGTGCCCGAGGGTCACCGCGTGCATCCCGTAGAAGAGGAACGGGCGTGAGAGCCTCAGGTCCGCCGGGCCCAGAGTGCACGCCATGACGATCTCGCCCACATCCGCCTCACCGCTCGTCACCGGCGCGAACTCCTTGGTGTACTTCAGCGCCGAGGAGGACATCAGGAGGCACTTCCGCCAGCGCGCCAGGTCCATCAGCTCGCGCGCCGCGGCGACGCTGTCTGCCATCGGCTTGTCGATGAAGGTGGGTATCCCCTTCTCGATGAAGGGCCGGGCATACTGATACTGCTTCATCGTCAAGTCATCGCCGATGTAGATCGCGTCGACGCCCTCCAACATCTCCTCGAGGCTATTTGCGACAACGGGCACGTTGGCGAACCGCGACAGGTTCTCGGCGTGTTGCCGGTTCTCGTCGAACACCTTGACCACGGTGGCGCCCTCGATCCGCGCCATCGGCGGCCGGCCGCCATACGGGTCGAGGTGCTTGAACTCCTCGTTCAGCCCGTTGAACATCTTCGCGAACTGCACGGCATGGTAGATGCCGGCACCGGCGACAAATCCAAGACGGATCATCTTCTTCTCCTCTGGGGCAGATAGCCGGAGTGCTGCTCAGCGATCCAGGGGGATGCGCACCACCGTGGCCCCATCGGGCGGTAGCTCCACCGCGAAGCTCTCGCCCGAGGCGAGCGCGCCTCGCGCCGTACGCGCCTCTCCCGTCAGGTTGCCTACAACCACCAGGGCTTCGCGCGCGCCGATATAGGCCGCGGCAGCCACTCCCTCCTCTTCCAGGCGCACGGGGGCACTCCGCCAGTCATAGAAGCGATACTGGCTCAGGTCGTAATCGCGCAGTGGCGCGAACAGCTCCAGGTCGAGGTCCTGCGCCGGCCAGGGGGCCGTGCCAGTGAGCAGGCAGCGCAGCGTCATCTGGCGGTGGACCGATTCCGGGGCGTCGCGCTCCAGGCAGCCGTAGCCAATGACGCCGCGCGGGCGCGCACCCATGAAGCTCCACTCCAGCGGGAGCGAGGCGAGCGGCGGCGCCGCCGTCGCGAGCCGGCCATAGCCCCACTCCATCGCGACCACGTAATCGGCCAGGTTCTCGGTCACGGCGCACGGCACCATCGTGTTGTGAATGATGACAAGGCCATCCCGGCCGACGCGCTGGCGCGTCCACTCCATCAGCTCTACCAGCTCATCCACGTCCCAATGCCCGACCGGCGAGAGCGCCCATCCGCCGTAATCGGGAAGCTCCCCGGGCTCCGCGTCTGGCTCGTGCGCCGGGTTATGGCAGTAGAGGGCAACGTTCCAATCATAGTAGACGCCATCGAGCGGGTGGTTGCGCAGGACGGTGTCGATATTCTCCTTGAGCTGGGCGAGCCAGCCGGAGCGGAGGCACATCTGGGCGCCGTATTCATCCCCCGCGTAGGCATTGTGAAGCTGCTGCCCGCGCTCGCCGGGAAGCCGCGCCCATTCGGCGCCGTGCGCCTGGTAGGCCGCCGTCGTCGGGTGCAGCTCCTTGTTCGAGAAGTAGGTGGCCACGCGAATCCCGTGCTCCTGGAGCTCGCGGATCACGCGGTCGTACTCCTTCATATCTTCCGGACCGAAGGGTGGGTAGCTCCCATCGCGCCAGAAGAGGCCATCGCGGAAGGTATCGCCATCGTGGTGGAAGTGCGCCGTACGCACCCCGGCCTCGGCCCAGGCGCGGATCTTCTCGCGCGTCGGCCAGTCGTGGCGGTTAAACGAGCGATGGAGGAAGGGGCGGTGCGCCCGCCCGGAGAGGACCGGGATGCCCAGCCAGGAATCGAACGTGTAGTCGCCGGCCATCGGCACCGCCCCCGAGGGGATGTTCACGGGCGAGATGGTGCACACCACCGCCGGCGGGCGCGACTGTGGGCCGAGGTAGAGGTGGCCATACCCCGGGCGCCCACATGCCTGGTAATCCCACTGCGACAGCTTCGAGCCAGCGAACCACTCCAGGCCCTCGCGACCCTGCTCCGCGCACGCCACGTAGCGCGGCACGAACCGGCTCTCATAGGGGCAGTCGAAAGAGGCGCCCGGCGTGAACCGGCCCCACTGGCAGACGCCGAAAGCGCCCAGCCAGGCAGAGGCCTCCGCGGGTGCGCCAGGGCGCACGGCGAACGAGCCGAGCTCCGGGCGCAGCTTCCACTGCAACAGCGTGAGCCGGCGGACACGCGCGCCATCCCCCGGGAAGCGGAAGCGCTGGCAGAGCCGGATCGCGCCCCAGCGGTACTCGTAGCGGATCTGATACTCGACGCCGCAGCTCTCGCCCTCGGGGGAGCGCATCACTCCGGCGACGTCCACCCGGACCCTCTCCCCATCGCGAGACACATCCACCCGGGGCGAGGAATCCGACAGCGTGGAGAAGACGCGCGCGTCGCCCTCCAAGACAACCTCGCACCCCATCGGCGCCAGGAGCAGGTTCTCCCCCGAGCCCTGGAACAGCCGGATCGCGCGGATCGCCCCGCCGGCGCGCAGGTCGTGCTCGATGGCATAGAAAGGCGTGCGCAAAACGAGCGCCCCGCCCGCGCGATCTTCCTCAATCTCATACGGCTCCGGCGCCGTGCCGTAAAGCGTGTTCCCTGGAAACTCCATCGTCTCGTTGCCCCTTCTCAACACAGCCGGCCCTCTGGCATCTCTCCCGAGCGCCCACGCTAGGCCGGGTCTAATCCGCACGCGTGGCGGGCGCCTCGGCCCTCTGGCCCCAGGCATCGACCGAGATCGCGCGGAAGGAGTATTCCTCGCCCGGAACCAGGAAATCGACCCGGACGCGGTGCTCCCGCTTCAACGCCGCGTCGACCGGCGTGCGCCGCGCCGGCTGGCCCTCCGCGATGTACTCCACGCGCGAAGTGGCCGGCACGTCCGTCTTCCAGGTGACCCACGCGAACGGCTGCGCGCCGGCCAGCCCCTTCTGGGGCGGCTCCAGGCGAACGCGCACCTCGGTGATCCGGGGCGGCGCGGCTTGCGGAGCGCGGGTCACCACCAGTGCGCCGCCGCGCGGCTCTGCCGCGAGCGCGCTTCCAGCACACTCCTTGCGCCGGGCATTCTGCGCGAGGAGCGCCAGGCCCCGCGGCGCCGGACCATCGAGGCGGACGGCTTCGCCCTGCCACTCCGCGCAGAAGCTGTCCAGGAGCTCCGGGCTCTCCAGGAGCGTCCGCCCTCCCTCGCGCACGCTCTTCCCCGTCTTCACGCCCACGCGGACCACCCTCCCCGCCGTGTCCTTGCGAATGAGCGCGATCTCGCCGTCGAAGAGATAGTCGCCATACCGGCGCCCGCGGGCGCCGCGGTGGGAGATCAGGATGACGTCGGTCCACTCCTCGGTCACCCTCGCCTGACGGGCTCTCTCGAAGCGCGCAAGCTCTTCCGACGAGACGTGGTAGGCCTCAAACTCGCGGAGCGCCAGCCGGCCTCCCCCCGCGCGCTCCACGGCCACGCTCAGCCGGGTGGTGCGCACGGTGTCGAAAAACGTCCGGCTCACCTGGTCGTCGTGCCAGCTGGTCCGAGCGCCGGTGACGTCGTGCCAGGCTCTCCCATCCCAATACTGGATGCTCATCTTCTCCGCGGGGTAGAGGATCGTCTTCCCATTCCAGATGCCGTGGTGCAAAACGACCGCGTTCACCGCGACTGGGGTGCCAAAATCGACCCCGAAACGCCCTGTGAGGGGCACGCCGGGCTGGTGCGGCGCCGAGGAGAGTGCCGCGCTGATAGTGCGTGGGCCGGTATCGCCATCGGTCAGGAGCTTCGCGCCTTCGGGGAACTGCCCCCGCGATATCTCGGCGAACCCTGGCTTTCCGAGGGCAAGGTTGGGGCCCATCTCCATCTGAGCGCTCTCTGCCTCTGGCGCCGGACGCGCCATCCGGCAGCGGATCTCCAGGCCGGCGGCCTCATGCGGCGAGAGCGACCTCCCATCCTCCTCCACGGGCAGCTCGCGGAGCGTAACCGATGCCTCTCCACCGCGCGGCGTGGGGAAGAGCACGTCATAGAACGCCTGCGGCAGGTCGCCTTCCCGGGTGTAGACCGCCACGGGCGATTTCACCCGCTGGAAGCTCCCCGTGGTGACCATCCACCCGAGCATTGCCTTGCGCTCGCGCTGATCCTCCACCCTCATATCGGTCTCCACCGCCTCGGCGAAGCCGGAGCGCAGCCCGGCGGTGTAGGCGGGGATCACCTCCACGTTCGCCGTGTTCGCGTGCAGAGTGCGCGCGCGTCCGGTTTTCGGATCGAGGCTCACCTCCGCGGGCAGTGTCTGTGCCGGCCCGGCAAAGTGGAAGAACTGCTCGAGGAGGTGGCGCCCGGCGCCGGTGAGGAGGTCGCAGAGGACGAAGTAGCCCGGCTTCACGAAGAGGATCTTCCGCCGGTGGGTCACGCCCAGGTCGCCATAGCCGCCGTGGGCGCCATCGACGAAGTCGAAGTCCCTCGTGGTGACCCATTCGATGGGAATCATCGGGGCGTTCGCACCCCGCGCCTGTGAGCGCCCGTCCACCTCCACCGTGTTGTGGAGCGCCGTGCGGTAGCCCCACCCCAGGAAGTAGTCGCCGGTATCGGTCAGGAGCGGCTTCCCGTAGGCATACAGGTCGAAGTGGCAGGCGTCTTCATGGGCGTGCCCGATGGCCTGGGTCGAGAGGTCGAAGTAAAGATAGGCGGCATCGCGGTTCCAGCCGCCGCGCATCGCGTACCACCCGGATCCGGGCAGGGCAACCGAGGTGACCGCGGGCACCGGGCCGTCGCTCCCCGAGACAGCGGCCAGCGTGGCCAGCAGGCGTTCATAGGGGTCGGCGATGTTGCTGAGGCGCGCTTCCTCCGCCGGCGGCAATCCGGTGAACCCGGCCAGGTAGGAGCGGAGGAAGCCCTGGGCCGTGCTCCCATCCCAGTCCGGCCGGCCGTAGGTATCGCCGATGTTGGGGAGGCCGCCGTTGGGCATCACAACCCAGAGCGGGGCGCTAAGGAGCTTGCCCCCTTGCCGCTTCACCATCGCCGCAAGCTCGTCCACGCCGGGCGCGCCCGGGTTGGCATCCATGAACTCGAGCACCCGCGCCGCCCACGGCACCGAGACCGTCTGGTAGGAGATGGAGTGGGTATCCCAGGCACCCTCGGGCGAGGTGCGGTCCACGATCATGGCGCGCAGGTTAGCCGCGCCCGCCTCAAACCAGGCGCGCGACTCTTGGAACTCGGGGAAGATCACCGCGAGCGGGAGCAGCCCGGGATAGGAGGTGCCCCCGTAGCGCATCAGCTCGCGCGCACACGCGATGAAGAACTTCCAGAAGGTGAGGTGCGCATCCGGCGTGAGCGAAGGCGAGCGGCGGACCACGTCGTAGGCGGCCACCATGTTGCAGAGCCGGTTGCGCACCTCCATGCCCGAGGGAACCATCCGCTCGGCGCGCATGTAGCCGTAGCACCGGCAGCACTGCTGCGTCCAGCTGGAGAGCTGCGCGACGATCTCGGCGGCGTATTTCTCGTCGCGCGTGTCGCGATAGACGCCGGCCAGCTCCGCCAGGTGGTTGAGTTGGTTCAGGTAGAGGATCCAGCTGAGCGCTTTGCCCGGGTTCTTCATCCATTCGATGCGCGGCCCGAGGTCGTAAGTCTCCACCGTGCCGGCGTCGTTGTTGCGCAGGGTGAACCGGTGGCGCATCGTCGTCTGATCGACGCGCGCGCGGTCGGCGGCGCTCCCAGGGAGGATAAGCGTGGAGTTACCCGGACCAAGCCCTGGAAAACGCGTGGGCGGCACCACGGGCCTCTCGCGGGCGGCCATGTGCCGGGCTAAAAGGTCGCGAGCGCGCGTGAGATTGCCCGCGTCTCGCGCCGCCACCACCTCGCGCATCGCGGGATGGCCGGGATCGACCAGACGGAGCACCTCCTCCAGCGAGATCTCCTGATCGACGGGCACATGCCTGCACGGGGGCGGCAGGGGCGCCGCTCCAACCCACGCGGGCAAGCACGCCACGCCGGTGGCAATCAGAAACAGAAACAAAGCCCGGAAGCCGGGCGCCAATCGCGGGTATGGCATCCAGTCACTCTCCTCGCGGCGGTCGCGGGCCGCCGGGGAATCGTTCGGCCCCAAGAGGATATCCCCTTCCGGGTGTTCATTATCCGCAGCTGGGCTCCGGCGGGCATTCGCCTAACTCCCAACCCCGTGCCATCCCCAAGGAAGGGGGGCTACCGCATGGGGCTCGCGGGCACCTCCGAAGGGAACACGCCCCCCAGGGTGCCCGTCCTTACCATTCGCGCCCGTCCCTCTATCCGCGGTATCGGTGCGGTCAATTGGCAGCTCGATTTGCTTGACTCTCCCCCACGGGCCTGTTATACTCCCTGCAAAGCGGTGGCTGGCGATGGCCCGGCTGCCGCGTGGATAGTGGCACAGAACGAAACCGGAGAGGAGGCCGGGCGTTGCAGGGGATGATTTCTCTCTCCCTCGCGCACCCCGCATTCGGAGGGGCGAGCGATCCCTCCCCTGCCCCCGGGTCGGTCTGAAATGCGCGCTTCCCTCAATTTACCTCACCTGGCTCTCGCACTCACAGCACTCGCGGCAGCGACACCTGGGGCAGAAGCAGCCGAGCCGCCGCTCGATCCCGACCGCGTCGCGGCGATTGCGGCGATGCTCCCGGAGCGCCCCGAGGGTCTGGGCCGTCCGATCTCCGATCGCGCTGCCTGGGAACGCTTTGCCGCCGAGGCGGCGGAGATGAAGATCCTGGAACGCGCCGCCGAGCTCCTGGAAGAGCCGATCCCGGAGCAGCCGGACGACCTCTTTCTGGAGTACACACGCAACGGCAACCGCACGCGTTGGGAGCGGGTCGCCTCGCAGCGCCGGGGCCGGGTAAACACGTTGGTCCTGGCCGAATGCATCGAGAACAAAGGCCGGTTCATCCCCGCCATCGAGGCTATTCTCGAGACGCTGTGCGCCGAACGCACCTGGGTGATGCCGGCGCATGATGCGAAGCTGACCAACTTCCACGGCACGCACATCACCATCGACCTCGGTTCCTCGGGCCTCGCGTGGAACCTGGCCACCGCCGACTGGCTGCTGGGCGACCGGCTAAAGCCCGCGATCCGAGAGCGCCTCCGCGACCGTCTCCGCCACTTCATCCTCGATCCCTATCTGGCCACCCTGGACGGCAAGCGCAACGCCGATTGGTGGATGCACACGACGAGCAACTGGAACGCCGTCTGCCTGGCCGGAGTGACGGGAACCGCGCTGGCACAGGTGGAGTCGCGCGAGGAGCGCGCCCGGTTCGTGGCCGCGGCCGAGAGATACTCCCGGAACTTCCTGAAAGGCTTCACGCCGGACGGCTACTGTAGCGAGGGGTTGGGCTACTGGAACTACGGCTTTGGGCACTTCGTGCTCCTCAGCGAGGCGGTACGCCGGGCCACCGGCAACCAGCTCGATCTCCTCGCCCAGCCCGAAGCCGCAGCGCCGGCCACTTTCGCCGCGCGGATTCAGATCCAGAGCGGCGTCTCGCCCGCCTTCGCCGATTGTGGCGTCCGCGCCCAGCCGGATCAGTGGTCGATGTGGCTCCTCAACCGGCGGTTCCGCCTCGGCCTGCCGCAGTATGAGACGCTCGCCATGGGGCGCCGAGACAGCCTCTTCGCTACGATGCTCTATTGCTTCCCCGATTCCCTGCCCCCTATCGGCGAGAAGGCCACCGTCGGCCCGAGAATCCGGTCGTGGTTCCAGGATGCCGGCATCCTCATCTCCCGGCCCGCCGAGGGTTCCAACTGCCGTATGGCCGTCGCGCTCAAGGGCGGGAACAACGCGGAGCACCACAACCACAACGACCTCGGCTCCTACGTCGTCGTCCTGGGAGACCGGGCCGTCCTTCTCGATCCGGGCTCGGAGACCTACTCCGCGCGCACCTTCAGCGCCCGGCGCTACGAGAGCAATCTCCTCAACTCCTATGGCCATCCGGTGCCCGTCGTCGCCGGGAAACTGCAACAGCCGGGGCGGGAAGCCGTGGCAAAGGTCCTGCGCACCAACTTCACCGAGAAAAGTGATACCCTGGAGCTCGACCTGACGTCCGCCTACCCCGTGCCTGAGCTGGTCCAGCTGAAGCGCGCGTTCGTCTATTCGCGCGAGGGTGCCGGCTCGCTCACTGTCACCGACCAGGTGGAGCTGACGTCGCCACAAAGCTTCGGCACGGCGCTGGTGACCCTCGGCGGATGGCGGCGCCTGGACGACGGCGCGCTGATGGTCTACGACGTGGATGAGGCGGTGCGCGTGGAGATCGATACGGGCGGCGCCGCCTACACCATAACCGCCGAGGAGATCCGCGAGGACGCGCCGGTGCTCCCCACCCGCATAGGGATTGCGCTGGAGCAGCCGGTGAAAAAGGCCACGGTGACACTGAAGATCACGCCTTTCGAGGGGCCGACGAGCGATGGCACGGGGAACCTGCTCCGCAACGGCGGCTTCGAGTACGGCACGTGGGGCTGGAATCTGCCGCGCAACGGCCAGGGCGAGCTCTCGACCGAGCGCGCCGCGACTGGGAAGCACTCGCTGAAGATCACGGATAACGACACGAAGGCGGGCTCGAACGTCACCTCCGGACGGATCCCGGCCGAAGCCGGGCGCGAGATGGAGGTGAGCGGCAAGGTGTTTCACGTGACGGGCGAGGGAATCGGGATGTACGTCCACTACCTCAACGCCCGGGGCGAGATGCTCAACGAGAAGGATGAGAGAGGCGGCATCGCCCCTGTCGGAACGCTCGCGGGCCAGGCAGGCCAGTGGGTGCCTTTCTCCTACCGCTTCACCACGCCCCCGGAAACCGCCGCGATCCGGCTCTGGATCCATAGCTTCAACGCTTCGCAGGTCGAGGCGTTCCTGGACGACCTGGAAGTGCGCCTAGTGAAGTAGTACGCGGCATGCCCCTTCCCCCTCTTGGCCCGGTGGGAAGGGGCTCGCCTATCCATGTGCCGGCCGCCTGGCCGGCGCCACGGAGGAGAAGTTATTATGGGATGGCCAGGCTTCTGCTTTATCTTGCTGCTGGTGGCGACGCAGGCGATGGCGGCGCCAAAGCGCGGTGAGAACCTGCTCGCCAATCCGGGATTTGAGCAGGCGGTCGAGACCGCAGCCGCCAGCTGGAACCCTGCGGGCAAGGGCTACACACTCGCTCCCGGATCCGGGCGAAGAGGCGGCTACGCGATCGCCTGTGCGGCCACCCAGCCGGACGAATACTACGGCGCGATGCAGGAGGTCCACTTCAACCCGCCGCTCCAGCACCCGTTCGAGGTCTCGGGCTGGAGCAAAGCGGAGAACGCGGAGGGCATCGACTACTGCCTCTACATGGACGTCTTCTACGCCGATGGCACGAACTTATGGGGAGTGCGCGGCGACTTCTCTCGGGGCACGCACGACTGGGAGCGCGTCTCCTACACCTTCGACGTGAAGAAGCCGGTCGCGAAGATCCAGTACTTCATCCTCTTCCGCAAGTGTACCGGCAAGGCGTGGTTTGACGACGTTTCGATCTCGCTCGTCCCGTTCCGGGTGGAGTCCGAGCGCCTGGTGGCCGGCCTGGGCGGGGGGAACAACCTGGAGTTCCGCGGGATCCTCAGCTTCCCGGGGCGGTGGACAGCATCCGTCCTGCGGGGAGACGAGGCGGTTTACTCCGCATCGGGCGAGGGGGAGCAAATCGCCTTCCAGTGGCCCGGCACCGATTCCGCCGGGCGCGCGCTCCCCGGCGGCGCCTACACGCTCCGCCTGGATGCCCAGGAAACCAGCTCGGACGAGGCGCTGCGCCGCGAGTGGCCGGTGCGAACCCCGCGCGGCCCGGGAGCGGCCTACCTGGCCTGGGTGGAAAGGAGCATGCACCGTGTGCTGCGCGACGCGCTGCCCCCCTCCCGGAAGAGGCCGCTCCGCGCCTCCGTAGCGCTCGCGGGCAACGAGTACGAGAGCTTCCAGCTCTGCCTGCGCGCCACCCCGGGCAAGGACCTGGAGGCATGCACCGTCTCGCTGAGTGACCTGCGTGACAGCCGCGGGAATGTGCTGAAAAAAGAGCATTTCGAGTGGCACCAGGTCGGCTTCGTGAAGATCTCAGAACTCTACCCGCATCCGGAGATGAAGGACGCTCTGCCGGGCTGGTGGCCCGATCCCCTGCTCCCCGTGAGCCGTTTCGACGTGTCGGGCGGCACAACCCAGAGCGTGTGGTTCACCCTCTACGCCCCGCCGGGCACCCCAGCCGGCACCTACCGCGGCGAGTTCACCGTGACGCCCGGAAACGCGCCGGCGCTAAAGATCCCGGTCGAAGCCCGCGTTTACGGCTTCACGCTGCCCACCCAGCCCCGGTTGAAGACGGCGTTCGCGCTCATGGATGGCTTCCTGGAGAGTGTTTACGGGCCACTGACCCCGGAACTGCGGCGCAAGTACGGCGACTACGTCCTCCGGCACCGGCTCAATCCGGACGACATCTCGCGCACCGACCCGCCGGACCTGGACGACCTGACCCACTACGCTTCCCGGGGCCTGAACGCCTTCAACGTGCAGAACCTGGTGGAGCCGCGCGGGAAACGCACCTGGGTCTGCTGGAGCCCGATTAGCGTCTACACGCCACAGTTCAAGGAGAGCCTGATCCAGCGCCTCGACCCTTACGCGGCGGAGCTGAAGCGGCGCGGGCTGGCGAGCAAGGCCTACGTCTACTCCTTCGACGAGCGCGGCGAGGAGTTCTGGCCGATCATCCGCGAGTACTTTGGCCTGGTGAAGGAGCGCTGGGGGATTCCCACCCTGACCACGGCCAAGATCCCGCAAGACCCGGCGGTGATGAAGGAGCTCAACGTCGATTGGAACTGCCCGCTCACGGCGCGCTACGATCTGGACGCCGCCGAGCGCTGCCGCGCAGCCGGGTTGCAGGTGTGGGCCTACGTCTGTTGCTCGCCCCGCTATCCCTATGCCAACTGGCTGGCCGACGACCCGCTCGTCGAGGCACGCGTGATCTGGTGGCAAGCGTATCACCAGAAGATGGACGGCATGCTCTATTGGGGCCTGAACATCTGGGGCCGCGCAAACAACAAGACGATGATCGACCCGGAGAAGGACGGCCCCCTGCTCAACTTTGGCATCACCACCGAAGCGGTATGGGCCGACCGGCTTCACGGCGATGGCCTGCTTCTCTACCCGGGGAAGGATGGCCCAATCGGCAGCATCCGGCTGGCGAACATCCGCGACGGCCTGGAAGATTACGACTACCTCTCGCTGCTCGCGGAGCGCGAGGGCTCCATTGAGAAAGCGCGCCAGGCGTGCCTGCCGGTGACGACCAGCCTCACCCAGTTTACGCGCGATCCCGAAACGGTCCTGGCCCAGCGCGACCGGATCGCTCGCCGAATCGAGCGCGCCGGAGCGAAGCGGTAGTCGTCTGCCCTTCGCGGAAGCTCCCACGAGAGCAGGGATTGGATGGAGGAGAGTATGGCTGAAGTTGAAAATCAACCGGCCCTGGAGGCAGGGGCCGCTCAGGTCTGCATCACCCCGCCGGTGGGCACGCAGCTGGCCGGGTATTTCCACCAGCGCGTCTCCGAAAGCGTGCGCGACGACCTTTTCGCGCGCGCGCTGGTGCTCCGCCAGGGGAATGCGGCGGTAGCGCTGGTCTCGTGCGACCTGATCTGCATCGAGAAGGGGTTCGCGCAGCCCGCCAAGGAGCGGATCGCGGCGCGAACCGGGATCCCACCCGAGAACGTGCTCCTCTGCGCCACGCACACGCACACCGGCCCGGAGGTGCGCCCCGGCCGGATCTGCGAGGTGAATGAGCCGTGGCTGGAGCGCCTGCCCGGGCTGATTGCCGATGCCGTGGTCACCGCCGACCAATCGCGTTTCGCGGCGCAGCTCTCTCCCGCGAGGGGTTCGGAGGGCGATCTCTCGTTCAACCGCCTCTTCCGCATGAAGGACGCTACCGAACTGTTCGGGCGCGGCCCCGCCGGAAGCGCCATCGGCCCCGCTGGCGGCATCGACCCCGAAGTGCTCGTGCTGAAGGTGAGTGACTCCGAGGGCCGACCGCGCGCGTTCGTGGTCAACCACGCCTTGCATGTGGACGTCATCGGGGGTGGTGGCGGACGCTTCCTCTCCGCGGACTGGCCAGGCGAGATGGCGCGCGCGCTCTCCGCGATCTACGGCCAGGACGTAGTCACGCTCTTCCTCAACGGCTGCTGTGGCGATATCAACCACGTGCCTCACCAGCCGACTTCGCTGCCCCGCAGCGGGCCGGCGAAGTCGGTGCAGCTGGGCCGGGCGTTCGCCGGCGTCGCCATGAACGCCGCCGAGAAGGCCGAGCCGGTGGCGGTCGACCGGATCGCGGCTCGCCTGGAAGAGCTCGCGATCCCCTACTATACGCGCGAGAGCGCGATGCGCGCGTATGTTGATAGCCTGCGCGAGAAACCGAACCGGAGCGATTTCGAAGAGTATACGATCAAGGCGTTCGACGAGTGGCCTCTGGACGGGCAGATGGCGACGGTGCCGGTGCAGGCGTTCCGCGTCGGCGAGATCGCCTTCGTCGGCCTACCGGGCGAGATCTTCGTCGCCCATGGTCTGGAGGTGAAGAAGTGGTCGCCCGCCGCCTTCACCTTCATCGCGGAGCTGGCCAACGACTGGTTCGGCTACGTACCGACGACCGACCAGGCGGAGCGCGGAGCCTACGGCGCGCGGCCCATCCTCTCGCGCCGGCTCTCTTCCGATGCCGGCCGGCGGATGACGGACGCAATCCAGAAGGCGCTGTGGAAGCTGTGGGAGGAGGACGCCGGCCAGTAGCGCCCGGTATCGGCCGAGCAGGCGGCGCTTCGCGCCGCCTGCTCGGCTCAGGTCTCACTCGTACCAGTCGGGGCACAGCTCTCTCGCGCGCCGCTCAAACGAGGCGCGTACCTCGGGCGGCTTCTCAATCTCGCCCA
This sequence comes from Armatimonadota bacterium, assembly GCA_012512265.1. Lineage (GTDB taxonomy): Bacteria > Armatimonadota > JAAZEB01 > JAAZEB01 > JAAZEB01 > DUUU01. The sequence continues at coordinate 59,801 of JAAZEM010000188.1, read as the reverse complement.
GGGTGCTCGCGGGGATTCGCGCCTCGGTCGGGTCTGCCGGGTCGGGCGAGAGATGGTCGTTCTCCCAACGCTTCAGCTCCGCGGGGTCGCGGAAACGCGGCACCTCGTAGGTGGCGTTGTTGTTGAGCGCGCTCCGGTGCGCCAGTATCCCCACGCAGCTCATCTGCAGCCCGGTGTACACGTCCAGGTACGGCGGCTCGCCCGTGCGAATTGCGCGGATGAACTCGTGAACGACAAAGAAATCGCCACCGCCATGCCCGGTGCGCGAGGCCAGATCGTGAAACTCCGGGAACTCCGGCCTGTAGATCCGCTCGACCGGCTCCTCCTCGCCCTTTTCCCAGGGCTCCTTACGCACGCGGATCGAGGCGGTGTCGCCGTGGCGGAGCGTCTCGGCGCTCCCCCGGTTCCCATAGATCCGGTACCAGTTGAGGTGGCACTTCAGGTTCCCCTGGAGTAGCTTGACATAGCCGCCGTTATCCATCCGGCAGATGATGATGCCCGCCGTGTCGCTCCGCTTGGCCGTCTGGGTGCAAGTGGGGTCCTCGAAGTCGTAGGGCACCTCGAAGCCGGTCACCTGCACCGGGCGCGTCCGCGAGATGTACATGAGGGGGCCCATGGCGTGGGTGCAGTAGTAGGTGGCGGGGAGCCAGTTGCGCCAGTGGTCCCAGGTGGGCGAGAGCCGGATCTTCTCGTCCGGCGAGACGGGGTGGACGTACTCCCCCTCCCCGTAGCGGAACTCGCCCAGCTCGCCCGCGGCATAGAGCCGGCGGATCTCCTGGACCGTGTTCATGTAGCAACAGTTCTCGGCATACATGTAGATCTTGCCGGTCTCCTCCACCGCGCGGACCAGGGCCACCGCCTCGGCCATCGTCTTCACCGCGATGTTCTCGCTCTGCACATGCTTGCCCGCGCGCATCGCCTGGATTGCCGCGGGCGCGTGCTCCGTGGCGTAGTTCGCCAGGACCACGGCGTCCATATCGTGCTCCAGGAAGCGCTCGTACTCCGTGTAGGTCGCCACCCCGGGATATTGCGCCGCGAACTCCCGCATCGGCTTCTCGCGCTGGTCGCAGATCGCGACAAGCTCGACGCCTTCCATCGCGGCCGCCTGCCGGGCGAACATCCGCCCCCGGCCAATGCCGAACACCCCGACGCGCACTTTCTTCTCCGCCATCTTTTCCCCCGGTTCCTTCCGAATGCCTCCCGCGCGCTCAAAGTACCCCTGCCCGCATGATTCATCAGAATAATGAAAAGAAGTCTCTCTGCCAAGCGTGGTGCGGGTTCGCGGGCACAGCCCCGAAACATTGTGCCTCCGGACGCCTGTGGCGACATATGTCACCAGGCATGTGTCTTCTTGAAAAAGTATTCTGGTGAATACTTCGGGCTAGTACTCTCGCGCGTAGGCGAAGATCGCCAGCGCGGCAAAGCAAAGCGCCAGTGCCATCTCGGTGAACCCGAACCGGCGCACGCTCTCCAGCGGCGGGTTGCGCCACGCCGCGACCGCCGCACGCGCCGCCATCAGCCCGAAGGGAAGCGCCAGGAGAGCGGGAAGCCACCCCGCCCGGATCCCTGCCAGAACGGCCGCTCCCCCCAGGAGATGCGCCACGACCACCCATATCCCCTCGCCACGCGATACCCGTTCGTTGCGCTGGTGGAGGCGCAGGCGCACGTAGACCACGCTAAGCCCGCTATACAACGCGCTGATCGCCCAGACACCCGCCGCGGTCGCGTCGAGTGCCCCCGTTCCGGCCACGTAGGCCGCCGGGGCGGCAAGCGCCAGGCCGGCCACACCCGCGAGCTCCGTCGCCAGCCGGCGTGGCCCCAGCCACGAGCTCATCGCCAGGGTGACCGCGAGGAGCATTGCCGCGGGCAGTGCCAGCCACAGAACCACGCCCCGCCCCAGGGCAAGCAGGCCCAGGCCGGTGAGCGCCGCGACCACCAGCATCGCGAGGCCCCACCGGAAGGCCTCCGCCGCGGCCTCGGGCGCGCGTGTTCGAGCGCGCAGCCACGTCGCCAGCGGTTGCCGCGCAAGAAAGAGCGCCAGCACCGCCACGAGCGCGAGCGTCAGCGCCAGGCCACTCGTCTCATGCCCTGCCACCCAGGCCACGCCCGCGCCAATCAGGAACGGCGTGAGCATCAGCGACCACGACCCATGCTCCGCTGGCAGGAGCACCCTCGCGCCTTTCGCCATCCGATACTCTCCAAGCCTCCCCCTCACGGCCTCTCACCACGGCTTACCGGTGGATTCGCGGCGCAGGCCCCCATCCCTGCCGCAAGACCGGCGCGCCAATCGCAAACAATCGAAAACACCTATTGACGCCGGGAGGGCGTTGGAATATACTTAGCTAGTGATTACTAAGTTCGCTGATGGGCCTGGATAGAAAGGTGACGATGGCGGAGAAGCGGAAGCGATTGACGGCTGAGGAGCGGCGCGAGCGGATCCTGGACGCGGCGCTCGAGCTGTTTGCCGAGAAAGGTTACGCGGCCACGACCACGCGCGAGCTGGCCCGGCGCGCGGGGATCACCGAGCCGGTCATCTATCTCCACTTCGAGAGCAAGGAAGCGGTGCTGCGCGGGGTGTTCCAGCGGCACTCGTTTCTCCCCTACTTGCGCGAGTTCGCCGCGCTCGAAGGTCAGGCGCCTCTGCGCGACCAGCTTCTGGAGCTGGGCACCCGCTGGCGGCGCTTCATCCGCGAGCGCCATCACCTGGTCACGCTCGTCATCCGGGAGATCCATCGCGTGCCCGAAATGGGCCGCGCCCTCCGCGAGACGCTGGCCGCCGGGCTGCCCCTCGCTGCGGAAGCCGTGCGCGCGCACGCGGACCTGACTGGCTATCGCCCGGAGAGGCTGGAGACGGCGATCCGCCTCTTCCTCTCCTCGCTACTGCAACTCTTCCTGTTGGAAGGACCGGCGTTCTTTGAAGACGGCTCGCGTATCGACGCGCTCATGGAGGAGAGCGTCGACCTTCTGGTGGATGGCTTGCGCGACCCACTGGGCGACGCGCCTGCCAAGGCGACAGGCGCCCGGAAATAAGCGAAGGTCGATCCATTCGACGCGAGCCCCCTGGCTTGGATCAAGGCACGCCGCGCTCATCGCGGCGGCATGAGGATCGGAAAGAAGATGAGTCTCACTCACTCCCGCGTGCGCGTGGCCGTGCCCGTGCTGGCGATTGCCATCGTCGCGGGGCTGCTGGTCTATCGCGCGGGCATGTCGCGCCGGGCGGCAGAAACACCCGAAGGCGTGATCATCGCTTCCGGCACGGTCGAGATGACCCAGGTCGCGGTGAGCTCGAAGCTCTCCGGGCGCCTGGAACGCCTCCTCGCCGATGAGGGCGATGTCGTGAAGTGCGGCCAGCCACTCGCCCGGCTCGACGCGCGCGAGCTGGAGGCGAAGCAGGCCGAGCTGGAGGCGGCGGTCGCCGCCGCGGAGGCGCGGCTGCAAGAGCTGGAGAAAGGCGCCCGGCCCGAGGAGCTGGCGCGCGCTCGCGCCGCGCTCGCCCGGGCCGAAGCCGCGCACTCCGGCGCTCTGGACGCGGCACGAACAGCCCGGGAGGGCCATGAGACCAGCACTGAGCTCAAACGCCAGGTTGATACCGCCGAAGCAAACCTGCGCGCCGCGCGTGCCCAGGAGCAGCAGGCGCGGGCGCGGCTCTCCCTCCTGCGCGCCGGCCCCCGGCCCGAGGAGCTGGACCAGGCCCGCGCCGCCCTGGCCTCCGCGAAGGCACGCCTGGCGCTCGCGCGGAAAGGCCCCCGGGAGGAGGAGATCCAGGAGGCGGAGGCCGGCCTGGCCCAGGCCGAGGCGGTGTTGGAGAACGCTGAAGCCACGCTGAAGCGCACCCAGAAGCTGTTCCAGGAGGGCGCCGTGGCCCGCCAGCAACTGGATGACGCCCTCACCGCCCGAGACCGCGCCCGTGCCGCCGTGGATGCCGCTCGGGCCCGGGCGCGCGCCCTCCACGCTGGAACCCGGCCCGAGGAGAAGGAGCAGGCCGAGGCCGAAGTCCGCCGGCTCGAAGCGCAGGTCGCCCTCCTGGAAGCGGGAACGCGCGAAGAGGAGATCGCCGCCGCGGAAGCCGAACTGCGCCGGGCGCAGGCAAACGTTGAAGGGTGCGAGACGGCGCTCGCCAACGCGCGTCGGCTCTATCGCGAGCGGCTTCAGGCGCGCGGGCAACGCGAGACCGCGGAGGCACAGGTCCGCGTCACTGCGCACCAGGTGGAGGAAGCGCGCGCCCAGCTGGAGCTGCTTCGGGCCGGTGCAACTCCTGAGGCGGTTCAAGCCGCGCGCGCCGCCCGCGACCAGGCGAAGGCAGCCCTCGATCAGCTTCGCGCCCGCCTGGATGATGCCCGGATCATGGCGCCGATCGATGGCGTGGTCGCCGAGCAGATCGCCGAGGAGGGCGAAGTCATCTCCGCAGGGCAGAGCATCCTCACGCTGGTCAACCCGCGCGACACCTGGGTGAAGGTCTATCTCCCGGTCACGCTCCTCGGGCAGATCGGCGTGGGGACTCCGGCACGAGTGCGCGTCGATGCCTTTCCGGGAGAGGAGTTTCCGGGGCGCGTGGTCGAGCTGAGCCAGATCCCCGAGTTCACCCCGAAAAACGTGCAGACGCAGGAGCAGCGCACCCAGCTCGTCTTCTGGGTGAAGGTGGCGGTGGAGAACTCGAGCGGGAAGCTGAAGCCGGGGCTACCCGCCGACGCGCTCTTCGATGGCCAGGGAGCGGGCAATGGCCGCTGAGCTGGCAATCCTGGCCGAGGGCGTGCGCAAGCGCTTCGGCGACGTGGTCGCCGTGGACGGGGTGTCGCTCGCCATCCCCCGGGGAGAGATCTTCGGCCTGGTCGGCCCGGACGGCGCCGGCAAGACCACGATGATGCGCCTCCTGGCGGCGCTCTTCCCGCCCGATGAGGGCATCCTCCGCGTCGCCGGGCATGATATCGTGCGCGACCCGGAGAGCGTGCGCCCGCGCCTCGGTTACCTCTCGCAGCGCTTCAGCATGTATGGCGAATTGACCGTCGCCGAAAACATTGCCTTCTTCGCCGAGATGTTCGGCGTTCCCCGGGCCGCGCGGCGCGAGCGAGAGGCCGAGCTCCTTCAGATGACGCGCCTGGCGCCCTTCCGTGACCGGCGTGCACAAGACCTTTCTGGTGGCATGAAGCAAAAGCTCGCGCTGATCTGCACCCTCATCCACCGTCCGGAGGTGATCCTGCTCGACGAGCCGACGACCGGCGTCGATCCCGTCTCACGCCGGGAGTTCTGGAAGCTCCTCGCCGACCTGCCATCAGCGGGAATCACCCTCCTTGTCTCCACGCCTTACCTGGATGAAGCAGAGCGGTGCCACCGCCTTGGCTTCATGGCTCAGGGCCGGCTGCTCGCAGTCGATACCCCTCAGGCGCTGAAGCAATATGCCCCCGCGGTGATCTACCGGGTTCGTGTAGAGCCCCTGCGCGCGGCGCGCGACTTCCTCCGGGGCCGACCGGAGGTAGAGGGCGCCGAGCTGTTTGGCGACCGGCTTCACGTCTCGCTCCGCGAAGGAGACGGCAAGGCGCTCGCGGCGCTTCTTGCCGGTGCCGGCTTCACGGCTTCGCCTCCGGAGCGCGTGGCGCCGTCACTGGAAGACGCGTTCGTGGCGCTCACGCGCGCCCAGGAGGCCGCTCATGCCTGAGGCGATCATCGAGGCGAGAGACCTGGTGAAGCGCTTCGGGCGCTTCGTCGCGGTCGACCACCTCTCGCTCACCGTGAACCGGGGCGAGATCCTCGGCTTCCTGGGTCCGAACGGCTCTGGCAAGAGCACGACGATCCGGATGCTGTGCGGACTCCTCCGGCCCACCAGCGGGAGCGGGAGCGTGATGGGCTACGATATCACCCGCGAAGCCGAGCAGATCAAAGAGCGCATCGGCTACATGTCGCAGCGCTTCAGCCTCTATGAGGACCTGACCGTCGCCGAGAATGTCCTCTTCTACGCCGGGATCTACCGGGTGCCCCGCGCGCGCCGGAAGGAGCGCCTGGAGTGGGTGCTGGAGATGGCCGGGCTGAAGGAGCACCGAAACCGGCTGACCGGCACGCTCTCCGTTGGGTGGAAGCAACGCCTGGCACTCGGGTGCGCGCTGGCGCACGAGCCGGAGATCCTCTTCCTGGACGAGCCCACGAGCGGCGTCGACCCCGTCTCCCGGCGTGGTTTCTGGGATCTGATCGCCGGGCTGGCTGAGGAGGGCGTCACGGTGATGGTCACGACGCATGTGATGGAGGAGGTCGAGCACTGCCACCGCGCCGTGCTGATCTACCAGGGGCGGCAAATCGCCCTGGGTACCCCGGCGGAGCTGAAGGCGAGCCTGCCCGGCGCCCTCTACGAGGTGCGCGTCGAGCCCGCGCTCGCCGCCCTGAAGGCGCTGGAGCGCGTCGAAGGCGTTGAGGACGCGGCACTCTTCGGCACGGCGCTGCACGTGCGCACGCGAACGCCCATCCCAGAAGCGATGCTGGAGAAGGCGCTCGTGGATGCCGGTTTTCCCGGAGCGCGGGTCACGCCGGCGGAAGTTCAGCTCGAGGATCTCTTCATCTCGCTCATTGCCGAGGCAGACCGCTCCGGGAAGGAGGCGTAGCGATGTGGCGCCGGCTGTGGGCGATCTGCCGGAAAGAGTGGATTCAGATCCGGCGCGACCCGCGCACCCTGGCCGTCATCTGGCTGCTCCCAATCACCCAGCTGCTCCTCTTTAGCTACGGCATGGATTTCGACCTGAAGCGGGTCCATGTCGCCGTCGCGGATTACGACCGCAGCCAGGCGAGCCGCGCGCTGGTCGCCGCCTTCGACCGGAGCGAGCACTTCGAGGTGATCCCGGCGGCCGGGCGTGCGGCGGAGGTGGAGCGCATGGTGGTGGACGCCAGGGCGCGCCTGGGTGTAGTCATCCCCGCCGGCTTCGAGCGCGCGCTGCGTCTCGGCCAGCCCGCGCCCGTTCAGGTGCTCCTCGACGGCGCCGATCCGACCACCGGCGGCACCGCCCTGGGCTACACGCGCGGCCTGATCGAGAGCTTCTCGCGCGAGTGGTTGCGAGAACACCCGATACGCGCGGTTGCCCCCGCCGAGAGCGGTTCCGATCAGGCCGTCTTCGTCTCCTCTCGCCAGCCGGCTGCCCTGGACGTGCGCGCTCGCGTCCTCTACAACCCGGAGCTACGCAGCGCCAACTTCCTGGTGCCAGGGCTGATGGCGGTGATCCTGACGATGATCGCCGCGCTCCTCACATCCAACGCCATGGCGCGCGAGAAAGAGCGGGGCACTTTCGAGGCGCTCATCGCCACTCCCGTGAAGCCGCTGGAGCTGATGGTGGGGAAGCTGCTCCCGTATGTGCTCCTCTCCGCCGGCAACGTCCTCCTGGTGATGCTCGCCGGGTGGCTCTTTTTCGGGGTGTGGCCACGGGGCGATGTGTGGCTCCTCGCCGGGCTGTCGCTCATCTTCCTGCTCGCGGCGCTTGGGACCGGCCTGCTCGTATCGACCGTCGCGCCGACACAGCAGATCGCGCTGATGGCGGCGATCATGGTGACCGTCGTGCCTTCGATGCTCCTCTCGGGGTTCGCGTTCCCCTTGCGCAACATGCCCCCGGCGCTAAGGACGCTATCGAACCTTTTTCCCGCCACGCACTACCTGGTGATTGTCCGGGGGATCTACTTGAAAGCGGTTGGCTGGGACGTGCTGTGGCGCCCGGCGCTCATCCTGGCCGGGTTCGCTACCTTCTTCCTGCTGGCGTGCGCCCGGCGCTTTCGGAAGCAGTTGTGACCATGAACTGAGGGAGGTCCGGTGGAACGACTGCTCACGATGATCCGGAAAGAGTTCCAGCAGCTCCGGCGCGACCGCCGGACGCTGGCGCTCTTCACCGTGGCCCCGGTGCTGCAGCTCATCATCGTCGGCTACGCCGTCTCCAACGACGTGCGCAACGTGCCGCTGGCAGTGTATGACGGCGACCGCTCGCAGCAGAGCCGCGCGCTTGTGCAGGCGGTCGCGGCCAGCCAGCACTTCATCATCCACCCGGTGGAGAACCCGCGCGACCTCCCCCGGATGCTGGCTCACCGCCGGGCCGAAGTGGCGCTCGCGATCCCGCCCGAGTTCACGCGCCGCATCCTCCGGGGCGAGACGCCATCGGTGCAGGTGCTCGTGGACGGATCCGACTCCACCTCCGCCACCCTCGCGGCCGAGTACCTCGCGCTCGATCTTCAAGCGGCGCACTCGTCTCTGATGATCGAGACGCTGAGGCGCCCCCGGGACGAGGGAACGCGGCCAGGCGTCAGCCCACAGCCGCGCGTCTGGTTCAACCCGCAGCTCCTCAGCACGCACTACATGGTGCCCGGCGTGCTCGCCCTGGTCCTGGTGGTCACCACGACCATCGCGACCAGCCTCTCCATCGTGCGCGAGCGCGAGGTGGGCACGCTGGAGCAGCTCGTGGTCACGCCCCTCCGGGGATGGGAGCTCCTGGCCGGCAAGATGATCCCGCTGGGCATCCTCGCCCTTCTCGACGCGGCGATCATCCTGGCGGTGATCCGCTTCTGGTTCCGCGTGCCGATGCTCGGCTCGCCCGGGCTCGTCCTCATCTGCGTCCTCGGGCTGATGCTGAACACGCTTGGCACCGGGCTGCTCATCTCCACGATCAGCCGCACTCAGCAGGAGGCGCAGCTCACCGCGTTCCTGCTGGTCAACCCCTCGATCCTGCTTTCCGGATTCATCTTCCCCGTGGAGAACGTGCCGGCCCTCCTGCGCCCGCTCTCCTACGCGATTGCCACCACGCACTTCCTCAAGGCGGAGCGCGCGATCTTCCTCCGGGGCGCCGAGCTCGCAGATGTCCTGCCGCAGCTCCTCTGGATGCTCGGCCTGGGCATGCTCATCTTCGCGCTCGGGATGTGGCGCTTCCGCAAGCAGGTTGATTGAAACCGGCTCCGCGCCCGGCTAGTCCACATTATTCATCAGAATAATGAAAAGAAGTCTCACTGCCAGGCGTGGCACGGGTTCGCGGGCACTGCCCCGAAAACACTCTGCCGCCGGGCGTTTGTGGCGGCAACGGCGTGCTACCAGGCAAGAGTCTTCTCTTGAAGTATTCTGGTGAATACTTCGGGCTAGCGCGGCGGGAGGTCCAGGTAGCAGAGAGCCCCGTCGCGCGTGCCGGCCCAAATCGCCGCATGGGTTCCCAGGAGGCACTCCGCCGGGGCGGGCAGCCTCCACCGGGAGAGGGGCGTGCTCGCGGCATCCACCCACACCAGGTCACCTGCCTCCGTGGCCACGCACACCCCGTGGCCAGCCTGGGTCAGGGCGGTGCAGGGGCTGCCCAGCTCTCTTCGCCACGCGCGGTTGCCTCGGCCATCGATCAGGTGGAGATCCCCGGTGAGCGAGGCCGCCACGATCCCCTGTGGCAAGACCACGAGCCCGGCGGCCTCGTCGCCGATGCTGTGCGTCCACTTCTTCTCCCCCAGGTGGCTGATGCAGTGCACCAGGGTGTCGCTGCCCACCGTGAGGACCTCCAGGTCGCCATCGGCGTCCACGTCGGCGACGGCCACAAAGGGGAAGGTCGGACCCGCCTGCCAGTAGTCGTTGTAATCCTCATCCTGCCATAGCCGCTCGCCATCCGCCGTGAAGGCGGGCACGCAGAAGTAGACCGTGCCGGCAACTATCTCATCGCGGCCATCGTGGTTGAGGTCTCCGCGGGCCAGGCAGGTGGTCGCGTGGGCGGCCGTGTCGGCGGTCCAGCGGAAGCCGCCATCCGGCAAGAGCGCGTGAACTCGCCACGCGGCGGTGCCGGCCACGGGCCAAAGCCGGCCATCGCCATCCAGGTTGGCCAGGCAGATCGCCTTCCCCCAGGCCGGCATGTGCCCATTGGCAGGGAGCTCGACGGTCAGCCGCGGCTCGCCATCCGGCCGCAAGAGGCGCAAGGTGGCATCATAGGATGCGGCCAGAAGGGTGAGTTCCTCCTCGCCCCATAGCCGTCCGGCGGCCACCACGCCGACGCGGTCGCCCGCCTTCGCCAGGAGCACCGTCTTTCCCGACGCCTCCACCCGCAGGAGACTGCCATCCGCGCAGCCGGCCAGGACCGCGCCATCCTCGAGCGGCGTGAGCGCCGTCACCGGGGCAGGAAGCGCGATGCGCCGGCCTGGCCCGGCCAGCGTGTCCGGGAGGCAAGCCGCGCCCGTGATCGCGGCGGGGGCCGCCGCCAGCGCGGTCAGTCGCGCTCCGGACGGGAAGGTGACACGCGTGTGGCCCGCCACCTGCACTCCGTCCAGGTCCACCTCGACCGCCGGACCTTCTCCCCCAATCCGGATTTGCCCGGCTCCGGGGCGCTCCAAGGTGCGCCTGGGCGCAGCATGCTCGCCATTTGGGAGGAGCAGGTTGACGAAGCACGCCTCTTCACCGGCATCGAGATGGACCCGCAGGCGCTCCTGGAGCACCTTGGGACGCGGGTCGCCATAGCGATACTCGGGATAGCGCGTCGTGTTCAGCGGCACCGGCTCGATATCAAGGCGCCTCTCCGGCTCGCCACGTGCCAGAATGTGGAAGTGCTCGCCCGTGTGCTCGGCGTGGAGGCCCTGCTCCGTCAGCTCCGCGTCGCCCAGAGTGCGCCAATAGCAGCGAAGCTCATAATCTCCAGCAACGCGCGCGCGTAACGCATCCACGCACAGAACGCAATCGCCGCGAAGCCAGATCAGCGTGCGCTGCCAGTCGCAGCCGTTGTAGTCGAGCAGGCTGGTCTGCGTGATGGCACCCCACGGAAACTCCCTAGCGCCGTCCAGCCGGGCAGTTACCGGGATCGGGGCGTGCGCGCCGTCGCGGATCACCATTACCATGTTGTGCTGCTTCGGCATGCGCCGGATGTAGTCGCTCTCGGCGAGGAAGAGCCGACCCTTCACCTGGTACTGGCTGATGGCGTTGGCATCCGGGTGGCCGTGCTGCCCATCGCCAAAGCCCTGCAAGAGGAGGTAGTCGTCGTCCGGCCCCCACCCCCCGCGCAGCGAGAGCTTATCAAACCCCTCCGCGGCTGGCACGTTCGGCAGCACATTCGGGAGCGGATAGCCGGGAAAGCGCGGGAGCGTCGTCCAGCGGTGGATCACCGGGTCGAGCGGGAGCACGAAGAGGCCCACGTGCTCCGCAGGCGGCGCTGCGGGCACGTCGGCGGCGAGGATGTCGGCTGCGGCGGCCTCCGGCGCGTGGCGCTCGGCGAGCCACTTGTAACCCGGATGGTGATGCCACTCCGCCGCGCGAAGGAGGATGCTCGTGGCCCCGGTTCCTCTGGTGTGGTAGCCGCCGCAATCGCCGAACGGCACCAGCTCAAAGTGGTTGTTCTGGATCACGGTGGCCAGATCCGCGTAGCGCTTCAGCTTCTCGCTGCGAACGTACGTCTCGTCGCCCCGGGCGAGCGTCACCGAGAGAAGGTGGTTGCCAACCAGCCAGCTGTACCCGGCTCCGCCCTCGTCGAAGGAGCGCCCGGCCTGCGCCGCGCGCGCGAAGATCGCCAGCGCCTTTTCCTCCCAGGCGTCGAGGGTGTCGAGCAGGTAGCCATGCAGCCGCAGGTAGCGCGTGCCGAAGTAGAGCCCGATAGCCGGAAAGGTGTGGTGGTTGAACACCTGGTGCTCGGTCTCGGCCAGCCGCCATTTCTGGTAGGTGAGCGCGTCGTGACAGTACTCCGTGCAGGAGGCCACGAAGTTGGCCACCAGCAGCCGCTCCTCATCCGTGAAAAACGGAAACTCCTCAGCGCAATCCCATGCCGTCGCGAGCGCGTCCGTCCAGAAGTCCACGGCGGACATCCGCCAGAAGGAGAGGAGGATCTCGCCCGTGGCATAGGGGGTGACCAGCTCGATGAAGGCACGCGCCCACCGCTCCTCGCCCGTGGCGTTGAGGCAGTTCAGGGCCTGCAGAAAGGCACTGGGCCGGCCAGAACGCGCGCGCCGGACCGCGCGGCCGGCACGCAGCATCTCGTCCAGATCCGGGGTTTTTGGCCTGGGCGTCTGGATCAGCAGGCGGCCTTCCACGAGCCAGCGTCCATCCCGCTCCGTCACGACCTCGCGCAACTGCTCCGCACCGCGCGCGCACACCTCGCGCGTGCGGCCCAGCACGGCCAGAACGTTCCGGCCATCGCCAAAGGGGTTGTGGATCGAGACGACGCGCGCGCCTTCCGAAGGGTAATCGCTATCGGCCAGGTATCTGAGGTCGTGCAGCCGGCGCAGGAGTCGGTTGTTTCCGGCGTGCCCCAGCGCGATGAGATCGGAGGCGCCCCTACTATCTTGCCACTCATCCCCATCCACCGCGGGCGGCCACTCGACGCCGGTCAGGCGAGACAGGTCCCCCCGCAACCCCTCGGCCACCTCGCGGTAACCATCCCGCGCGGGAGACACCAGAGCAGCCGTTTCGCCGCGCTCGACCAGCACCGTCTCCGCACGGATCGGCGCCAGCGTTCGGATGCGCCCCGTATCGATCCGGAGCGCGATCATCTTCCCCTTGTCTGCCACGGAAATCATCCTCCGGCTACCAGCAGCGCCGCACCCATCGGCCCATATCAATTGTCCGGATTGCCCGGCTATCGCCGGCAGCCATATGGCGCATCGCCCGGCCGTTCTTCTCGCCGGCGTGAATGCAGCCGGGGTTCCTGGTTCGCGGCCGGCGAAGCAAGTGCCTGCCAGTTGGGATTCCGAAAGAAGGATACAATGGAGAGGAACGGCCACCCGCGCGCGGAGCTCGAAGCCCCACGCTACTTCCTTGAAAAGCCGCTTCGGGGCCGAAGCCGGGCAATAAAAAGCGCGGCTGAACGCCGGTTCGGGCATTCAGCCGCGCGTATTGCGATAGGGCGGGCGCTTAGCCCGTAACCAGCTCGGCCTTGCCGCTGTTCATCGAGGCGTAGGCGGCCTGGAGCACGCGCACGTCGGCCAGGCCCTCCTCAGCACCGATCTCCGGCTCTTCCTCGCCGCGCACGCAGCGGAGGAAGTGGAGCACCTCGCGGTCGAACCGGTGAGCTCCCGGCAGGCTGGGGTCGTTCAGCTCCACCGGGTCGCCCGTCGCGGGCTTGAAGAAGCTCTTGCCGCTGCTATAATCGATGACGACGGCGCCCTTCTCGCCGAAAACCTCGATGGCGTTGGGGCACGGCTTGCTCGCGCCGTCGAGCTCGATGATTCCAGCCGGGCCGTCCACGGACTCCAGGAGCAGCGTGCAGACGCACAGGTCCTCGATCGCGCCGCGCTGGTTGGCGGGCGCCCACCCGAAGACGCTCTTCACCTCGCCGACCAGGTAGCGGAAGAGGTAGCTGGAATGAGAGCCGTTATCCAGCAGGATGCCGCCGCGGCCGCGCGTGCGCGCGTCGGGCGTGCCCGCGACGTAGCCAAAGCGGTTCCGGTAGTTGACGATCTTCCCCAGATCGCCGTTCTCAATAAGCGCCTTCGCGCGGCGAACCGGCTCATGGAACCGATGGCACTGGGCCACGAGCAACAGCTTGCCCGTGCGGCGCGCGGCGTCGACCATCGCCTGGGAATCGGCCACCGTCTTCGCAAGCGGCTTCTCTGAGAAGATCGGCACGCCCGCTGCCAACACCTCTTCGGCGATCTGCCGGTGGTTATGCGGAGGCGTGAGCAGGCTCACGGCATCCAGCCGCTCCTTCTCAATCATCTCCATGTAGCTGGTGTAGGCGGTCGCCTCCGCCTTGGCGGCCAGCGCGGACGCCTTTGCCTCGTCGATATCCGAAACGGCGACGACCTGGGCCAAGCCGCTGTTCTGATACGCTGACAGATGCGCACCGGCGATCCCACCGCAACCAATCAACCCTATCCTGAGCTTGTCAGACACAGTCTTCTCCTCCATCCGAAGGGACTCTTCGCCTTCAAGCTTCGCGCTCCGCTCCCCACTCCCCTGCATCCAGATACCGCGTTGGAGGCTGGCGTTCTTTTCGACCTACGACGACCAGGGCACCGCGCCGTTGCGCCGGAGCACGAGTTCGTCGACCGCCGCCTGGGGCGAGAGCGACAGGAGATAGACGACCGCCTGGGCTACATCCTCTGGCTCCATGCGGTCGGGGCGGTCGGCGTGGGTTACCGCCGACATTTGAGTGGCGACCACGCCGGGGCAGACGGCGTGCACCCGGATCCCGTAGGGCTGGGCTTCGAGCGCCAGCGCCTTCGTGAAGCCGAGAAGGGCGTGCTTCGAGGCGACATAGGCGCTTTGCTCCGGGTAGGCGCGCTTCCCCGCGGTAGAAGAGATGTTGATGATCGCGCCGGCGCGCCGCTCGCGCATGTGCCGCAGCGCCGCACGGGAGAAGAGGAAAGCGCCGCGCGCGTTTACCGCCATCAGGCGGTCCCACTCCTCCACCGGGGTTTCGAGCACGGAGGCGAGCACGAAGACGCCCGCGTTGTTGATCAGGATGTCGAGGCCGCCGAACTGCGAAATCGTCTCGGCGACCACACGCTCCGCATCGGCTTCCAGCGAGACGTCCGCGGTGAACGCCAGCGCCTTTCCCCCGGCCCCGCGAACCTGCCGGGCAGTCTCTTCCACTTCTTCCCGGGTGCGCGCGCAGACGGCGACGGCACACCCCTGGCGGGCGAGCGCCAGCGCGGTCGCCCGTCCGATTCCTCGCCCTCCACCGGTAACGAGGGCGCTCTTCCCCTCTAACTCCATCTTCTCACCATCTCCGGCGGCACCATCCGCTCTGCGTCGTCGCGGCCGCCAGGAAGCCGCCGGTTAACCAACACACCGGGTGCCGGAATGGCGCTTCGCGCCATCCGGCACCCATACTCCGCCAGGCGAAACGCCTGCGACGCCTCCGGCATGCGGGATTCCCACACCCCGAGGGCTACCTCATCTCCTGCCCGCCGGTGACGTTGATCGCTTGACCAGTCATGTACGATGACTCGTCCGAGGCCAGGAAGACGACCACGTTCGCCACGTCCTCATACGCGCACCCGCGCCCGAGGGGCACCTGCTCCTCGTACTTGCGGCGCACTTCCTCGACGGTGAGGTTCCAGCGCTTCGCATACTGCTCGTAGAGGCTGTTCACCCACAGGGGCGAGTCGAGGAGGTTCCCGGGGCACACGGAGTTGACGCGCACGTTGAACGGCGCCAGCTCAAGCGCCAGGCTCTGGGTGACGCCAATGCCGCCGAACTTGCTGGCCGCATAGGCCGAGTTCTTGAAGCTCCCCTTCTTGCCCGACTTCGAGTTGATCTGGATGATGCTCCCCCGGCGCTGCTCTTGCATGACGCGCGCGGCATGCCGCGCCGTGATGAAGTAACCGATGAGGTTGACATCGATCACTTTGCGCCATTTCTCAGCGTCAAACTCCACAGCATCGCCCGCGATCAGAATGCCCGCGTTGCAGACCATGATATCGAGCCCGCCGAAGGCGGCCACGACCTGGTCGACCACCTGGCCAACCTGGGCATCGTCCGTCACATCCATGCCGAAGGCGAGGGCCTGGACGCCGTACTCCTTGCGGATGCGCGCCGCAGTCTCTTCCGCTTTCGCCTCGTTGATATCGGCAATGGCGACATGGCATCCCTCAGCGGCAAGGCGCGAGGCCAGTGCCTCGCCCAGGCCCTGCGCGGCGCCCGTCACCATCGCCGTCCGGCCTTCTAATCGACGAAAGGGGCGCGACTTCGGCCCTCTCGGCGTAGGCGCTGGACCGAGCATCTTCTCGAAGAGCGCCGCTTCCGCCTCGCGCGTCCACTCGCCCGCGGGGCTCAGCTTCGCGGCCACTTCGGGGAGGCGATCCTTCAGTTCCGGAAGCGGCGTGAGCGGCAGGTTCCGGATCTGCGGGAAGATGACGATCTTGCCCGGGAAGCGCGCTGCCTTGACCGCGGCCAAGCCGTCATGCGCTGCCTCGATGCCGCCAATGGCAGCTACCGAGCGGTTGGGGCTGAGCGTGCCTTCCTCGGTCGCGCCGAGCGTGCTCTTCAGATCCTCGATCCGCGAGCCGCTGGTGCCGATAAAGCGCACGTCCTTGCGCACCGCGTCGAGCACTGGCACGCGCGCCATCGTCCCCTTGGGAACGCCGGCGAAGATGTTGAGGAGGCCCCTCTCGCTCAGGTGCGTGGCGCAGTGGCTGATCACTGCCGGAACCGGCACCATCACCGCGACATCGGTGAATCCCTGGCCGCCCGTCACTTCGCGCAGTGCCTGGTCGAACGCCTCGGGCGTCATCTCCTTGGGGTTGAGGGCAACCATCTTTGCGCCGCGCGCCTCGGCCAGCGGGCCGAAACGCTCCAGCACGACATTTAGACGCTCGCCATCAATATCGGTCACGACGACCAGGCTCGGGCCGTCCGGCTTCTCGGCGGCGCGCTGGGCATGCATCTGGCCCATCGGGCCGCCCGCGCCACAGATCCAGGCGCGGCCGCCCGGCATGAGGTCCGAGGAACGCGAGCGCGTGTAGGCCTCGGCAATGTCATCACTGCGGGTGCCCAAATGCACCAGGAAATCATAATGGATGCGACCGACATCCACTTCGACGTAGGCGTCGCCGTCAGCAGCCCCCACCAGGTTGAGGATGCCGTGCTTGCCCAGCATGGTATCCAGCTGCGCGACCATCGGTGCATCCGCGCCAAGGGCCACAATGTCATCGAACCCCGCGCCACCGGTCTGATCCGCCTTCAGTGCCTCCAGGTCCAGCGAGGCAAGCGCCCCGGTGCGCACGACCGTCGCACCCGCCGCCTTGGCCTGCGCTTCGAGGCGGTCGGCAATCGCCGCCGGGACATCGGTGAGGATGACGACGCGCGGATGCGAGTCTGCATCCAGGCCACGGCTGACATGCAGCGAGGCGGGCACGCTGGCTGCGGCGGGTCCACCGACCACCCAGAGCGCACCGCCGTTGAGGAGGGTTGACCGGTGCGACGCGCGGTAGCTAGCGACCACGCACGCCCACGGCTCGGAGAGCGCCGCCTCGGCATAGCCTGTTTCCGGCTTCACGGGCAGCAGATAGCAGCCCTCATCGCCATCGATCATCTCCTTGGGGATGACGCCAAACTGCTCGAGGGCGCCCGGAAGCTGGTAGCCGTAGGCCACATTCTTGCCCTTGTAGTAGACATCCGCCTGAACGATGAAGCGGTCGCCCGGCTTGAACTGCCCGCGGCGGTTCTCGCCGACGGCCACCACCGTCACCGAGGCTTCGTGCCCGAGGATGACCGGTTCGCGCTCCATGTCGCGCCCCAGGATGCGCGGGTGTTGGTTCCCCTGCGTCAGAACCTTGATATCGCTGAAGCAGAGGCCGGCGGCATCCACGCGCACCAGCAGCTCATCGGGCCCCGGCTGCGGCACGCGCATCTCGACCGGCTTCCCCTCGTCGCCCAGGTTCTCCAGGCCCGCTCCATACAGCGGCCATGCCAACATCGTAGACGGCGTCGCCGTTGGGTTCTCTCGATACTCCTTCAGCCTATCGCTCACGGCAATCTCCCCTGAATCTTACAAAATCGCGCGCCGCCCACCACCGAGCAGGTGTGCCAGGCACGCCAACACAATCCCACCGGAGTAGAGTTCGGCTCCCGATGCCGAGGCACCTGCTTTGAGTTCGTGCGAAGCGCTTGAAGAGGACACCTTCGCTGCCCGCGCGAGAGGGCAGCGTTGCTCCCGATCTCCGCTGCGGGGAATCCGGGCATTGGCCCGAGCAAGCCAGGCGTCTGAGGCGGATCTCCCCACGGCCAGGGCGTCGCTAGACCCGGTCAGGTGGCTCGATCAGCCCGAGCCACCTGACCGAGGTTTCTGAAAAGCGTTCAGAACGGCTTACGCCGCGATCCGTTGGGAGCGCGGCCGGCCGCGACGCACAGGGAGGGACAGACGCGATAGAACCGTGTCGATCTCGCGGCAGAGGCTCTCACCCTCGTCACCGAGCGTCTCGCGCAGGTGACCGCGGTCGATGCCCCGGAGCACGCCGCGCATGTGGCGGATCTCGTTGCTGCGCCGGGCGGCGCGGGCCTCGCGGAGGGTGGCCTGGGTATAGCTCTTCAACCGGCGCGCAGCCTGCTGCCGGTCGTCGGCCGGAGGGAGTTCCACAGAGGCGGGCCGCTCCAGATCGGGCGGCACCTCGGGGGCGCGCATCAGGTCGACGGTGTCACGGACAGCCGAAAGGATAAAGCGGGATGCGATGCCTTGCTCGGCGAGCCGGCGCGCCATGCGCACTACCGAGTCGCGATCCGCCGGTTCGAGGTCTTGCAGGCCCGGGGTTCGGCCCTCCAGATACTGCGACAGCTCCGCCAAAGTCAAGCGTCTCAGTTCCATCCTCGTCTCCTTCCCGTCACGAGATGCCGCACCCGGCACGGATTGCAGGAATCCTCCCACCGGATGCCTCATCCTACGCCTGCTCGCGCTCTGTCAGTTCACTGAGAATGAGCCGGCAGGGCGCTCAGAACCTTCCTGGAAGGCTCTCTCCCAACCGACAAAAAAGGGAGCCCGGTCTAACCCAGAGCTCCCTCACTGGATCGGGACAGCATGTGAGGGAAAGAAGTCCTCCTGCGGCCTCCGCAAGCGCTCTCGCCTCACAGCCTCCCATCCATCCGCGTTCATCGCCTTGGGGCGGCCCGGCCGATCTGCCTTGCAGCCTCGCGGGCCGGCGCCCACTCCATGAAATCTACTATACCCTAAGACCCCTTTGGTGTCAAGGAAGTTTCACGCGCTAAGCACGTGGCTGCCATCCGCACACAGCCCGTGGTTCAGAAGCGCACTTCTCCGGCCAGGTCGCCCTCGCCGGTCGAGAGCATCCACGAGAGCGCCTTATGCGCCAGGAACGACTCGCGAATGAAGCCGCGATTGCCCGGCTGCCGCACCTCCCACTCCAATCGATCCGGGTAAACGCGGACCACGCGGAACGCGTTCGGCCATTCGGCAAAAGAGGGGTTCTGGAGATGGGTGACCCGCCCGACGCGGTTGACCTCGTTCCAGTGCGCGTGCCCACAGAGCGTGGCGACCACGTTGGGAGCAGCTTCGAGGATTCCAAGCACATCCTGGCTGCTCAGGCAGATCGCGCCGGGCAACTTGTAGCCGCACGACGAGTTCCCGCGCCGGTTGGTGAACGCGTAATGCCAGATCACCACGGTGGGCGTGCGCGTATCCTCGGTCAGCGTCTTCCGCAGCCACTCGACCTGAGCGGGGCGCAGGCCGATGCCGCGCGCGTTTTTCGCATCGTAGCGATCCACGAAGTCGCCTTCCGGCGTTCGCCAGTACGAGGCATCCAGAACGATGAAGCGCAGGGGCGGCTTCTGGATCACGTAGTCGGTTCTGCCGCCCGGGAAGAGCCGCCCGCAGAGCTCCAGCAGATCCGGGCGCGAAGAGGAGTGGTAGGCGTCGTGGTTGCCGATGCAGCCGGCCACCGGCAAGGGTGCTTTTTCGAGGACGCCAGCGAGCACCTGAACATCCTCGCGCGTGCCCCGGTCCGTCATGTCGCCGGCCAGGACCGCGAAGTCGATCCCCTCCTTCGCGAGCGATTGGAGGGTGGTGGCGAGCTCAGGGGCCGTCGCATTCCCCATCTTGACGTTCATCCACTCGCCGGGGCTCGCCGTCGACAGGTGCGTGTCCGAGAACAGCGCGAACTGGTAGGAGGGCGCGTCCGCTTTCCGCTCTAGCGCGCGCAGCTCCAGCTCGCGGAAGGTGCCCCCGGGCCGGAAGTGCGGTCCGGCCAGAGTGAGGTAGCTTCTCCCCTTGGGAAGCCGCCACTCCACCAGGGGCACGCGGTCGGGAGGCCGCGTGCCGGTGATCTCCGGCGCCGGCCCGGTGAGCGGATTCCCGACTCCCTCCCATGCCTCGGCCTCGACCATCGGCGCGGCAACCACCGTGGTGTTGCAGAGCACCGTGACTCGCAAGCCGGGGCGGAGATCGCTATCTGGTGTGAGAAGGAGCGACCCGGTGACGTAGAGCGGCTCGTCCGCGTCAATCGCGAAGGTGAGAAGGCCATTCGGCGTGATCTGCAGCGTGTCGGATTGAACCGCGCGCGCCTCCATCACCGCGGAATCGGACGCGAACGCCCCGTTCGATGCACGCGCCACAATTCGCTTGCCACGAGCCAGCCGGATGGGACGCTTGTCGGCCTCCGCCCGCAGCCGCCGCTCGACTTCCGGGTAGACCTGTGACGGCGGGTCCGGCACCGTGGTCGCCAGGAGGGTGACGTCATCGACCCAGATCTCCTGGCTCCCGGTCATCGCGAGCATGATCTCCTGGTCGGTCTCGCGCCACTCCTTCGCGCGCACATGGCCGACCAGCCTCACCCAGTCGCCCTGCTTCGCTTCTCGCCGGGCCCGGCCCTTGGTGTGCCGGGTTTTGCCGTCGCTCGCCGAGATGTAGAGGCTCGCGGCGTGCGCGCTCTCCGCGTGGACCCACACCGAGAACTCATAGTCGCGGGTGGGATCAATCAGGCCCTGGAGCTTGAAGTAGGCGCCGCCAGATCCGCCCGTAGGCATCACCCGCAAGGAGCGCTTGCCGGTGCGCGCGCGCATCTCATCCGCGGCGTAAGTGGCCTGGTACGTGTGGAAGTCTGGGAGCTCGCCCTCGAAGCTCTCTGAAAGCGCGATTTTGTCCGGCTGCGCCTGTCCGGCCCATACCCGCGGGGACCAAAGCATCACCATCAGACCCAGGCAGAACACCTGGTAAAGTGGTAACCTGGCGCGAAACATCCGTCCCATCCTCTCTCACGGCTCCCATGCCCGGATACTCCCCGGCACCCGGGATTCCGCGTTCGCCCGGTCGGGGCTGTCTTTCCACCGCTACTGGTACAGCCGCGCGAAGAGAAAGCCCCGCGCGTTCGGAATCTCTGCCTCCACCCGGCCAGCATGGACGACAGCACTCCCCTGCCCCGCCAGGCACTCGACGGCATACTCTCCGGCCTGGAGCATCGGCAACGCGAGCGAGTAGCTCGGACGGTCGTTCACCTCGCGGAAGAGGATCAGGTAGCCCTCATGCCTGTCCTCGCCCACGGAGAGGAAGCCGGTCCACGACGTGCCATCGGGGGTCTCGCCGATCGGATGGATATACCCCTGGAAGAGGCGCTCGCGATGCGCCTTCCACACCTTCACCAGCTCCGCCACCTCTTCAACATAGGCCGCCGGCAGGTTGGAGACCTCGAACCACCCGAGCGGGTTCGCGAAGAGGGTGATGGCGAAGAGATATGCGGGCGAGTACGACGCAGGCGCCAGCGGGTCATCTCCATAGAGATGCGTGTTCCGCGTGTGGTTGAGGAACTCCATGCGCAGGCGCAGCGGGTCCACATAGCGCGCCAGCTTCCAGAGGTTGCGCAGCGTCTGGTGGGGCCAGTAGCGACGCCACTCCGTGTAGCGATTCTCGATGAAGAGCGGCCCCACGTGCATCATCCCCCAGTAGCCAGGCCGGACCGCGGCGGTGACATCCAGGTCAAAGACCACTTCGCCACGCGTCTCCTCCAGCACGCGGTCGAAGAAGCGGCGCAGGTTGGTCTCCGCGGCCTTACTCTCCATCCTCACGCCGTCAATCTTGAAGGTGCGTATCCCATGCGCCCGGTGCAGCTCCAGAACGCGCGCGGCATCCCGCTCCCAGTTGGCGTAGTCATCCGCGGGATCCGGCGCGTACCAGAGCCCGAACTGCATCCCCCGTTCCCGGGCCTCGGCGATGATCGGCTCCAGGCCGTTCGGGAAGCGCTCTGCGTGCGGCGCCCAAAACTCCGGGTCTGCCGCCCAGAAGCCACCCCACACCCCACCCGCCTGCGCGGAGTTGGACGTCCGGCCCTTTTGCCAGCCATCATCGATCTGAATGACATCCACGCCGAGAGATGCCGCCGCGTTCACTTCCTGGCGCATGAACTCCTCGCAGACGCGCGAGTCTTGCGAGCGGTCGCCCCAGGTGTTGCTCAGCAGCAGACCATCGCGCGCGGGGTTGAAGGCGCGGATCTGGCGTTGATAGGCCTGCAGCGCCTCCGTCCGCCCGGAGGCACCACCCCGATAGACCAGGATGACGTAGGGATAGCCCTGGCCGCCACCGGATCCGGCCCCGTGCCCGAGGAAGTGGAAGACGCGGCTGGCACCGTTGACGCGCAGATCGGGCCCCGCTTGCACTGGACGGGCATGTGGCAGAGGAGCCTGCTTCAAGAAGAGCAGGCCATCGCCCGAGAAAAGCTCCTCGATGGCGAAGAGATTCCCGCTCAGCTCCAGCCGGAGCTCGTTCGGGTGGAGCAGCCACTCACTCTCGAAGAGGAGCTCGTTTCGGATATCGGTCTGATCCAGAAGCGTCACCTGAGTGAGGCGCAAGTGCGCCGGCGAGAGCGCGAGTTGTTCCAGGAGATCCACCGGACCGGCGGGCGTGCCCGCCTCGTGTGCCGGGCCCTCGATCCCTGTCGGTGCCGCATCCTCGCCCGAGGCGGTGCCAGAGCGCGCCTCTCCGGCGGGAGCCTCGACCGGTTCCGCGTGGAGCTGGACCTGGATGCCGGGCGCGTCGTCGAACAGCTGGAGGCAGGTGCATAACGCAAGCGTGGGGCCGGTGGAGACGACCTCCACCCGGAGCGCGGGCGCCTCGGTCGGGCCAAAGACGCCATGGCCGGCCATCACGCGGATCGCGCGCGGCTCCTCCGGGAGCGGCACCTCCGGGCAAGGCGCCGGCTGCTCCGCAGGGCGCGCCAGCCATTCCCGACCGGAAGCCCGATCCTTCAGGGAGAGCGGATAGAGGAGCCCATTGGCCACCCGCCATCGCCGCTCGATCCGGGTGTTGGCGAGCGCCAGCTCCTCTCCGGTCCATTCGACGGTACATCGGCCGAAGGCCACCGAGCCCGGCCGTGGTGAGAGCGTGGTGAGTGTCATATCGGAGGGATTCGCCCCGGGCCGCGCCACCCCTTCCCGCTGCGACGCGGGAAGCGCAGACTCCCAGGATCTCCGCGCTCTATCCTGAACTTCTAGGCAGGGCCTATTCCATTGGCAGCGTGAAGAGGCTCGAGCCAGAGTATGGGCGGGCATCCATGCACGGTATCGAGGAGCCGCCAGCGCCGTGGGGCGCGTGGAGAGCGAGAAAGCGATGAAGCCGAAAGAGAGAGCAATTGCCGCGCTGGAGTTGCGCGAGCCCCCCGAGGGGCTGGTACCCACCTTTGAGCTGGAGTTTCAGCTCACCCAGGAGCTCCTGGGGAAGGAGTATCACAAGGGCAATGCCTGGCGGGGCGTGACGCGCGCCGAGCGCGACCGGATGCTCCACGAGAACGCTGAACTCCTCGTGGAGGTCGGCGAGCGTCTCGATTACTGCATCCTCATGGACACCTGCTCGCCAGACGTGGAGGGCCACATCGAGACGGCGCGCCTGATCAAAGAGCTCTCGGGCGACCGCTTCCTGGTGATCGTGCATGGCGATGCCACCTATGCCATTCCTGACGGCAATCACATGGTGGAATATGCCCTCTGGTTCGCCGAGAAACCGGATGAAGCGAAGCGGGTGGCTGATGAGCGCGTCACTGCCGCCCTGGAGCGTGGCCGCCGCCTGGTGGATGGCGGCATCGATGGCTTCGCGCTCTGCGCCGATTACTGCCTCAACTCCGGCCCGTTCCTCTCGCCGCGGATGTTCTCCGAGTTCGTCACTCCCTTCCTGGCCCGTCTGGTGGCGGGCTACCGGGAGATGGGCGCCTATGTGATCAAGCACACCGATGGCAACATCATGCCGATCCTCGACCAGCTCGTTTCGTGTCGGCCCCACGCCATTCACTCCATCGACACCCAGGCCGCGGAGATGGACCTGCGCGTGATCAAGGAGAAGATCGGCAAGGAGGTCTGCCTCATTGGCGGGGTGCAGTGTGGACTCCTGCAAACCGGCACCGAGGAGGAGATCATCGCGAACTGCAGATACGCCCTGGAGCACGGCATGCCGGGCGGCGGTTACATCTACAGCACGAGCAATGTCGCCTTCAAAGGCCTTCCCCTGGAGCGCTACCTGCTGGTGCTCGAGATGCGGCAGAAGTACGGATGGTATGGCACGCCTCCGGACGCCGCCGGGGCGGCGTGAGCCCCCGCCGCGCCAGCAGTGCGCTTCTGTCGGCAGGAGTTCCGGTGGCTGCGTGGTAGTTGATCCATACGGGCGCAGCATCTTCCGTGGGCATGTCGCCCGGTTCCTGCTCCTACCGGTTGCAGGTAGGCAGAAGGGCTGCTCCCTATCGAGTGGCAAACGGCGCAGCCCCTTGCAGATGCGATAGCTCGGTCTCGTTGCCCGCTTGGTTTGGCGTCATGGACCATGTTCGGCACGCGGGCGCCGGGCGAGCTTGCCATCATCATTGGCATTAGGAGAGAGGGATATGAACGAGAAGCAGCGCAAGGACGCCCTGAAGAGGGGCATCTCGCTGGAGTGGCCTCCGGAGCCGATCCTCGGCAGCTACTACGGTGAGGAAGAGGTCGAGGCGATTGTAAAGACCGTCCGCGCCTCGATGGACCCCCGTGTAGGCTTTGGCTTCATCTGCGAGGAGATCTGGGAGTTCGAGCGGGCCTTCGCCCAGTGGGTAGGCACCGAGTTCTGCGTCTCGATCAACGGCGCCGGAGGCGGGCTCGATATGGCGATGATGTGCCTGGACCTGGAGCCGGGCGATGAGGTGATCGTGCCCTCGATCAACTTCCGCGCCTCGCCGCTGGCGGTGCTTGGCCAGCGCGCCACGCCGATCTTCGCCGAGATCGACCCGAAGACGCTGAACCTGGATCCCAACGACGTGGAGCGGAAGGTCACGCCGCGCACGCGCGCCATCGTCCCCACCCATATGAACGGCCTCTCCGCCGATATGGACGCGTTGGAGGAGATCGGCCGGCGCCACCCGCATCCGAAGTACGGCCCCATCCCGGTGATCGGCGATGCCGCGCGCACCCTCGGCGCGACCTACAAGGGCACGAAGGTGGGCAAGAAGGGCTGGATGAACATCTTCAGCTTCCATACCCAGAAGATGATCACCACCCTGGGCGAAGGCGGCGCGATCACCACCGATGACCGCGACCTGGCCACCCGCCTGCAGGGCATTCGCCAGTTTGGCAACCCGGCGCACTCGTACGACCCGAAGCTGCGCGGCATCGGTTGGGGCAGCAACTACAAGATGACCAAGATTCAGGCGGCGGTAGGCCTCGTGCAGATCAAGCGCCTGGATGATCTGGTCGCGCGGCGCCAGCGCCTCGCGCGCGCGCGCACGGCGATGCTGGAGGGATGCCCCGGCCTGCAGCTCCCCTACGAGCCGGAGGGGTATGAGAGCAGCTTCTACCTCTACACGATCCTCGTGCCCAAGGAGTGGGCCGGCGAGAAGCGGGATCAACTGATGACGATCCTGAAGGAGCAGTACAAGGTGGAGTGCGTGGTGGCCAATCCGCCGGTGCACAACACGGTCCCCTACATCGCCGAGCATGCCCCCGGCCAGAACCTCCCAATTTCGGATGAGGTCGGCGCCCGCATCTTCTGCCCGCCGATCCACCCCTACATGCCGGACGAGGATAACGAGTACATCGCCGCCGCCATCTGGGAGGCGGTGCTGAAGCTCCGCGACTGAGTCGACACCTCGGGGAGCGTTGGAAGCGGGCTTCTAACGCTCCCCTTCCCGCACAGTATTCGTGGCGTCGGAAGCCCACATGCCCCAGCGGTGAGAGAAAGACGCCCGTCTCCTGCCCCCCCCTCGTGTTTCGCATGCCCCATCCTAGGGCGATCATGCGCTCGCGCAAGGCACTCCCGCCGAGGAGATAACGGCTATCGCGCCTTGGCACGCCGCGCCTTGAGACCCTGGGCGTTACCAGCTCGCGTGTGGAAAGGCCTGGCAGCGGCGTTTCGCGCGCGCGGCCACAGGGAAGGGTCAGGAGCGATGGGAGAGTGAGATGCCGCGTCTGATGAAACACACCCTGTGTGCGGGTCTTCTGGGGCTCTGCGCCGCGCTGCTTCTGAGGCTGCCGGTGGATACGGTGTCGGCCGGCAACGCAGCACGCACGCGCTTGGGGGAGGCACGGCGGGTCGGTCAGGGCCGGGCACGCTCCCGGGTCACCCTGGACGCCCGAGGCAGGCCGTTAGCACTGGGCGTAGAGATCACCGATCAGGCGCTCTCGGGGCTACCGTCACACAAAGAGGAGTATGTGTTGTCTCTGCCCGCCGGGGTTGCCGTGCCGCCGTTCAACCATACGGCGCTGGATTGGAATCCGCACGGGCATATTCCGCCACAGATCTACGACGTGCCCCACTTCGATTTCCATTTCTACTTCATGAGCCCGGCAGAGCGCGCCCGTATCACGGCGAAAGGAGACGATGTGGCGCGCGTGCGGCGAGCGCCCCCCGCCGACGCCATCCCGGCGGGCTATATGTACGCTCCTGGTGGCGACGAGCCCGCGATGGGCGCCCACTGGGTGAACCCGCAATCGCCCGAGTTCCACGGGAAGCCCTTTACGCACACGCTCATCTACGGCTTCTATGACGGACGAATGGTTTTCGTCGAGCCGATGGTCGCGCTGTCCTTCCTGCAGACAAGGCCATGCGTTACGGCAGCGATACCGCAGCCAAAGAGCTATCCCGCGCGTGGCTATTACCCAACACGCTACCAGATTCGGCACGTCACGAGCGCCAACGGGGGTGCCATCCGCGTATCCCTGGAAGGTCTGGTTCTCCGCGACGGCCCGCCAACCGCTTCCCGGGGAGGCCGATGACCGGCCCGGCAGACAGCACGCGAACGTGAACGTCCTCGCCTGGGGATGCCGGCAGGCGTCGCGCGGACGCAAGGATCCGCGCGACGCTTTGTTACCTATCCACGGGCAAGAGCCGTGACCCGATTCCCAGCCGACACCGCCTGATGCCCAAGCAGGCCCAGGGCTAGTGCTCAATCCGCCAAAGGGCGGTAGCGCGCGCGGGAAGCGTCACCGTGAAGTGGTCCACCCCCTTCGCGATCACCTTCCCCGTGAAGAGATCCGTCACCGTCGCCTTCACCGGAAGGCGGATCGTCTTCTCTCCCGCGGATTGGGTGTGCACCCCGACGAGCGAGCCAGAGGCATAGACGGCATCGTTCGTATCGAGATAGACGTGAAGCCCGGCCAGGCGCGCGAGGTTGCGCAGGGAGACAGGCGAGGCGACGGGCGCGGCGAGGTAGACGCTCATCCAGCCCTCGTGCTGGCGCACGCTCGCCGCCGGCGGGCCGTCCGGCACGAAGCGCCCGATCACTTGCGCCTTCGGGTCGGTTACCCGGGGGAGAGGGCCAAACTTCAGGTTCGCGTGCGGGCCAAACTCCTGCTTTTCGCTCAGGCCGTCAGCCAGCGGGTGCGCCTCATCCATGAAGGCGAGGCGGATCGGGCCTTCCTTCTCGTCGAACGCCACTTCCTGGCCGACCACCTGCGAGACGCGCTCCGGGTGATAACCGTTCTCACTCAGGATGCCTGGGGCATACACAAAGGCGAGCACGCGGCCCTCGGACTTGAGCGCTTCCACGGCCTGGCGCTGCTCCTCCGTCAGCCGGTAGCAGTTGGCGAAGAGGTAGGCGCGGTAGCGGCGCGCGTCCTTGCGCGTCAGGTCGGACGCCATGATTGTATCGTAGGGCACCCCGCTCTGCCCCAGGGCATATCGGAGCTCCGTGAGCGGGCCACCCATGAGCGGGTGGTCGGGCCGCTGGTGGTAGATGTGCGTCTCATCCAGGACCACGGCGAGCGTGTCCGCCGGCGAGCCGCGGTCCACGTCCAGGTTCGCCCGGGCGATCTCCTGGAGCTGCTGGACCACGCGGCAGAGCCGCGGATCGCCACTCGTCCACCCGTTGCTGAAGTCGTACCACTGCACCAGGTGGCCCTTCACGAAGGAGAGGACGAACTCGCGGCGCAGGATCTCGGCGGACTCGCGGATGTTTTTCGCTGGGCTATGCGGCTGGGTCGTCCAGTGCGTGCGGATATCCGCCTGTTGGATCCAGAGCTTGCCGGCCAGCCGGAACGATTCGGCCGCGGTCATGAACGCGCTGGGAGCGCCCACGGCGCGCACATTCCCATACGGCGTCGGCGAGCAGCCGAAGTCGAGGTAGGGCGACGCCAGGTAGCGGTTTAGCGCGAAGTGCCCGGAGTGCGCCCCGAAGTAGGGCGACTCGGGCAGGTGGAAGACATAGCCGTAGTAGGTGCCGACGATGTGCCGGCTACCGCTCTCCTCCTTAAGCACGCGCGCGTAGGCCTCAATCCGCTCGGCCACCTGCTCGTGATGGAAGCGGTAGAAGTCGATCACGCGGCGCATCGGCCCGGCCGGGTCTCTAAACGCCAGCCGGTCGGTGGCGAGGCGCTCTTCCTTCGTTGGCACCGTGACCTCCTCAAAAGAGGCAAGCCGCGTGTGCCAGGCGCGGTTGAGCGCGGCGAGGTCGGGATACTGGCGGCGAAGCCATTCCTGGAACGCGCGCCGGTAGGCCGGCGAGTAATCGACCATCTCGCGGCTCTGCGCGCCCCAGGGGAACCACTCCCAGCTGATGCCATCGCACGGCCAATAGCCCACGATGCGGTCCGCGAAAGGCGAGGAGTAGAGATGGCGCGCGAACCGGCGCAACGCCTCCTGTGAGAGCCGGGCCCAGGTGGGCGAGGCCAGCGAGGGGAACTCGTTGCGCGCCCCGTGGTAGTCGCCGACGTTGTGCTGGCCGTCGGCGGTCACCGTCCACTCCTCTTTCGGCACGAGCTGCCGCCAGAAGGGAAATGCCTTGCCCGAAAGATCAAAGGTGGGGATGATGTAGGCATCCGGGTAGTTGAGAAGCACGGAGAGGATCATCCGGTCGGCGGCAGAGTAGTCGTACTGGTCCGGTCCCACCCAGCCGATGTTCCCCGTGAAGACGACGAAGAGCTGCACGCCGGCGCCCCCGATGTTCTTCACATGGAAGGGCACGTCGCGGTTGTGGATGTAGTTCATCCCGGTATCTGGCCGGCCATTGATGAAGAGCGTGGGCGTACCGCGATGGGGGCGCACCTCGGCGCGCGCGAGCGGGCCGGGCTTTCGCGGCAACACGGTGATCTCCGCGGTCTCGCACTGCTCGCGCGAGCGGCCCACGACCTCACTTCCGGCGGGGCCCAGACGCAGGCGGTACTTGCCGCCCGGGAGGAAGGCAGGAAGCGTCACCTCGGCCGGACCGATCGTAAGGAGATCGCCCTGTCGCTTCACCGGCCACCCGCCCGCGGGCTCCAGCGGCAAGCTCACCGCGTCTCCCAGGAGCTCGGCGACCACCGGGCCACCTGCCTTTGTGCGGAAGGTGGCGGCGACGCGGAGCCGCCCGCCCGCGCGCACGGTGTTGGGCACGTCGCGCCGGACGACCGAGCACGGCGCCAGCGGGCCGAGCTCCGGCATTGACAGGGCACCCCAGGGCGCCACGGGGGGCCGGCCCACCTCGCGCGCCGCCGCCCACCCGGAGTCGTCAAACCCGGGGGCTTCCCACCCATCCGCCGGCGAGAGCGCCACCTTCCAGGAGGCGTCGGTCTTGAGGGGGATCCGCTGGCCATTCACGCGGAGATCGCCCTGGAGGATCAGGCCCTCGGCGGACGCGAACTCGCGCACCAGGACAGCGAGGACGTTGCGCCCGGGGCGCAAATGCCGGGCGATATCGATCAGCTCCGGGGTGCGCCAGCCATCCTGCTCGCCATCTTCGCCCACCTTCTCGCCGTTGAGGAAGAGCGTGAAGGTGTCGTCCGCGGTGACGAGGAGGAGCGCGTGCTCCACCTTTCCGGCGGGGAGGTCGAACGCCTTGCGGAATCCGGCGGTCACGTTGTCGCTGCTTTGCGGGTGCCAGATCCAGCTCGATTCCCAGGGAAGCTGTGGCTCGGGCCCGATGTTCACCGGGAAGCGGGCAATCTCGTCGACCGCCACGCCATCCCACTCCACCGCCGCACCCTGCCCCGCCGAAAGCGTCAGCGTCGCCTCCGCGGCCATCATCGGCACGTCAAACTCCATTGAACGCGCCGACCACTCCTTGGCGGTGGGCACGGCGAGCGTCACCGGCGTGCCCGTCGGCTGCCCATCCAGGTCGCGGAACTCGAGGCGGGCAGTACCCGCGCCGCCGCGAGCGCGCAGGCGCAGGCGGTAGGTGCCGAGGAAGGAGAAGTCGAGGGAAGACGCCACGGCCTGGCTCCCAGGCGCCAGGCGCAGTGCGCTCTGCCCGGGCGACCCGGGGGTGATCACCTCACCCTTGCCCTGAAGCGCCCAACCGGTGAGCCCCTCCTCGAAGCCACCGTTTGGCACGCGGTTGCTCGGGATTCCGGTCAGCAGGCGCAACCAGGCGATCGAGAGGCGCGCCGCGGGGTTGATCGGGTCGAACCGGAGGCCCACGATCTTCCCGCGCCACTCCGGGTGCTCAATCGGGATATAGAGCTCATGCCACTCGCCATCGCCGGTGATGCTCCACTTGATCTGGCGCGCGTCGCTGAAGGCCTCGTTCTCTCGACGGAAGAAGAGCTCGCCGCTCCCGGAGGTGTCGGACCGGATGCGGAGGCCGATGGCGCGCGCCCGCGAGGCGTCGATCCTCACCGGCGGGGGCACGAGCTGCGAGTCGTAACGGGTGCTTCCCTGGAGGGCGCCGTCACGAATCTCCAGCCGCTCCCAGTTCACCGCGCGCAGGCCGTCCAGGACCTCTGGCCGATCGAACCGCCACTCGGCCACAACCTCCGGATCCGCCATCTCCGGCGCCGCCCGGCCCGGCCCCAGGCCGGCCAGGCAGAGGAGGAAGAAGAACGCCAGTGCCATCCGGCACGCCCAACGAGTGTGATCACAAAGGTGGTGCATGGTCTCTCCTGCCTGATCGTCGCTTCCCAACGCGCGGTCCCACTCTCGCCCGCGCCCGGCCGGCAGGCATCCCCCGCCGGCCCCTGACCTCACCCTACCTGTTCGCAGCCCGGCGGCGGGCTTCCTGGCACTGCGTGCAACTCCTTGACCCTGTGCCTGGCTTCCTGCTATACTGGCGCCAGGGGATTGGAAGGGAGGCGCGCGTTGGTCAATCCGCTGGTCACGGGCGTTCGCGAGTTCCTGGCGCGGCAGGAGCGCGCCGGGCGCACCTGCACCATCGTCCGCCAGGCGGATCCGGAAGAGACGCTCCACACGGAATCGGAGCCGTTTGACCGCGCCGTCCACCTGGTTGAAACCGGCGCTCTGGAAGCGCGCGACACCGGCTATCGCCCTGGCGAGGGCGGCAGCGCCTCGGGCTTCCGGTTCTTCCTCGATGGCGTGCAGTATAGCCACCTGATCTGCTACGTCGACAACGTGCCCCTGGTTCACCACCTCAGCGCCGCCGCCATCCTCCAGCGCGACCCCGAAACCCGAACGCTCCGCGTCTGGCGCTGGAGCGGCGTCCGCCGGCACCTGCTCGTTCCTAAGGCGTACGTGGATTACAGCCTCCTCGAAAGCCTTGGCGTGCCCGTCGAGAACACGATGGATGAGAGCGAGAACGCCCCGCGCGAAGCCGTTGCCCTGCGCGCGCTGGCGCACAGCAAGTCGCAGCGGATGCGCCGGCAGATCGAGGTGGAGCTGATCCGGCAGTGGGTTGCCGCCCGCGAAGAGGGCTGGCTGATGGTCGACGGCCCCTTGATGCTGCTTCCGGAGCTCGACGTGCGCGGGCGGATGGTGGGGGTGATCAAGTCGTTCGGGGCGCAGTTCTTCGATGGCGAGGAGCAGCTTCGCGTGATGACCCTCCCGAAGTGGCACCGGACCACGGCATTCCAGCTGCCCCGGGGTAGCCGGGCGGATGCCGGAGCGGCGACCGCGCGCCACTGGTACTCCTGGTACGTCCGGATTCGCGACCCTCGCGGAAGCGACACGGATCATGGCCTCCTCCGCGTGGAGATCCCACCCGATCCGGAGATCCTGGCGCAAGCCGACACAATCTCGCGCTGGCTCATCGCCGAGCGTGCGCCCCTCTCCACGCCGGACCCGCGCTGGGATAACTTGCTCTACCCCATCCACGCCTGCGAGCAGTTCCTCCGAAGCAGGCTCCCCGAGCGCCGCCAGGTCCACCTCTACCTGAAATAGACCACCCGGAGGCTCACTTCGTGGTGAAGAACCGGATCCGCGCGCCTGCCCAGGCAGCTGGGGCCTGGCGCAGCCTCGGCATCACCGTCTTACCGGCGAACTGCGCGGCGCTCTTGCTCACCGTCGCAATCGACGCCGGGGTGCCCAGCGGCCGGGTCGAAGCGATCGCGATGATCTCCTCGAGCCCCATCTCACCCTCGATCACCAGCTCCCACTCCTCACCGGGTCCGGGCACCTGGTACCAGCGGTTGGCCTCCACCCTCTCGTCGCGATGCCACTCGTTGGGATAGAGCTGCGTCACCTGGCGCGCGGTGTCCACATTGAAGAGGTAGACATGGCAGGGGGTATCGACGCGGAAGGAGATCCGCATCGTCTCGCCCCAGCGATAGGTGCTCCCCTCGTCGCGGTCGAGCTTTACCTCCAGGCGGATCCCGCCGTCTCCGCGCTCCAGGAGAGCGAGGGGATCGATCTCAGCGCCGGGAGAGAGGCCAGCACGGTCGGAAAGCAAGGCGTGCGGCAGCCACTCGCCCGTGATCGCGCGATGGAACCGCGTCGCCAGCTGGCGTGCGAGGGCGTGGACTTCCTCTCCCTCGCCCTGTATTCGCCCGAACACCTGCTCGGCGCCGCCGTCCTCCACCTTGCCGGTCTCAACATCGATCAGCCGGGCATCAATCGAGACAAGGCTCCCCAGGCGGGTGACGCCGCCAGCGACCAGCTTGCTCGCTCCCAGGAGCTTCCCGATCCGCGCCGCTTGCTCCGGGTCGACCAGGCCGCTGTTCTCCAGCTTCTGCTCCTCCAGAATCTTGGCCAGGCGCTCGCGCTCGACCAGCCGGAGGCGTTTCGACTGGGCGAGCGAGACGGTGAACGTCTGGGTGATCGCATTGCGGAGGCGCGTGTCGTCGCCGACGAACCCGGCGACGGCTACCACGATCCGGCCCGCGTTCGGCTCCGGCTTGCTAGATCCGGGTTCAGCGGCAGTCACCGGCAGGCACCATGCGAGAACCAGCCAGACGATGGCGACGAGACGATGGTACATGGGGAAGCAACTCCTACCCGCAGGCAGCGTGATCCGACCGCTATCTTCGATGACGCGCAGCTGGAGAGCGGCAAAGTCAAGCCAGGCGGCGCACGATCTCTTTCAGCTCTGCCGCAAAGCGGGGCACCGCCGTGGCCGGATCCGACCGGCCTTCATACTCGATGTTGACGTAGCCGCGGTAGCCCGCGTCGCGCGCGATTTGGAGCGCGCGAAGGTAGTCCACCGGCTCCTCGCCGCTCGGGCCGCGCCAGTGCGTCTTGGCATGCGCCGAGACCATGTAGGGCGCCACCATCTCAAACTCGCGGTAGGGGTCTTCGCGGAAGTTGCCGAAGTCGAGGTTGATCCCGAACCAGGGGCGGTCCACCAGCTTCACCAGGCGCACCACCTGTTCCGCCCGCGCCGTGATCCCTCCGTGGTTTTCCAGGGCCACCACCACTCCGCGCGCGGCGCCATGCTCGGCGCACTCCTGGAGACACTCCACCGCCCACGCGACGGCGTCCTCCTCCGAATGCCCAGGCGGCACGGGCCCGGCAAAGACGCGGATGCACGGCGCTCCCAGGAGCACGGAGCAGTCGATCCACTGCTTCGTCATCTGAACATGCTCGCGGCGCTTCGCGGGCTCGGCCTGGCAGAAGTTGCTGCCCACGGCGGTGCCGGAGATGTGCAGCCCCCTGCGGAAGCACTCGCGCTTGATGCGGTTGAGGTAGTCACGGTCGGCCTGCTTCAGGTAGTAGGTGGTCAGCTCCACCCCGTCGAGATTCATCGCGACCGCGGCATCCAGGAACTGTTCCAGGGTCATGGAGCCGCTGGTGAGCGCGTCGCGGTACGAGTAGGCGCAGCACCCGATGCGCATGGGTGTCTCCTTCCCTCCGTGAGCCAGAAGCAGCCTGCGGAAAGCACAGAGCCATCAGGGACGCGTGCCATACGGCCGTGCCTACCCCTCCGTTCGGCGCCCTGCCCGCCTTCTCCTTTACCAAGCAGAGAGCCCGGCTCCCCCTGGTCGGAAGAGGGTCACTCGTTCGCCAGGCGGACGCGGACGGCGTTGGCGTGCGCGTCCAGGCCCTCCACCTCGGCCAGGGCCAGGATGTGCTCCGCGTCGGCGCGCAGGCGCTCCGGCGTGTAGGCGATGACACTGGATTTCACCAGGAAGTCGTCCACGCTGAGTGGCGAGGAGAAGCGCGCTGTGCCCCCCGTGGGGAGAACGTGGCTCGGGCCGGCGATGTAATCGCCCACCGGCTCGGACGAAGCCTCGCCCAGAAGAATGGCGCCGGCCGCCTTGATCCGGCCAAGAAGCGCCATCGGCTCCGCCGTGACGATCTCGAGGTGCTCCGGTGCGAAGGCGTTGACGATCTCGATCCCCTCGTCCAGCGACGAGGCGACGACGCACGCGCCCCCGAACGCGAGCGATTGGCGGATGATCTCCGCGCGGGGCGAGCGCTCCGTCTGCCGCTCCACCTCCGCGATCACCGCGCGAGCGAGATCCTCGGAAGGCGTCACCAGTACCGAGAGGTTATCGCCGCCGTGCTCGGCCTGAGAGAGGAGGTCCGCCGCCACGTAAGCCGGGCGCGCCGTGGAGTCCGCCAGGACGGCGATCTCGGAGGGGCCGGGCAACGATTCGATCCCGACGTCGCCGAACACCTCGCGCTTGGCCAGGAGGACATAGATGTTGCCCGGGCCGGCGATTTTGTCGACCCGGGGCACGGTTGCCGTGCCATACGCCATGGCGGCAATCGCCTGGGCGCCACCCACCTTGAATGCGGTCTCGATCCCGCACGCGCTGGCGGCGTAGAGGATGTGCGGGTCGACGCGGCCATCCGGCCCCGGGGGCGTGCACAGCTCGATGAACGGCACTCCCGCCACGCGCGCGGGAATCGCCGTCATCAGGAGCGTACTCGCGAGCGGCGCCTTGCCACCCGGGATGTAGAGGCCGACACGCTCGATCGGGCGGATCAACTGCCCGAGGAGGACGCCATCACTCGTATCAAACCACGAAGGCCTAAGCTGCTTCTGATGGTAACGCTCGATGCGCCGGATCGCCGCGTCTACCGCCTCGCGGTAGGCCGGCGACACCTGCTCGGCGGCTCCCGCGATCTCCTCGGGCGTCACCCGGAGCCGTGACGCGTCGGCGATCGCCGGCGAGTCGAACCGCCGGGTGTACTCGACCACGGCATCATCGCCCCGGGCGCGCACGTCCGCGCAGATCGCGCGCACCGCCTGCTCTGCCACCGCGAGATCCGCCGCCGCGCGCGGCTGCAACACGCGCAGCAGCTCCTCGCGCGTGTAATCCTTCGCAAAGAGCAACTTCATCAGATAACCCTCTATCTCCAACGTACGGCCTCTCAGGCCGCCTCAACCGTGTGGCTGTCTACCAGGGGCCATTATAGCCGCGGCCAACCAGCCCTGTCAATGCCAACCCATCCCCGCGCCGCCCGCGCGGGCCGGTGTTCGCGCGGCAAGGAGAGCGCGCGGGAGACGGCGAAGGACTTGGTGTGCGGGCGCCGGCTTGGCCCGTCAGATGGAAGGAGACCGGCGTTGTCTACCCGGCGAGCGCCCATCCCCTGCTACTTCGCGCTGCTCCTCATCGCGGCCTGGGTGCTGGCGGGCCTGGCGAGCGTCACCGCCCAGGATCCGCCGCGGCGGTATCTGGTGCGCCTGAAAGAGAGTGTCGACCTCAACGCCGCCCGGGGGAACCGGCGTGCCGTCGTGGCCCAACTGCAGCAGACGGCCACGCGCACCCAGGCGCCCCTGCTGATCCGGCTGGAAGCATGGCGGCGGCAGGGCGAGGTCCAGGAGTACGAGCCGCTCTGGATCGTCAACGCGATCCGGGTTCAGGCGAGCGAGCGTGTCATCGCGATCCTGCGCCGCGACCCGGCGGTGGTCTCGGTCCTGCCGGCGCAGCCGATCACCCTGCCACCCGCTCAGCGCGCGCGCGTGGCCAGGGCGAGCCGGCAGAGCGATCAGACCTCCTGGGGCCTGGTGAAGATCGGCGCGCCCGAGCTCTGGGAGCGCGACCCCGCCATTCGCGGTGCCGGTGTCACCGTGGCTGTGATTGACACCGGGATCACGCCCGAGCACCCGCAGTTCCAGCAGCCCGGCAAGATACGCGCCTGGAAGGATTTCGTCGCCGGAAAGACCGCGCCGTATGACGACGCCGAGTGGGCCCACGGAACCCACGTCGCGGGCACCATCGCAGGGATCAACGCGGATGGTTGGGTGGTCGGGATCGCACCGGACGCCACCCTCCTGGTGGCCAAAGCGCTCGACGCGCAGAGCGGCGGCCTGATCGATACGGCCATCGCCGCCATGCAGTGGGCAATGGACCCGGACGGCAACCCCAACACCGCGGACGGCGCCGACATTGTGAACTGCTCATTGGGCGGGCCTCACCTCGAAGGCCATTGGAACCCTACCCTGAAAAGCACCCTGGAAGCGCTCCGCGCGGCGAACATCCTCCCCGTTTTCGCGATCGGGAACTCCGGGCCAGGTCCAAAGACGACGGTCCTCCCTGGCGACTACCCCACCGCGGTAGGCGTCGGCGCGACCGGCCCGGAAGACACCATCTGGCTCCGGAGCAGCCGTGGCCCCGTGGTGTGGGACGGCCTCACCTACATCAAGCCGGATGTCACGGCGCCAGGCGAAGAGATCCTCTCCTGCACGCCGGCAAGGACGGATCCCAGCGGCTACCTCTACTCCAGCGGTACGAGCAACGCCTGCCCCCACGTGGCCGGCGCCGCCGCACTGGCAATCAGCGCGGCGCGCGCCCGCGGTTTCTCGCCAACCGTCAACGCCCTGGAGATCGCACTCAAGAGCACAACGGTCGATCTGGGGGTCGTCGGCCCCGACAACACCTACGGCGCCGGGCGCATCGACCTCCCCCGGTTCGTAGATGCGATCATCGGTGCCAACGTCACCCTCAGCCAGCCAGAGCTCCTCTCGCCCACCGAGGGTGCCGCCGTCCGCCCTACCCTTTCCCTGCGGATTCGGTGCAGCGCCAGCGGAAGCGCCCTCATCCGCTACCGGGTTGCCCTCACCCCCGCGGGCGGCCCGGCCATCGTGCTCGATCAGACGGACCCAAACGGCGCCGCCGCCTTCGACCGGAACAGCCGGCCCTACGAGGCTGGAGCCGTGGCTACGATCACCGTGCCGAAGTTGCCCCCCGGCCCCTGCGAATGGCGTGCCTCCGCGTCCGCCGACGGAGGCAACACCTGGATCGAGAGCGAGCCCGCGCACTTCACCGTCAACCTGCCGCCCGAGCCACCGGAGTGGGTCTACCCGCCCGAGGGCTACGTCGTCTCCACGACGCCCGTGCTCCAGATCCGGGTGTCGGATGACGACCCAGGT
This sequence comes from Armatimonadota bacterium, assembly GCA_012512265.1. Lineage (GTDB taxonomy): Bacteria > Armatimonadota > JAAZEB01 > JAAZEB01 > JAAZEB01 > DUUU01. The sequence continues at coordinate 22,556 of JAAZEM010000188.1, read as the reverse complement.
GACCGGCTGAAGCTGAAGCTCGTCCTGAGCGCCGACGGCCAGGAGGTCCGGGTTGTGGACCAGACCGTGTCGACGGACGGGTGGAGTGCGGAAGCCGGGTACGCGAGTGGCGAGGTCGCCCGCTGCACCCCATCGCCCACGGCGCCGCTGCCCGCCGGCACCTACTCCTGCACCGCCTACGCCCACGACGGCCTCGGCTGGTCGCCCGCGTCGGCTCCCCGACAGATCACGCTCTCGTCCGAGATGCCGCGCTGGCTGCCGGCGCGCCTCCAGACGTTCGCGCTCAGCACGTCTCCGCCCAACACCACGCGGGAGGCGCTCGGGCTTTCCCAGGTGCCGATGAAAGTCTACGATCCCGTGGCTGCCGCGCAAGCGGGAGACGTTCTCGCCGGCTACCAGGATGCTCCGGAGACGCTCGTGCCCGGCCGCGGCTACTGGTTGAAGCCAGGCACGCCGGTCGCGCTCGCGCTCGACGGCCCCGCGCCTTCCGGCGCGGTCGCGATTGACCTGGAGCCGGGCTGGAACTTCATCGGATCGCCCTTCCCGGCATCGGTGCCGTGGCGCGTGGAGTCGCTGCAGGTGAAGCAGGATGGGCACGCACCCCTGCCCCTCGCGTCCGCGAGTCACCTCCTGGAGGAGTTCGCGTTCGCTTTCCAACCGGACCCTCTCGACCCGGGCACGGGAAGCTACGTCCTGGTGTATGATTCCACCCTCCTACCGGGCATCACCGCCGACCGGCTGGAACCCTGGCACGGCTACTGGGTGAAGGCGCGCGCGAAGTGCCGGCTGATCCTGCCCGACCCGAACGCGCTCGCCGCGCAATCGGCGACCCGGACTGGCGCCCCGGGGTGGTGCGTGCCGGTCTCGGTGCGCGGGCCGATGGGCGCCCGAACGCTCGTGCTGGGCGCCGGCGCGCGGGCGGTATCGGCGGAGCTTCCCCCGGAGGGCGTGGCCGGCAACCGGCTCCGCGCCGGACTGGAGCGGAACGGGCGGTTGCTGGCCGCAGACGTGCGCCTGGGCCTTGGGAAGAGCCACGAGTGGGAGATAGTCGTCGACACCGGCCAATTGCCGGACGCCGGCGAGGTGGTCGTGACGTGTGACCTGCGGGCGTTGCCGAAGGGCATCGGGCTCACCCTGGTCGACAAGGCAACCGGGGCGCGGCGCTCCCTGCGCGCCAGCGGGAGCTATCGCTTCCGGGCATCGGGCGAGCCGCGGCGCTTCCAGATCATTGCACGGCCAGTGGAGACGGCGCCGCCGGTCATCACTGGGATCCGCCTGGTGAAGGCGCGCTCGGGAAGCGGAGCACTCCAGTTCACACTCTCGCGCGCTGCGGTCGTGGACGCGGAGCTCCTGTCGCCCACGGGCAGGGTCGTGGCGGTCGCCACGCGTGCCCGGGCCTCGGACGCGGGCCTCAACGTGATGGCAATTCCGGGCCGGCTTGGGCGCGGGCTGTATCTCGTGCGGGTGCGGGCGACCACCGAAGAGGGAGCGACCACGCAGGCGATCCGCCCGGTAGCGATCCTGGAGTAGGCGCGATCTACTCGGGCGCTTGCCACGGCGAGGCACGCCATGGCAAGCGCCGGAGTCACTTGCGAGTTACCAGGAGAAGTAGGTCTCCACCGGCCGGCGCTCCTTCGCGGAAAGGTTGGCCGCCAGGGTCACATCGAGCGTCTTCAGGGCATCGAGATAGGTCGACTTGATCCGCGAGCCGTCGCCCGTCTTCACCGCCTCGATAAAGACGCGGTCAATCGATTCGGCCTCGCGCGGCTCCACGTCGAGCGGCGCGGCGCCCGCCGGCGTAAGCACGGGGGCGTTCCCATCGTAGGTGAGCTTCATGCCTTCCAGGAAGAACTCAAACCCGCGCCCGCCCGGGCACCCCGTGCAGCTCGTCACGAACTGCCCGATCGCGCCACTGGCGAACTCCAGCTGCACCGCCTGGAGGTCGGGGATGGTGATCCCGGGCACGTTGCCATGCACCTTGCGCGCGTAGGTCGCGTAGACGGCGCGGACTTCCCCGGCCCAGTAGCGGATGAGATCCATCTCGTGCGTCGCCTGCTCCACCAGCTGGCCCCCCGAGAGCTCCATCTTCTGCCACCAGGGGGTGCTCACCAGGCTGCCCCAGCGGCGCGCGGAGACCATCAGGAGGTTCTTGCCGGCCAGAAACTCGCGGATCGGATCGACAAAAGGCGAGTAGCGAAGCTGGTAGCCCACGCACGAGAGGACGCCCGCCCGGGCAATCGCATCCCAAATCTCGAGCCCCTTCTCCAGGGTGAGCGCCACCGGCTTCTCGACGAAGAGGTGCAGCCCGCGCTCGGCCGCCAGGATCTCGGCGTCGTAGTGCGCGAACGGGGGCACGCTAACATAGACGGCGTTGAGATCCGCCTCGTCCAGCAGGCGCCGGTAGTCGGTGTAGGCGGTCGCCCCGTACTTCGCCGCGGCGGCCTCGGCCTTTTCGGGAACCAGGTCGCAAACCGCCGTAATCCGCGCACCCTCGATCTCGGCGACTCGCTGCATGTGCCCGCTGGCGTTGCCGCCGGCGCCAATAAAGCCTACTTTCACCTGATCCAACATCGTTCTCCTCCAGCGCTCTCGGGGATGCCTCTCGGGAGCATCCCCTCTCTGCGTCTCTCCCGCGCCGTTCAGGAGCTAGCTCGCTACCGAACCGAGAAGCTCCACAGCCGGTCTAGCGTCTCTGCCATGCCGTCGCAGAAAACGTCGAGACGCTCCTCCTCGGGGAGCTTGATGATCGCGCAGCTCCGGATCTGCAGCCAGCGCCCCACCATCATCGCGGGGAGCGCGATCCACTCCTCGGCGGTGAGGGGCTCGGCTTCCTCATACGCCGCGAAAAACGCATCCACCCACTCCGGCTCGAAGCGCATCGGCTGGACGTAGGACCGGATATCCGCCGCGTCCAGCGGGCGGGGCAGGCGCGCGCAGAGGAACATCAGCGCGTTGGCGATATCCTTCAGGCGCGGGTGCTCGCACGCGTAGTCCCAGTCGAAGACGCCCGCCAGACGGTCACCCTTGAAGAGCAGGTTCCCCTGGTGGAAATCGCCGTGAACGACGCTCTGCGGCAGCTTCCAGAAGCGCTGCGGAGGCAGCTCGCGCATGAACCGGTGGATGCTCGCCGCCACCGCGTTCAGGTCGGCGGTATACCGCCCGGACGTGTCGCGGTTGCGCACCAGGTCGAACCCGGCGAAGGCGATCATGAAGCTGTCTTCCCGATCCCACTGCTTGCGCGGGTCGCCCAGGAAGCGCCGGCCCTCGCGGTGGAGGCGCGAGAGGAACCGCGCCGCCGCAGCGATCTGCTCCACGTTCCCGGCGGCATACGCCTCCCCCGCGACGAGCGGGGAGAGCTGCACGCACGCGTTCCCGATCCAGGCCCACGGCTCGCCGCTCCTCGAAAGAAGAGGCGGGTACACCGGCAGCCCGGCGGCTTTCAGGTGCGTCAGGAGGTCGTGCTCGAAGCGCATCGCGTCTTCGGCGGCATACTTCGGGTTGCGCACGCGCACGAACCACCCGGTGCGTTCGCCATCCGACGGACCAGGAACTGCCCGGAACGAGCGGTTGCCCGTGCCCGCCCCCGGCAGGAGGCACAGATCGGCGGGAAGTCCCTCAAACTCGCGCGGGAGCGCCTCGGCCAGCTCCGCGCTATCTACTCTTGGCTGGACCCAGTTCAACATCACACTCCTCAGTTTCCGCCGCGCCCGGAGAACTCCTCTTCGCGCACGACCGTTCAGAGCGCCGTGGATTTGAGGAAACGCCCGACGGAGAAGTAGATCCGCTGCGTGCCGCCGGACCAGCTGGTGCCGAGGAAGACCGGGCCCGCGATCGTCTCCGCCAAAACGCCTCCGCCGAGGCTGCCCACCAGGCGGGCGTTGCTCCAGCTCTCGAAGACGCCCCCTCAGGCATACCACACCCCCAGATAGACCGTGCGCCCGACGGGCGCCGGGAGGCGCGAGATACCGCGGAGGTAGCCGATACCTCCCAGGAGGTGGTGGCTCCCGAACGGCTGCGTGTCCAGCCCAAGCCCCAGGCGCAGCGGGCTGATGGTCTCGAGCCGGCTGGCCAGCGGCGCCGTGGCCGTGAACGTCACACCTACCGACCCGAAGAGGAAAAGCGTCTCGTGCGGGCCGAGGGGGGAGAAGCGAGATACATCGGCCTGGAGTGCCGGGAAGCCCGGCGCGGCGCCCGGCGTGTGGAAATACCAACGGCCATCTACATGAAAGCGCGTGCCTCGCGTGGGGATCACCGCGCTATCCTGGATGTCCGTCGTCCAGCGCGCCGAGAGGAAGCTGTGCGCGCCATCCTGGAGCGGAACCGTGCTCTCTCCTCGGGGAGAGACGCGCAGGTGTCCACCCCATACGCCCAGGCGTAGCTCGCTCGCGCGCCCGTAGGTCCGCCCGATATCCAGACCCATGCCAAGCTCGCGGGTCGAGTAGGCGCCAGTGCTGCTGCCGAGGGGTGACCAGGGGGTTGCCTCACGCAGGTAGAGAGCCTGCGGTGCCACGAACCACTGTCGGCCACCAAGCGGGTGATAGTACTCCCCCGCCAGGCGGGTCCGCGAGCCGAGCGTCACATCGGCGCGTAGCTCCGCGCCCGAGCCCTGGAAGTCGAGCATGGAGAGGCGCATCGGCACGTTGAACTGCACGGCGTCGGTATCGGCGCCGTTGACATCGATCAACGCATGGATGAAGGGAGGGCCGTAATCCTTCTCCTGGATGAAGATCATCAGACCCTCTTCCCCTCCGGTTTCCGCCTTCTCGTAGAGCAGGCCCTCGATGCGTCCTTGACCCGCAAGGGCCATCAGCGCTGTCTCGAGTTCTGAAACGTTCAACGGGCGGCCGATGAACGGGCGGAGGTTCTCCGTCACCGCGCGGCACGTGGCCACACATCCTCCCGCGAGCTGCAGGAACCGGGGAGTGAAGCCATCCGCGCGCCTCCGCGCCCGGCGCTGGGCCAGATGCGCCTTCCATTCGGGCGCTTTCAGCGCATAGCGCCGCAACTCAGCAGCCCGCGCCGCCGCTGCCTCGTAGCCCGCGTCGATGAGCGCCGCCGCAGCCTCGTAGTCTTCCGCGCCCAGACCCTCCAGCTTGGGCTCGATAATGACGTTCGCCCGCTCCCGGTTGGCGCGCACGCTCTGGTGGAGGACCACGTCCACGGATCGGTTCAATATCTCGAGCGGCGAGCGGGCAAACTGGCTCTCACTCAGCGGGCCCGTCACATCGACCGCGATGACCACCTCCGCACCCATCCCACGAGCGACATCCACGGGCAGATTATCTAGAAGCCCGCCATCGACGAGCACCCGGCCCTCAGACTCCACAGGAGTATAGAGGCCCGGCACCGCCATCGTCGCGCGCAGAGCCATCGCCAGCGAGCCCTCTCCCAGGACGACGCGCTCGCCCCGGACGAGGTCGACCGCCACGCACCGGAAGGGAATCGGCAGGTCGTCGAAGCTGCGCAACGGCGAATAGGGCAACGCCAGCCGGCTGAGGAGGAGATTGACCGGCTGCGCGGGATCGAGCCCGCTAGGCCACCGGATGCCGTGGCGCAAGCCGAACCGACTGCCTCCTGGGAAGTCCACGGCGTCCTGCTTGCGCCGGAAGGTCAGAACACGGAAGGGAGGCCAGGGACCAAAGATCTCGTCCCAGTCCAAATCGAGCACCAGGCGGCGGATCTCGTCGGCAGGCATTCCCATAGCGTAGAGGCCGCCGACCAGCCCGCCCATGCTCGCGCCGGCCACGCAGTCAACCGGCACGCGGTTCTCCTCCAGCCACACGAGGGCTCCAACATGCGCCAATCCCAAGGCGGCCCCTCCACTGAGGGCGAGTCCCAGCCGCGGGCGCTCCTCTGCACCGAGCGCGCCCACTGGTGGCATGAGGCCAGCAGCCACCAGCACTCCGACCAGGAAGCATCGCCAATGCCGCAAATCCCTCTCCCTCTACCCCGCTGTAATCATACCCGTTCGGCTGGAAGATCACACGGGCGAGGGAGAACAGGGCGCGCCGGGCGCGGCAGGGCCACGCGCCGGGCCGGTCTCGTGCAGGTTTACGCGTCCAAAGCGGCGAAAGCATCTCGGTGACGGCAGAGGAGCCGCCAGGCATGGCACGCCGACCAGGCGCCGACAGGGAGAACGCGAGTGCTGGAGAACGAGCAGGAGTTTATCGCGCAAGAGTGGCCCTTTCAACCGGGCGAGCGCAGGGTGAAGATGCATCTGGAGCTTCCCGCGGCGGGAATCAGCGCCAACACGGGGCTGATGCTCGTGCTCCACAACTGGGGCGGGCGCTACAACGAGCCCCACTACGTGGCGTGGTGCCGGCGGTTTGCCGACCGCTACAACGTCATCGCGGTGAGCGTCAACTACCTCCAAAGCGGCGGCGGCGAGCCGGTTATCCCTGGAGAGAAGCCGTACGACCACGGCTACCTGCAGGCGATCGATTGCCTGCGCGCCCTCTACCACATCCGACGCCAGCTTCAGGATGCCGGGGTGAAGTTCAACCCCAGGCGGTGCTACTCGATGGGCGGAAGCGGCGGTGGAAACGTCAGCCTGATGGTGAACAAGTTCGCGCCCCACACCTTCGCCTGCGTGGTCGATATCTGTGGCATGCCCGGGCTGACCGACGGCATCGCGTATGGCACCGGGGAATGCGGCAGCCAGCTGAACGCCGGCTACTCGCGCGACCCCAACAGCCCGGCTTACCTCTCGCCCGCCCGCCAGGAGCTCCTCGACCCCGGTCACCCGAGCCACCTGGCGCTGCAGTACGCGGCGAATCCGGCGAACAAGGTGGTGATCGTCCACGGCCTGGATGACACCTCCTGCCCTGCGATACACAAGATCACCATCTTCCGCAACATGGTCGCCGCCGGCTTCCGCCCGGACGCGCACTTCCTGACGCCGTGGCACGTGGATGGCGAGGCGGTGACGACCACCGGTCATCCCGTCGGCAATCGCGACCGGGTGGTGGAACGTTTCGCCGATTGTTACCTGCGCGAGGAGGGAGAGGCCGCGCTGCAAACCCCAGGCCCAGATGACTTCGGGCGCGCCAGCCAGGTGACCTACCCCGTAATTGGCGGGCGCTACATCATCGACTACTCGCAGGGCCCGCCGTCCATCTGGTTTGAGGAGGCGGAGGAATAAACCCCGCCCGAGGGGCACGTTGCGATTGGAGTGTGAGCCAAATGGAGTTCGAGAAGAGCTACGATCTCCTAGTCGCCGGCGCCGGCGTGGCCGGGTGCGCCGCCGCGCTGGAGGCGGCGCGCGCTGGCCTGAAAGTGGCGCTTCTGGAGAAGACGGTCTTCACGGGCGGCCTGGCGACGACCGGCCTGATCAACATTTACCTCCCGCTCTGCGACGGCTACGGCCGCCAGGTCCTCTTCGGTATGGCCGAGGAGTTCCTCCACGAGAGCGCGCGCTACGGCCCGGGCGATGTTCCCGCGCAGTGGCGGCAGTCGCCCGTGGATGGCAAGCACTATCGCTACCGCCTCACTTTCTCTTCCGCGTCGTTCACCCTCGCCCTGGACGAGCTCCTGATGAAGGCGGGGGTCGACCTGTGGCTCGACACGCTTGTCTGCCTCCCCATTCTGGATGGAAACCGCGTCGTTGGCGTTGAGGTGGAGAACAAGAGCGGGCGCGGCGCCGTTTACGCGAAGTGCGTCATCGACGCCACGGGCGATGCCGACGTCGCCTACCGCGCCGGGTGCGAGTGCGCCTACGGCGAGAACTTCACCAGCATCTGGATCTTCCAGGCGTCGCTCGCCACGGCGCGCCAGGTGGCCGAATCCGGCGATGCCTCTGCCCTGCTCGACGGCGTGCGCCTGCGCAGCCAGCCCGGGCAGGCCAGCATCGATCCGGAGCGCCGGCGCTGGGATGCCACCGACGGGAAAGACGTGACCGCCTACGTCCAGGAGACGTACCACCTCCTCCGCGAGCACTACGCAAAGCTCCACGCGGAAGGTGGAGAGAAGGACCGGCATAACCTCTACCCGATCACCCTCCCGGCGATGGCGCAGTTCCGCCGGACCCGGCGAATCGTGGGCCAGGCCACGCTCTCGGATGGTCAGGACGGCCAGCGGTTTGAGGACTCGATTGGAATCTCGCCGGACTGGCGCAAGCCCGGCCCCATCTGGGAGATCCCGTACGGCACCCTGGTGCCGCGCGGGCGCGATGCCATCCTCGCGGCCGGACGGTGCATCGACAGCGAGGGCGACGCCTGGGAGGTCCTGCGCGTGATCCCGCCCGCGGCGCACACCGGGCAGGTGGCCGGGCTCGCGGCCACACTCGCGATTCAAAACGGCACCGTGCCCCGCGAAGTGCCGGTGGACGCGATCCAGAAGGCGCTCCGCGAGAAGGGAATCCCGCTGCACATCGATGAAGTGCTGTAAGTCGCAGGCCGCCGGGGCGCAAGCCCCAGGCCCAACGTTCTCACCCACCCAGGCGGTGGGGGGCGCCGGCGTGGAGGGGCTCGAACTGGAGCTGTGGGAGGTCCGCCAGCACCTCGACACGCGCGAGATCGCCGACGTCGCGGGGGCTACGCGCGCCGCGCTGGAGGGGCTCGCGACCTCGCACCCCTGGCCACGTGGTGGCGAGGTCGCGATCACCGCCGGCAGCCGGGGGATTGACCGGATCGTGGACGTCCTGCGCGCCGCCGCGGAATACGCGCGCGCCCGCGGGTGTAGGCCGTTCATCCTGGGCGCCATGGGCAGCCACGGCGGCTCGACCGCCGCCGGGCAGATGGAGGTCCTGCGCGGCTACGGGATCACCGAGGAGAGCGTGGGCTGCCCCGTGCGCACCTGCGTGGAATCCGTGGAGATCGGGCGAACGCCGGAGGGCCTGCCCGTGCTCTGCAACCGGCTCGCTCGTGAGGCGGATGGCGTTCTCCTCATCAACCGCGTGAAGCCGCACACGATCCTCACCGGCGAGCTCGGGAGCGGGCTGATGAAGATGGCCGCCATCGGCCTGGGAGGGCCGCGCGGCGCCGATACGATCCACGCGCGCGGCCTCCCGGAGTGCATCGTGCCAGCCGCGCGCGTCCTCCTGGAGCGTCTCCCCATCCTGGGCGGGATCGGAATCGTCGAGAACGCGGCCGACCGGGTTTGCGTCCTCGAGGCGGTGCCGCCCAGCGCCATTGAAGCGACAGACCGCCGGTTGCTGGCGCTCGCGCGCTCGATTCTCCCATCGATCCCGTTCGACCCGATCCACGTCCTGGTGACGCGCTGGATGGGGAAAAACCTCTCCGGCACCGGCATGGACCCCAACGTGATCGGCATGCACCGCCGGCTAGGAGGCCCGCCCGAGCGCCGGATTGACCGGATCGTCGCCCTGGACCTCACGCCCGAAAGCCACGGCAACGCCATCGGCGTCGGCATGGCCGACGTCATCACCATGCGCCTGCGCAACCAGATCGACTGGCAGGCCACCTACGCGAACGGGCTCACTTCCGGGTTCTTCGCCGGGATCAAGCTCCCCGTAGCCCTCCCCACCGACCGCGAGGCAATCGCCACCGCGCTGAAAGGCTTCCCGCCCGAGACGGTGCGCCTCGTTATCATTCGTGACACGGCGCACCTGGAGCGAATGCTCGTCTCTCCCGCCCTCCTGGAGGAGGCACGCGCCCACCCGCGACTGAGCATCGCCGAGACGCCTACGCCGCTCCGGTTCGGCGAGGCGGGAGAGCTGTTGTCGGTGCCCTGACCCGGCTACGAAAGGTTGCCGGTGAAGCAGGCGCGGGTGCTCCCCTCGTCGCGGATCGCCTCCACCATGCTGGGCTGTGCCCGGGTGTCGGCGATGAGGCAGTTGGCGACGAGGACGCGATCACACCTCTCCAGGGCAATGCCGCGATGGGCCGGGTTCAGAATCTGGCAGTCGGTGATGGAGACCCCCCGGCAGGCGCGCAGCTCGATGGCGCCTCCGCGTTCCGGCGAGCCGGCGAGGAGATCGACCAGGTGGAGGCCGGTTAGGGTCACGCCCTCGCACTCCTCGAACAGCAGGCCATCCTGCGCGTCGCGCGGGTAGTCAGGGTTGTGGTCGAAGACGCAGGAGCCGACGAGGAGGTGGGTGGACTGGCGGGCGTGGATAGAGTGCCGCTGCCCGTTGAAGAAGGTGTTTCCAGTGAAGGTGATGCCGCGCGCCCACTGGAGATAGACGTTCGTCTCCTGGCTGCTGATGATATTCCCGGCGATGCTGATCATGCCCGCCTTGTGCCCCACTTCGGCGCTGTGGCCAATCACGCGGATGTTCGACCCGCCAGGGGTGGGAACCGCTTGAATGGTGTTGCTCGCGATGGTCACCTCGCGCACGCTGCTCGTGCCCGTCTCGATCCAGATGTCGGCGGAGACGTCCGCGTCGCGGTCGAAGTTGTACTCGATATCGTTGCCGGTGATCTGCAGGTTGCGGATCTCGCTCCGCCACACCTTGATGCCACCGCACCGGTTGTAGCTGATGTGCGAGCCGATGATGTTGATCTGGTGCAGCCCCACCTCATCGAGGAAGACCCCGGCGCCGGCGTTGTGGTAGATGTGGCAATCGCTGATCAGAACGTTCCGGTTGTTCGCGACCACATGAATCCCATGCCGGCAGCGCTGCACCTGCACGCGGCTCAGCGTCGGCTGCCAGGCATAGGCGATCTCCACGCCATCCGCCTCGGGATGCTCGCCGGCGATCTCCAGGTCGAAAAGCACCGGCATCCGCTGACTATCAGCAACTTCCCCGGCAGTCTGCTCGGGCGCGGCGCTTCCGCGGTGCGTGCCGGTGAGGCGCACCGCCGGGCCAGGCCCGGCCATCAGCAGGCGGGCGGTAGCTCCGGAGCCGCTGATCGCTCTGCGCCCCTGGTCGAGGCGCACCTCCAGGGGGCGCGTCAGCCGGTAGATGCCGGGCGTCAGGCGTAGCTCGCCCGCGGTCTCATCAAGGGCGCGCTGCAGCGCCGCAGTGTCATCGGCGACGCCATCGCCGCGCACGCCGAATCGAGATAGGTCGGTCATACTCATCTTCCTCATCCAGGGCCTCGATGCGCCGCCGGATCGCCCGGTAGGCCAGAAGGCAGAGCACCGACATCGCGATCCCGCTGGCGCCGGCCAGAAAGGCGATCCACGGGTACCAGCGCGAGGGCCCGTGAAAATCGCGCCGCCACGCCTCGTCCCAGGCGGAAACGGACCTCCCGGTCGCGGCGATCACCGCGTTCTCGAACTTCTCGCCCGCGCGCAGGCGCCGGGCCAGCTCCGGGAGCGCGCCGGCGGGCGCCTCGCGCAGAAGGTAAGCCACCAGGGCGTGGCTCTGGGCATACGCCACGGCGGCAGCCTGCCCATCGCGCGGGAAGCTATCCGAAAGCTCGTCCAGGGAAGCCAGGCGGCCCATCTCCAGGTGATCCGCGAGTAGCTCCCGCGAGGCCCACTCGAGACTGCCGCAGGCGTGCTCCGCGTAGCCCTCGTCAAACCACCGGGGGACGCGCGCGCCGCCCACGGCCTGCGCGAGGAGCAGGTGGGCCACCTCGTGCGCGATCACCTCGTCGAGATCGGCGAGCGCGCCGCTCCCATCGATGTGCGCCACCGCCCGCTCGCCAGACGCGATCCCCACGATCATCTGCCCGCGGCGCGAGCCTACGGCCCGCGCGAACGCCTGGTGCGTCGGGTGAATGACGAGCATGAGCGGCTGGTCCGGCTCGCTCCCCAACTCGGAAGAGATCCGCCGGATAGCGGCCGTGGCCGCGCGGGCCGCGCGCCGGGCCACGCTCTCGTGACCAGTCTGGTAGAGGAGTTCGAGACCTGGCTCGCGGAGGATCAGCCACGCTTCCGGGGTATCGCCGGATCCGGGCTGCGCAACGCCGGGCAGGCCTGCGGCAAGGAGAAGGAGGAGGCAGAGAACCCACAGCGAGGTGCTGACACGGCGCGTGGAATGCGGCGGCGAGAGTGTCGCTCCTCTCCGGCGAGCCCGGAGCCGCAGCTGGCGCAGCACGCCGACCGGCCTTGCGCTGCTCCTTCGTGGCCATCCTGCTGCAACGGGAGACGCGGTGGAGCTACCACGGCGCCGCCCTCTCCGAGAGTGCACGGCGAAAACCATCCCGCCCAAAGCCGCGCGGCCGACGCCCGCGGCTCTGGGCTCTCGGTCACTCGTCGCGATAATCCTGCTCCACGGGGCTAGGCGCGCCAGACGACATCACGCCTATCTCCTGCAGATCGGTGAAGAGGTGATGCACCTCGCGCAAAATGTACTCGCCACACTCACGCGCCCGGCCATTATCGAGCGTCACCAGTATCCGGGCGGTGTCGCAGATGGGGAGCAGCCGGGCCAGAACCAGCTGGTCCGTGGGAGAAAGCTCGGGCGCATCCGCAGCCGCGCTGGGAGCCTCCTGGGGGCTCTCTCCCTGCCCCTGCAACTCTTGCTGGCGCTGCCGCTCCAGCAGGCGCAAGGCTTTGCCAACCGCCACATAGAGGGGCGTTTGGTCCATATCCTTATCGGCAGATACGCCGTAATCCGCCTTGTTGGTGCCGTAGAAGACCGGGTCCGTCGTAGCGTAGTTCACGAACATCAGGGCGACGAACTTCTGGAAGACGTTCCGGTCGAAGATATGGCGGTCGCCATAGTTCTCTTCGGCGAGCACGCTCTTGAGGACATCGTCGAAGATCCGCCCGATAAACGGGCGCGGCGGCATCTGCAGAAGCTCATCCAGGGGATTCTCTGGCAGGGGCTCGTAGATGTAGACGAACTCTGGAGCAAAGTCGCCCTTGAGGAGGGCCTCGGTGCTGGCAACCGTCTCGAAGATGTCCAGCTTCATCATGCTGTCCAGGGTCTTGCGAGGCACTCCCTTGGTCGCCAGGTTGACGATATGGCCCTTGAACTCCTCCAGGTCGGTGCCCAGAAAATGGGCCTGGCCATCGCTGATCCGGTCGCGCAACTCCTCGAGGCGCAGGACGAGTTTACGCTGGGCGTCAGCGATGATCTCCATCAGCTCGGTGCGCAGCTCCTCATCATCGGGAAACTGGTCGAGCGTTTCGAAGGTCGAGCGGATGATCGCGAAGTCGTTGAGTCCGTCCTCGAGGCAAGGGTAGGCAATCCCAAGCACCGATTCCTCGGGAAAGCGTTCTATAGTATCGGCGTTTTTCAGGCCGCTATCGGGGTCGACCAGGAGATAGAAGCGATTATTAGTGGTCAGACTCTTGAGCAAAGCCACCCTGCGGTTGTCCGGCTGCCGGTCTGAACTGCCGCTAAACGCGGACAGCATGATCATTCAACCCCTCCTCGCGAATGCCACTCTGTCGGCCGCGCGCGGCGGCCAGGCCAAGATGCCCAGCCGGCCCTCGAGCGGCGGGCTGCCATGGGAATCCTGCAGCCCGCACCGGATGCAGACCGCCCACTCACAGGCATTCCCCCAAGATACCTCGCCAGTCCCCCTGGCGGGTCTCCACACTCTATCAGCATGGCCCTGGCCTTCCGGCCAGGCCAAAACGCGCTCGCACCTCTTCACGCGAAGAGGTGCTCCTACATCACCTAGAATCTGGTTTCGCCACCCTGGCCCGTTCTCCTTGCAGGGCTTCCACGCAATTCGCCCGGCTTGCTACTCGACGCTCAGCTCCTCCGCTCTCACCACCACCGCCGACAGCTCCCCCGCGCCGCCAAACACCTTGGTCCACGAATCCGGAAGGCTGAGCGAGGCCAGGATCTCGACCCTCCCCCGCACGCGCACTCGCTTCCCCTTGGCCGGCGGGAGACCGGTAACCGTGACGCCGATCTGCCCGGAGCCGTCGTCGAGGAGGAAAAAGCCGGCGCCGCCCCCGAAGGCGCTCATCAGCGCCCCTCCCAGCGACGCGCTCCCCAGAACAGTACCGGTCACCGTCACATGCCGCCCAGCAAACGCCTGCGGGTCTCGCCGGATATCGCCTGCCTGCACCGGCCGGGCCGCGAGGAAGAAGTGGGCCAATGCACCGCTCCCCCCCACCAGGAGGAGCAGGGTATAAAGAGCACGCCACCGTCTCTTACGCCGCATCTCCACCTCCCAACCGTTAGGCGTGGTCCAACAGGCGCGGACCTAAAGGCCTGCGCTGCTTTCCAGCAAAGGCCACGCGGGCGTTATGAGCTTTGAAAAACAAACCGGCTATTCCGGAGGAAGTATCGCCCGCACCCGGCATCAAGCCAAAGCCCATCAGCTCTTCTGGCATTTACCTGTGTTCATCTGTGGATCCCGGTCTATCCGCCGGTTTATCGCCACTCACGCGCGCGAGAACCCCCTCCATGCCGGGCAGGGGGACCACCTGCGGGGTGTCGGGCGGACCGGGCAATGGCAGGCGAAGCCCATACAGCCATTCTCCCCACGTGTCACCGCCGGGGGGCATTGGTCCCACCAACACCAGGTGCTCCTCGGCGCGCGTCATCGCCACGTATAGGAGTCTTTCTTCCTCCTCCCGTTCCCGTTGCACCTTCCGCTCGTGGAGCAGCTCCAGCGCCACCGAGACTTCCCAGCCGCCCCCATCGGGCACCTGCATCCCTATCAGGCGCTCCTCGGGATCGATATGGACCAGGCCGGGTGCTTTGGGGCGGACCTGCCGGCCCAGGTCCGGGAGGAAGACGACCGGAGCCTCGAGGCCCTTGGCTCTATGCACGCTCATGATCCGCACCACATCCGACGCCTCGGAGTACGACGGCGCATCGCCCTCATCGGTGCTCACCAGCGAGAGGCTCTCCAGGTAGCGAACCAGGCCCGCCACATCGGGAGCAGGATAGGCGTTGGCCAGCTGCACCAGCTTGCGGATGTTGGCCAGCCGGCGCCGGCCATCCGGGTGCGCCAGGATCCGGGCATCGTAATGCGTCTCGCCAATCGCCTGGTCGAGGAGCCAGCCGGGCTTCATCCGATCCGAAATCCCCCGCAGCCGCTCAATCAGAGCATAGAAGCGGCGCAGCGCCGACCGGTCCTCCTCGGAGAGATCGGGATCGTCCAGGACGCCTTCAATGGCACGATAGAGACAGGGAGACTCCGAGAGCTCCCTTGCCCGGCGCGAGAGAGCCGCCAACGCATCGAGCGAGACGCCGGCAAAGGGCGAGCGAAGCGCCGCAGCCGTGGCCACATCATCCAGCGGGCTGACGATGACGCGGAGGAGGCAGACCAGGTCGCGGATCTCGCGGCGAGCGTAGTAGCCCCGCCCGCCTACGATGAAATAGGGGATCCCGTGGCGGACGAGCGCCTCCTCGTAAACGCTCACGTGAGTGAGCGCGCGCAGGAGGATGAGGCAATCACTCCAGCGGACGCGCTCGCCGCGCCGGCGGTGTGAAGTGAGCGGCAGCGTATCGTGCAGCTCCTTGAGCCGTCTCGCCACCAGATCCGCCTCCTGCTGCCGGCGCTCCGCGGCGGGTCCGCGCCGGACGAGGAGCACCTCCACGCTCGGCTCCTCCTTTGCCTCGAAGCGGCCCCGGGACTCCAGTGGCTCGAAGGGGACCGCGCCCGTGCCCTCCGGCACGTTGACCCAGAGATCGGCGAAAACGGAGTTGACGAACGTTAGGATCTCCGGACGCGAGCGGAAGTTGTCCGCGAGTGAGAGCCGCCGGAAGCGATCCGGCTCCAGCCGTTCCCGGGCGCTGAACTGTCGGTCGAGCTCCATGAAGATCCGCACATCCGCATTCCGCCACCCGTAGATCGACTGCTTCACATCGCCGACCACGAAGAAGTTGCTTTCGCCCCGCAGCAGGTCGATCACGCGTCTTTGCAGGCGGTCGGTATCCTGAAACTCATCCACCATCAGGTAGCGAAACTTGCGCTGGTAACGGCGGCGCACGCCTTCGCTCGTCTCCAGCAGCTTCAGCGCCCGCGCCTGCAGGTCGTTGAAGTCGAGCGAGGAGATCGCTTCCTTGGCCGCCTCATACTCCTGCCAAACGGCCAGAGCCAGGCGCAGGAAGCACACCGCCTGCTCCGCGGAGGCAATCTCGCGCTCCAGGGAGAGGTGCTGCACCAAGGGCGTCTTGATGAGCGTCTGGATCCTCTCCTGGGCCTCCTTCAGCTCCTCGAACTCCCGGGGGTAATACTCGCGGCGACGGGGCGCCTTCCCCGTGACCCCGCGCAGAGCACGTAGCTCCTCGGCGCGCTCGACCAGGGCTTCGAGCGGCTCATCTGGCGCAATTGGCGTGGCAGCGCGCGCCCACTCATCCAAGGCGGAGCGGGCTTCCTCGGCCTCGCCCCATAGGCGAAAATCGCGCAGGGGGAGCACCGCCCGCCTCGCCTCTTCCCAGATCGGGCTGAGCTGCCTGGCCACGAGCGCCGCCACTTGCCGGAGGATTCCATCCGCGCCCTCGTCCACCCAGGCCTGCAAGTCCGAGGGTTCCCAGCCCAGGGACCGCATCGCGTCGATGGCAGCCAGGATTGGCTCGCGCAGGCCGGCAAGCGCGTCATCGCCCCCTTTGCGGCTGGGAAGATCCTGGCAGGCAAGCACCATCCCCGCCAGCTCTCGGTCGCCCGTCTCAAAGAGGCGCTCGACGACCTGCTCGAAGCACTCCTCGCGCATCAACAACCCGCGCGCCCCCTCAATGGTGGCGAAGCGCGGATCGAGCCCCGCCTCGAAGGGATTCTCCTGGAGCAGGCGCCGGCAGAAGCCGTGGATCGTGCTGATGTGCGCGACCTCCAGGCGCCGGCGCTCTTCCACGAGGCCGCGTGCCGCGAGGGCCGCGGCGATCCGCTCGCGCATCTCGCCAGCAGCCTTGTCGGTGAAGGTGATAGTAAGCACGCCATCCACCGGAGCCGTGGGCTCCGCCGGGGCCGTGGGATCCGCGTCGCCGGCCACCATGCGCAGAAACCGGTTGACCAAGACGGTGGTCTTGCCGGATCCCGCGCCGGCGGAGACGAGCAGGTTCCGGTCGAGCATCTGGATCGCTTCGCGTTGGGTGGGTGTCGGATCTGGCATGGAGCTCCCTGTCAGACGGCCGCCTCATCAGGCCGGCAGATATCGGGGAAGGGGCAGAAATCGCAGATCTCGCCCGGCATCGGCGCACACTCGGCGGCGCGTATGCCGCCGGCCGCCACCAGAACGGCGGCGCGCGTCACCTCAATCAACTCCGCGTAACGCGCCGCAGGCACGCCGTCGCCCTTCCCGCACGGTTTCAGGTCGCGCACCAGGCCGGGGCGGAAAAGCCAGTAGGGGCCCTCCTCGCGCAGGGGCCGGTAAACGGCGGCGACCGCAGGCAGGCCGAACACCTGCTCCATCGCCAGCAGGTAGAGTGGCATCTGCAGGCTCGTCCCGGCCAGCATCTCCTTCAGCTGTTTGCCTCGGGAGAGCTTATAGTCGGTGACCACCACGGCCTCTCCATTCGGGGTGCGGTCCACGCGGTCAATCGTCCCCGCGATCTCCACATCGCCGTCGGGGCTGGAGATCACCAGGGGCGTCGCCGACGAGGCGGGGTCGGGGGCATCACCGTGGCTGGCACTCCGAGGCCCAAACGCGAGCTCGAAGTACGAAGGCACCAATCGGGTTTGAAGCAGGTATTCGTACTCCTCTTCCAGGAAGCGCTCCAAGTACTCGCGCGCCGCATGATGGATCATCCGCACGCGCCAGCGGCGCGGGTCGTGGATCACCTCGGGCAAGAGGGCATCCAGGATCGCTTCCAGGCGCTCCATGGCGTCCGGCGGCAGGAAGCTCTCGGCATCAGGCCCGGCTTCGCGGCTGCACTCGCGGAAGAAGACGCGAAGGACGGCATGGAGCAGCGTGCCGATCTCCTCGGCGCCCGCTTCCTCGCTCACTTCGCGGATGCGAAGCTGCGCGCTGAGAAAGTGCCGGTGCGGGCAGGCGAGGAAACTCTCCAGCTCTGAGGGGCTGAAGCACCGGTCGCGGGCCTGCCTCTGAACCCACTCGCGCAGTGGCTCGGAGCGAAGCACGTGCCCGTTCCACGGACGCAGGAAGCCCTGCCAGTTGGCAAACAGCTCAGGCTTCGCCGCCGCGAGCTCGGCGAGAAGCGCATCCAGCACAGGCGCATCCAGCGTCCGGTAACCTGCCTGCGCGGCAGCGGCGCAGAGCGCCTTCTCGCGCAGGCCCACCGCGTCTTCCAAGTCCGGCACGACGTCTGCCAGCGTGCGCGCGATCGTAGGCGGCGCCCCATCGCCTTCGGCAAAGACCCCGCGTACTTCCTCCAGATAGTAGGAGGGGAGCGTCTGGCTGCCATCGGCACCCGTGCGCGCGTAGGAGAGGACGAGATGCCGCGAGGGCGCCGTGATCACGCGGTAGAAGAGGGCGCGCTCCTCATCGGCCAGCTCCACCTGGCGCGCCAGGCGAATCCCATGCCGCGCTAGCACCTCGCGTTCGTCGTCACGCAGGAAGGGATCGTCGCCCACAACGCGCGGAAAGATGCGCTCGTTGAGGGCGAGCAGGAAGACCGCGTCGAACTCCTGCTGCCGCGCGTCAAACGCTTCCAAAATCTCGATGTGCTCCTCTTCGGGCTCGGGCATGTTGAAGAGGCTCGAGGCCCATCCGGAGAGCACGGCGTCCGCGAAAGCACTGAACTCGACAGGCCCCTCGTTGGCGATACTCTCCACAGCCGCGATCTCCCAGAGGAGGGAGAGCGCGCTTCGCCAGGCGCGCTCATCCTCGGCCGCCAGCCGGGGATCCCCGGAGCGCGCGCGTTCCGTCAGGCGGAAGTCGCCCGCCATCAGCACCATCAGCTTGGCGAAGACAAACGGATCGGCCGGGTTGCGCAGGCGCCCCTGCCACACCCCCAGGTGGTTGATCCACTGTGGGATCGCGCCTGAGCCTCCCGCACGGCGCGCGTACTCGCGCCATGCCCGCTGCCCTCCCCGCACGCCACGGGTGATTGCCCACCGCTCCAACAGCGCCGCTTCCTCGGGAGGGAGCCCGAAGTAGCTCGACTTGGCACACCGGAGGAGCTCGGCGCGAGGCCAGTCGTTCAGGAAGAGCCGGATGAGCGACGAGACCACGGAGACCAGCGGGTTCTCGCCGAGCGGCTCGCCCGCGTGGAAGGCGACGGGAATCTCGTAGCGCGCGAAGGTGCTCTTGAGGAGGGTGGCAGCCCCGTCCAGCCGGCGCTGCACCACGGCAATGCGCCCCAGCGGCACCCCCTGTTCGTGGAGGCGATGCACTGCGCGCGCCGCCATCTCCGCCTCCATCACCGGGTCCGGGGCTTCATGGATGCGCACGCTGCCGTCGCAGGGGCAGCTTTGCGCCGGCGCAAAGAGGCTCTCCTCCAGGTGGCGCAGCGACTCCGTCCTCAGGTGCCGGGCGCGCGCCGCCATCGTCTCCTCTTCCACCGGCGCCAGGCGGGCGCGCAGCTCCTCCCGGGTGCGCGAAACGCGAGCGAAGAGGACAGGCCGCGAGGGGTCGTAGGTCAGGCAGATCTCCAGGTGGATGCCCCGGCGCTGCAGGCCCGCGAGGAGGCCGATCTGTTGGGAAGTGAACGACGTGAAGCCATCCACCACCACGCGCTCCGGGCTATCCCTCCACTCATCGACGGCGGCCATCGCCTGGGCCAGCAGGTCATCGGCGTCGCGCGTTTCATGCCGGGAAAGGAGCCGGTCGTACTCGCACCAGACCGCCGCGATGCACTCGCACTTCTCCAGAAAGCACGGATCGTCCACCTCCGCGGCGCATGCGGACGCCGCGTCGAGGAAGGCGTCGACGGTGACCTCCCCCTGCTTGAACTCGCGGATCAGGTCGCCGATGGCGGGAGCGAAGCCCGGCTGGCTTGCGGCGCGCTCGAAGTAAGAGCCCGGAGTAACGGCGTGGCGCACCGCCTGATGCAGCAAGAAGGAACGCAACGCCGGCGAAGCGATCTCCCTGGGCCCGAGGCCCGTCATCCGCTCGGCCAGCCGGCGGAAGGTGAAGGCGGCGCTCTCGCCGGACGCGAGCTTCGGGAAGGCGCGCGTCGCGCCTTCCGAGGGCACAATCGCCCAGCACCTCTCCCCAGCAAGCGAGCGAGCGCGGTGCGTCTTCCCCGAGCCAGCCGGACCCAGCCAGATCCGGACGGGCGTCAAAGCCACGATGGAGTGCCTCCCCCCAGGTGGGGCCGTTCTCCTCCTGGCCCCACGACACACATCTGTTCACCACGCGCCCGCGCCATTCCTCCCGGAAAGGGAGGCAACGCGCCTGGATCTCACCGGGAGGCGATGCCCGCGAAGATGACCGCCGGAGGCGCCTCGTCCAGATAGGCGAGGCTGAAGATGAAGGTGCCGTTGTCGGACGAGACGACCAGGTCGAGGCGCTAGTCGCTCACCTGCCTCAGGACACCTCCACACGGTGTCCCTTCCAGGCGGCTAATCGGCCTGCCGGGTCGAGGCGAGGCGCCAGAGGAGAAGCGCGAAAAGGAGGCGATAGAGACCGAAGGGCGTCAGGTGGATGTGGGCAATCACGCGCAACATGAAGGCAATCGCGAAGTAGCCTACCAGGGCGGCGGTGATGAGGCCAATCGCCATCGTCTGGCGCTCCCCGCGTGGGATCCCGCGCCAGGAAAGGTGGCGCAGGCCCCATAGGCCGGCGCCCGCAAGAATCGGCGCCGCGAGAAGGAAGGAGAAGCTCACCGCCGCCGGAAGCGAGAAGCCCAGCAGGACGCCGGCGGTGATCGTCACCCCGGATCGCGAGACGCCAGGCAGGAGGGCGAGCGCCTGCGCCAGCCCGATGACCAGGCCATCGCGCCATGTGACCTGCAAGAGTCCACGATCCGAGCCGAGCACGTGGTCGGCGAGGATGAGCACACCGCCCATCAGCGCGGTGAGCGCGGCAATCTGCGGCAGCCGCCGGAACGTGCCGCGAGCATAGCGCTCTAGCACCACCCCCGCCACCGAGGCCGGGATGCACGCGAGGAGAAGCGAGGCGAGCAGCGCGCGCGCGTTGGGATCGGTGCCGGTGAGGCCGCTTCGCAGGAGCCAGCTCCACTCGCCGCGGAAGGCGGCGAGAAGCGCCAGGAGGCACCCCAGGTGCAGTGCCACTTCCAGGTCGAGCGAATCCTTGCGCCAGCGCCCCAGGCGCGCCAGAAGCACCAGGTGGGCAGAACTGCTCACCGGCAGGAACTCCGTGAGCCCCTGCACCACTCCCAAGATCACCGCTCTGGCCGCTGGCACCGCTTTCCCTTCTAGCACGGCCCGACTTTCCGGTTAAGCCGGGGCGGAAGCACGCGCCCCTCATCATACCACGCCGGCCCTCAAAACGCAAAACGCACCCGGTGCGCGGATGCAGGCAGGGGCGGCGGGTACTCCTGGAGAATGAGAGGGGGTTGAGGGGGCTCGCCGCGTTCACGGAGCCCTCGCCTGGTTGATGGAGAGCCCAGATGATTATTGAAGCGCGAGAGGATGTGGTGACCCTGCGGGGCAACCTGCTGGAGAATATGTGGCCCGCCATTCAGGCGGCAACGAACCTCCTGCTCAAGCAGCACCCCGCCGGGATCATCATCGACTGCGGCCACCTGGAGACCGCGTCCGGCGCAGGCGTGCAGACCTTCGTCGACGCGATGCACTATATCCAGAAGCAAGGGAAGCGCGTGCTCCTCGCCAATGTTCCGGAAGAGATCATGCAGGTGCTGCGCGAAGTGCCCGGCGCTGGCTCGCAGCTTCCCGTCGCCAAGACGATTGAGGAGGCGCGGCGCTCGTTGGAGCTGCAGGGGATCCAGCCGGCCGAGCCGGAAGAGAAGCCCGGGAAGGTGATCCTGGTGCCGCTGATGGAGATGCTCGACTGGGAGCACGGGATCGACCTCGCCTGCCGCATCGCGGCAGGCGCGCGCGCCGAGATACACATGGTCTATCTGCTGGAGGTGCCCCTGAGCCAGCCGGTGGGCGCGGCACTCCCCGAGGCGGAAGCCGCCGCTAAAGAGGCTCTAAACCGCGCGCGCGCCCGCGCGGGCCAATGCGGTATGCCAGCGGTGGCGCACGTTGAACGCACGCGCGAGCTTGGCGCCGGAATCCTCCAGGCCGCGAAAGACCTCCATGCCGATGTCATCGTCGCCGCAATCCGTCCCACCGCCGAGGGCGGCGACCCACGCCTGGAACGCGTGCTCACCGTGCTGCTCCAGAAGGCGGAGGGCGAGGTGGTCATCGACCGGGCCCCGACGGAGCCACAGGCATAGCGCCGGCTTCCCCTTCTCCGACCCCGCGCCAGCCGGCGATACTATGTATGGATGAAGGGGCCGGACACGGATGGGAAGGATGCGGGCGCCCTGGATCGTGCGCGCTCCTGGATCGAGACGGTCACCGGCGTGACGATTGTGGCGAACGAAACGCGATCAACCTCTTGTCACGGCGCGCGGGGTATGCTATAATGTAACCGTCAAAACATATGGGAATGCCCTCGTAGCTCAGTGGATAGAGCGCGGGTCTCCGGAACCCGAAGCGTAGGTTCGATTCCTATCGAGGGCACCATTCAAGAGGGCGCCGAGAGCGCCCTCTTCCTCTGTACGGGCCACAGGCGAGCTACCGGCGCAGCTCGCTGCCCGGCTTCCCTGGGATTCCGACGTAAGGAGAAGGCCGCCCGCACGCGCGGAGCTCGAAGCTCCGCGCTGCTTTCCGGCAAAGCCCCCTCGGGGCTTCTCCTCCCAGCCACCGCCGTTTTGAGACATCTGGGAGTATCCCCAACCCAGCCCGGCAGGGCTTCGC
>JAAZEM010000187.1 GCA_012512265.1 Armatimonadota bacterium | reverse complement strand
CTATCGGCCTCGCGCAATCGGGCAAGGCGAATCTGAGCGCATTGGTGACGCATCGCTTTCCGCTCGAGGATCTGGCAGGTGCCTTCCGCCTGCTGGAGGACTACTCGGACGGCGTTATCAAGCCGGTAGTCACGCTCTGAGACTACAGCTGCCTGGCAGATGGGCAGAGCCGTGGCGTAGCGGCTGGCATCGCCCAGTGGGCGCCTTGTTCAGCGGCGATTAGGGATGGTGCCGCCTGGTCTTAGCCCTCCGGGAGCAGCTTGAAAGGATCGCGGTCTTGGCGAACGTCGAAAGGAGCGCCCCAGCGAGTGGGGCGGGTGTGATGGATGCGGCACGCCAGGTGGCTGAGGCGGTCGAGACGGTTATCCTGGGGAAGTCGGATGTGGTGCGGCTTGCCGTCGTCTGTCTTCTCAGCAACGGGCACCTGCTGATCGAGGATATCCCCGGCGTCGGGAAGACAATGCTGGCTCGCGCGCTCTCGCGCTCCATCGGTGGCGTCTTCAAGCGAGCGCAGTTCACCCCCGACCTTCTTCCGGCGGACCTGACCGGCACCGCCATCTTCGACCAGCGCACCGGCAATTTCGAGTTTCGCGAGGGCCCGGTGTTCGCCAACGTCCTCCTCGCCGACGAGATCAACCGGGCGACGCCGAAGACGCAATCGGCGCTTCTCGAGTGCATGGAAGAGCGCCAGGTGAGCCACGACGGCCGGACGTACCAGCTGCCACGCCCCTTTCTCGTGATCGCTACGGAGAACGTGGTGGAGTATCAGGGCACCTTCCCGCTCCCGGAGGCGCAGCTGGACCGCTTCCTGATGCGCCTCTCGCTCGGCTATCCAGACCATGACAACGAGGTGGCGATTCTCACGCGCCAGATGAAGGAGCACCCGATCACGCGCCTCTCGCCGGTGACAGACCCCGATGGGATTGCGCGGTTGCAGGCGGCCGTGGCCGATGTGCACGTGGATGAATCGCTGAAAGACTACATCGTCCGCGTGGTGGAAGCGACGCGCTCGCACCCCGCGGTGCACTTGGGGGCGAGCCCGCGCGGCTCGCTCGGCTTGATGCGCGCGGCGCAGGCGTACGCCGCCGTCGAGGGGCGCAACTTCCTCATCCCCGATGATGTGAAGGCACTGGCTCCGGCCGTGCTGTGCCACCGCCTGGTCCTGCGCCCGGACGCGCGTGCCCGAGGCGCCACGCCGCAAGAGGTCATCGACGAGGTGCTCCGCGCCGTGCCGGTGCCGCTTGACGCCGAGCGTGTGTAGCCGGGAGCCGGCGGATGGGTCTCTACAGCATCTGGCCTTCCCTGATCGCGCTCGTCGTTCTGGCCGCCCTCCTGGTCTTCGTCTTGCGCATTCGCAATCCGAAGATCACCACGCTTGTCGTCGCCCCTATCTTCCTGTACCTTGTCTCCGCCATCCTCGGATCCGCCCAGCTCTACTTCATGGGCACGATGCTCCTGGGGATCTGCGTCGTGGCATTTCTCTTCGCCCACTTCTCGCTCCGGGGGATCCTGGTAGAGCGAACGGCTACGACGCCCGTCGCTCGGGGCGACCAGGTAGAGGTGCGCGTGGAGGTGACCAACCGCGACCGGCTGCCGAAGCTGTTCCTGCGTGTGCGTTGCCGGCTCCCGGAATGGCTGCGCGCGGAGCAGGAGACGGTCGCGATTGCCGGGCTGTGGCCGGGCCAGCGGAGCGTGGTTCGCGTGTACGCGCGCGCGCTGAAGCGTGGGCGCTATGCTCTCCCGCCCGTGGAAGTGGTGGGCGCCGACCCGCTCGATCTCTTTCAGCGCCTGGCGCGGTTTCGCGCACCGCAAGAGGTGGTCGTCCACCCCACTCCTGACGTCGCGCCCAGCCTGGAGCTGTTGGGCGACGACCTTCTGGGTACCGTTGCACCCCGGAGGGTGATGCGTCCGGGGCACGGCCTCGACTTCCACGGCCTGCGCGAGTACCGTCCGGGCGACGACGTGCGCGCTATCGATTGGAAGGCCACCGCGCGCCTCTCGCGCCTGATCACCATCGAATTCGAGCCTACTCAGGTGGGCGACCTGGTTATCCTGCTGGATAATCGGGAAAAGCCGCAGATCGGCACAGGACCGGATTCCACCCTGGAGCGCGCCATCTCGCTCGCCGCAGGGGCGGCCGCCGCAGTGCTGGAGGGCCGCGGCAGCGTTCACCTCCGCGCCTTCAGGGAAGGCGCCGCGTTCACCGTCTCTGCGGCCGCCGGGGATCTGCGGGTGCTGATGGATGCCCTGGCCGGCGTCGAGCCCGAGAAAGGCGACCTGGAGGCGCTGGTGCCGGAGGACGTGCGCGGGCGCACCGTGCTCCTGGTGACGCCGTCGGCCGGCCCCGAGGTGGTCGCCACGGCGCGACAGGCGGCTGCCGGCGGGGGCCGGGCCGTAGCGCTGTTGCTGGATCGCGCTGCGTGGACCGAGGAACGCCCTGCCTCGGGGATTCGCCGCTACATCCAGCGTGATGCGGGGGCGGATGGTGACGCGGAGACCGTGGCCGCGATGCTTCACGACGCGGGCGCGCGCGCCCTGGTGGTGGGCCGCGACGGGCTGAGCCGGGAGCGTGCGATCCGCGTCTGGGAGGAGATGGCGTCGTGAGGTGGCCTGGCTGGCTGACGCTGCTCCCAGGATGGCGCGCGCGCCTGCGCGTGCTTCTCCCCCTGTACATCGCCACCTGGCTCGCGGGTTACTGCGCTCTTCTGGGGCTCGGCTCCGTCTCCTCCGACCCAGAGCTGCTCACGATCACCGGCACGCTGATGACGCTGGGGTTTATCCTCAGCCTGGTGCTGCGCCTGGCAAGCATCCCGCGTAGAGCCATCCTGTTGCTCCTGGGCTGCGTGGGCCTGGTGTTGGGGTTGCTGCAGTTACGCCAGTTCACAGTGAGCGTGCCGGGCAGCGCCGCGGTGGCGCCTTCGATTCTGCCGGCGCTTGGCTTTGCCTGGCTCCTCGTCATTCTCAGCTACACGCTGGTGACGAATGACTGGCTCCTCTTCGTGATCCCGCTGTCGCTGGCCATCCTCGGGCTTTCTGGCACCGAGAACCCCAACCCCGACATGTCGGGCTACTTCCTGGTCTTCGCGGTCGCATCGCTTTTCGCCGTCTCGTATCACAACTACTTGCGGTATGTGCCGGTACAGCGCCTGGGCGATACCCCCGAGGTGTTGGGGCCCGTCCTGCGCTGGCAGGTGGTTGCCACGGCGGCGCTCTTCGCCGGGGTCTCGATGCTGACAGCTGTGGTAGCCGTGCCATTGAACCAGGCGGGGAGCGTGGGGGTATACCGCTTCCGGATCCGGGCCACCCCGCTCCTGCAGAGCCTGGCCGCATTGCGTTACCACGTGATGGGGCGGGAGATCCGGATCGGGCTGGGCCCCAGCGCGCTTTCCGAGCGCGAGGTGTTTCATATCGAGAGCTCCGAACCGGCCTACTGGCGAATCCGCACCTATGACCGCTACACCGGCAATGGGTGGGTTGACAGCATCGAGGGCCTGCCGCAGCGCGTTCTGGCGACGGCCCGTGGCACTGCGTGGGAGATGGTGCTGCCTGGAAGCGTGGATCAGGGGAGGGGGGCCCGCGCCCACCGTGAGTGGCTGGCGCAGAGAGTGCGCGTGGTTGGGCATTGGGATTCCTCCGCGCTTCTGGCTGCGGCGGAGCCGGCCGTCGTCCGGTTTGCCACCTATCCCGGGCCTCTCCTGATCACGCCCTCGGGCAGCGTCCACCTGGTGAACATCCCCTACCTCACGGCAGGCCTCAGCTATGAGGTGGTATCGGACGTGCTACGGGCGTCACCGGTAGCCTTGCGGAGCGCGCCTCCCGCGAGCGAGATCCACGATCCCGCTCTGGCCGCGATGCTTGCGCCTTACCTGCGCGTGCCCAACAGCGCGTGGCGGCTGCAGGCCGAGGCGGAACGCCTCACCGCCGGCCTGAAGAACGACTACGACCGCGCCGCCGCCATTGAGGCGTGGCTGAGCGGTAACTACGTCTACAACCTGCAGGTGAGCCCCGTGCCGGAGGGTCAGGATGCGGTGATGCATTTCCTCTACACGGCGAAGGAGGGCTACTGCGACCTCTTCGCGAGCGCCATGGTGCTCCTCTGCCGCGCGGCGGGCATTCCCGCACGCCTGGCCACCGGCTTCTCTGGCGGCACGCGGGATCCGGAAACGGGGAGCATCGTCGTGCGCGAGCGCGACGCGCACGCCTGGCCAGAGGTCTACTTCCACGGGTATGGCTGGGTGACTTTCGAGCCTACCCCGGCTTCCGGGGAGGACCTGATCTCGCAATACCAGAAGGGCGGCTGGTCGCTCCTCACGAGCCGGATCCGGCGCGTGCTCACCTTCCCGGTTCTGATCCTCTCCCTTGTGGGCCTGCTCAGCCTCCATCTGGTCCGCCTGGTGGCCTACGATCCCTGGCGCAGGCGGCGGGACCTGCTCGCCCGCTCTGGAGAAGACGCACGGGGCCGGGTGCTGCGCGCCTACTACACGGCGCTCCATCACCTGCGCCGGCACTACCCGCGACAGGCTTTCGAGACGCCCGCAGAGTATGCCCGGACAGTCACGGCGCGGGCCGGATCGGCATCCTGGCTGCCCGCCTTGGAGATACTGACGGATCTCTTTCTGGCCGCGCGCTTCGGGCACGACCCGGTGACCGAGAAAGATGCCCGGCTCGCAGAAGCCAGTCTGGGGCGGATTGTGGCGGGTCTCAAGCGGCACTGAGCGGGAACGGGCCGAGAGGCCGCACAAAGCAGGAAGCCCCTCCTCTCGGGAGGGGCTTCGGTGACAAGGGGGAGGGGCCAGCGTTGCCGCCAGCGGGCCGGAACGTCACTTCGTCAGATCGAGGCTGAGGTCAGTGCGCATGACGAAGACGTCCCCCTGGATTGAGGCGACCCCCGACAGAGTGCCCAGCGCCTTCAGCGCCTGCTTCACGGCGGCGGGCGGGGCGGCCTTCTGCCCCTTCCCAGGCTTGGCGGGCAGCTTCTCCAGGAGCGCCGTCGCTTTGGCCAGGTCGACGAAGAAGGCGCCCG
>JAAZEM010000186.1 GCA_012512265.1 Armatimonadota bacterium | reverse complement strand
GCATCCCCGCCGATCACAACATCGCTAACGCGGATGGTACGTGTCACAGGCATCTCTCCACGCACTTGCCACTCGCGGCGCGCTGCCTGGCGCCGAATGCGGCGGCAAGGCTCTTGATCCTCTCACTGCAGGTCGCCATTGCTCCGCCTGGCTCTCTCGCAATCCTCCCACAGGCCGGACGCGCGGTCAACCGGGTGCGTCCTGGCGCGTGAGGTCCTCATGCGGCTTCCGGAATGTCCTCCAGGCGAACCGAGACGATGCGCGAGACGCCCTGCTCCGGCATCGCCACGCCATAGAGGATATCCGCGGCCTCCATCGTCCCCTTGTTGTGCGTGATGACGATGAACTGCGACTTCTCTGCGAACTCCTTCAGCATGGCGGCGTAACGCGCGACGTTCAACTCGTCCAGAGGCGCATCCACCTCATCGAGGAGGACGAAGGGGCTCGGCTTGATCCGCAGCAGCGCGAAGAGGAAGGCGGTCGCTGTCAGAGCCCGTTCCCCGCCGGAGAGTTGGAGCATGCTCTGCGGCTTCTTCCCGGGGGGCTGCTCCACAATCTCAAGGCCGCCTTCCAACACATCGGATTCATCCGTGAGCCGGATGGCCGTCGTCCCCCCGCCGAAGAGGCGCACGAAGATCTCGTTGAACGCCTGGCGAAGCTGCTCGATGGTGCGCATGAAGCGCCCCCGGGTCTCCGAATCGATCTCGGCGATCACTTCGAGGAGGCCCTCGCGCGCCTGCGTCAGATCCTCGCGCTGGGTCGTCAGGAACCTCAGCCGTTCCTCCAGGCGCTCCACTTCCTCGACGGCGCCCAGGTTGACCTCTCCCAACTCCGCCATCTGCGCCCGGAGCTGGCGCAGCTCTTGGCCGGCCTGCTGGCGATTTCGGATCTCCGGGACGCCCTCACGGCTCACCTGCTGAAGCGCGTCGGCCGTCAATCCATACTGCTCGTAGAGAGAGGTCTGCGCGTGCTGGATATCCGCCTCGACACCGGCGAGCTTCACCTCTGCGCGGTGGAGCTCGTGTTGCGCGGCGGCCAGGCGGTCGCGCACCTCTTTGGCCTGCTGCTCTATCTTGCCCGATGCTTCCAGGAGGCGCCGGCGCTCCGCGCGGCGCTCATCCAGCTCTTTTTGGGCGAGTTCATGCGCGGCCACAAACTGGGCCAATTCGGCTTCCTGCCCGGCAATCTCCTCGCGGAGGGCACGAACGCGCTCGGCGCGGCTCGCCATGTGCGCTCGCCGCCGCTCGATGTCGCGCAGCGTCTCCTCTTCCTGGCGGTGAGCACGCGCGGCGTTCTCGCGCTGCCCTTCCACCTGCTGCCGGGCGCGCGCCGCAGCCACTTTCTGATCG
Source organism: Armatimonadota bacterium (assembly GCA_012512265.1). Lineage (GTDB taxonomy): Bacteria > Armatimonadota > JAAZEB01 > JAAZEB01 > JAAZEB01 > DUUU01. The sequence goes on along the minus strand of JAAZEM010000186.1, from coordinate 5,889 downwards.
GCAACGGCTTCGGCGGCACGATCCCGTTCGCGGTTGAGCTCCTCCAGGCTGGCACGCGCGCTCTCAATGTCGGCATCCGCGCCCGAGTCCTGCGTCTGAAGCTGCTCCACGTGCGCGCGCAAGCGCGCCTCGCGCGCCACCGCCTTCTCGACATCTGCCTCCGCCTGGTGGATGCTCTGCTCCGCGCGGCGGAGATCATCCGCCAGACGCCGGGCCTCTTGCGCGCAGTAATCGAGGTCTTTCTTGGCCGCGGCCAGCGCCGATGCGGCGCGCGAGGCCTCCTCACGCTGCCGGCGCAGGCTCACTTCCGCCGCGCGAAGGGCAGCCGACTTCGTCTCGTTCTCCTTGGTGACGCGAGCCAGCTCGTTTTCGAGCCGGGCCGTCTCCTCTTCCAGGCCGGCCATCTCGCGACGCCGGGCCAGGAGACTAGCGGCGCCCCCGTTGGCGCGTCCACCGGTGAGGATACCGCGCGGGTGGAGCAGGTCTCCCTCCAGCGTCACGGCGCGGTAGCGCGCATGGTCGAGGGCAAGCACCTCGCGCGCCTCCTCCAAATGGCGCACCACGACGGCGTTGCCCAGAACCGCCCCGATGACATTCCGGTGGGCATCGGCAAAGCGGACATGCTGGGTGGCGCGTCGGCTCAGGATCTCCTGTGCCTCCGTGCCATCGGCTACGGGCACAGCGGCCTCGCGAACGACGAAGGTCGCGCGGCCCTTCCCCTCTTTGCGAAGGTAGGTAATCGCCTCGTATGCTTCTTCCAGGCTATCGACCACCAGCGCGTCGAGGTCATCCCCCAGAGCGGCATGGATCGCGGCCTCAAACTCGGGAGAGACCTCCAGGAGATCGACGATCGGCACGAAATGGCCCTTCAGCCGACCCTCCTTGCGAGCCCGCAGGATGGCGCGCGCGCCGTCGCGATACCCCTCCAGCTTCGCGTCGAGCTCGCGCAGGGTCCGCAGGCGCGTGGAACGCGCCGTGATCTCCGTCCGCAGCTCCGTCATGCGCTGCCCGGCAAGGACGATCCCGCGCTGCAACGTAGCGCGCTCCGCCTCGGCGCGGCGAAGCTGCTCGTTCACCTGCTCGCATCGCCGCTCCGCCTCGGTAACCTTCTCGCGCAGTCCTTCTTCTCGCGCCTGTTGCGTCGCCGCCCGAGCGCCCAACATCTCAAGGCGCTGTGTTGCGCGGGTGAGCGCTGCACGCGCGTCCTGAACCTGGCGCCCACTAGCGCGCAGATCCGCCTGCGCGTTGGTGAGCGCGCGAGCGCGCTCCACCGCCTGACGCCGGTGTTCTTCCACCACGCGCGCCAGCTTCTCCATGCGCCCCTGGATCGCCGCCACCTCAGCCTCGCAGCGGCGCAGCTCCTCCGTCGCCGCGCGCTCGGCAGCTTCCGCGGCAGCGATTCGCTCGCTCGCCTCTTCCTTTTCACGGCGGCAGCGCTCCAGCGCCCGCTCCAGATCGGCGATCCGCTCGGCATCATCCGCCTCGCCCGCTTCCACGGAGGCCAGGCGCTCGCGCGAGACTCCTAGAGTGCCACGCGCGCGCTCCACCTTCTGCGAAGCGGCCGATGCAGCCGCGCGCGCCTCCTCCAGGGTCGACTCGGCACGCGTCACCGCGAAGCGCGCCGCCTCCGCTTCGCTCTCCACTCGCGCCAGTTCTGCCCGGATCGTCTCCACGCGCTCTTCAGCGAGAGCGCGCGTCCGTCGGATCTCTTCCACCTGTTGCAGCGCTCGGCGGTACTCCGTCAGAAGCAGGGCGCGCTCCAGGGCCTGCGCTCGGTCGCGCAGCTCGCGAAACTGGCGGGCCACCTCGGCCTGGTCGCGCAGGGGCGGAAGCTGGTTCTCGATCTCAGCGATAATGTCGTGGACTCGGGTGAGATTCGCCTGTGTCGCTTCCAGCTTCCGGATCGCCTCACGCTTGCGGACCCGGTACTTCTTGATACCGGCGGCCTCTTCCACGAGCGCGCGGCGATCCTCCGACTTCACAGAAAGCACGGCGTCGATCTCGCCCTGCCCGACGATGGAGTAGGCATCACACCCCACGCCGGTATCGAGAAACAGCTCGTGGATATCGCGCAGGCGGCAGGGGACTTTGTTGATCAGATAGTCGCTCTCGCCAGAACGGTAGAGACGGCGCGTGATGGTGACCTCGTCGAAATCGAGAGGGAGCGAGCGCGTCTCGTTGTCAAAAGTGAGCGAGGCTTCGGCGAAACCGAGAGGGCGCCGGCGTTGGGTGCCGGCAAAGATCACGTCCTGGGCGGAGAGACTGCGCAGCGAGCGCATACTCTGCTCGCCCAGGACCCATTGGATCGCGTCTGCGATGTTGCTCTTGCCGCTGCCATTGGGGCCCACCACCGCGGTCACTCCCGGAAGGAACTCCAGCTCCGTCCGGTCCGCGAAAGTCTTGAACCCGAACAACTCAAGCCGTTTGAGGTGCATTCATACTAACCCCTCGTGCCTGGCTCCGGGACCGCGGGCCACCCACAACAAGCAGCGACGCGCGCGTGATCCACGTCACGCTTCATGCGGTGCGCGCGGCTCCAGGAGGAAACGGATCCCCGTCTTGGTGCCGTCATCCGTCTCGATTTTGAAGAAAGAGGGAACCGATACCAGGTCAATGCCATTCGGCGCCACATAGTCGCGCGCGATCGCGATCGCCTTGACGGCCTGGTTGACGGCACCCGCGCCGACCGCCTGCACGCTCACACCGCCATCACGGCGGACCACTGAAGCGATCGCGCCGGCGACCATCTTCGGGGACGACTGTCCAGATACTTTCAGGATCTCGCTCTCCATACACTCGCCTCCTGCAATTGAGTGCGAACGCCTCCCCGCGGCACTGGGCCGGTGGCGAGAAGGCTTGATGACCGGTAACGGCTGTTTCAGCGAAGGTCTGTAGCATGGCGAAGCGGAGTCGGCAACCTGCGCTGCATGGGATCAGGCGCGCTGAGAGCTTCCGCGGATACTCCCGGGCATGCACCATGGAGGCCTGCATAACCAGGTCGATAGAAGGAGCAGGGTGCTGCTCGCCCATCCGGTCGATACGGACAGGCAGCCCGCCGGGCAAACAGCCGCGGCGCTCGCTGATTCGGTGCTGAATGCGGTTGATTCGCGGCGCGCTAAAACTTCACCCATCCTTGTTAGTTATCGTACGCGTGACCTGAGGACGGCGGTCCGGCCACCGAATTTGCCCGCGCCCCGGCCGGTGAGGAACCGGCCGTGATGGCGAAACTCGGGGCTACTCCGGACGTCTTTGGGGTCCAGGCGTCGAAAAGAGAACGTTCCCAGTGCCCAGGCAAAAGTAAAGGGGAAACCGCTCCTCTGTCGAGCATTTCCCCACCATCCGCCCGGTTCCCGGTGCCGCCCTATTATAGGAGAAATGCGCGGTTTTGGCAAGCCCCTTTTTCGCGCGCCGGCGGCGATACCACGGATGTGGGAAACAGACACGGATGCGGAGGGTGCGAACAGCCTCGGTTTCGCGTCTCCTGCGAGAGCCAGATGACCACCTCGAGACTGCGGCCGGCGAGTTGCCACGGTCACCCCCCTGTGGTAGAATGGGAGCCGGGAGGACGAATGCATCACGAGGCACAGGAGATCTCTGGGGGCAGCGCCGAGGAGCGGCGCCTCTTTGACGCCCTGGCGGCGTTCATCGATTCGGGCGATGAGAGCGATGCCGGCTTCGACCAGCACGCGCGCGCTCTCTTCGCCTATCAGTACGCCCATAACGAGCCGTACCGCCGGTTCTGCACCGCGCGCGGGGTCACGCCGGATCGCGTCACCCACTGGTCGCAGATCCCCGCGGCACCCGCGGCAGCGTTCAAGGCGTTCGATCTGACATGCACGCCTCCGGAGCAGACCGCCCGAGTCTTCCGTTCCTCCGGCACGACGGGCCGGCCGTCCAGCCGGCACTACCTCTCCGCCACGGCGCTCGAGTTGTACGACCGCTCGCTGCGCGCGGGCTTCGCGCGATTCGTGCTCCCGGATGGCGCGCGCCTGCCCATCTGGGCACTGGTGCCCCCTCCCGAAACCGCCCCGGAGTCGTCGCTCTCGCATATGCTGGGCTCGCTCATGGCGCAGGACCCCGATCTGGACCACCGTTTTTTCTGGAGCGACCACGGCCCCGACATTCCGGGCCTGGCCGGGGCGCTTGCCGGCGTTCGCGAGCCGCTGATCCTCTTTGGCACCGCCTTCGCGTGGCTCCTCTTCTTCGACGGGCAGGATGGGCGGTTCGCCCTGCCAGAGGGAACGCGCGTCCTTGAGACGGGCGGCTTCAAGGGACGCACGCGCGAGATCCCGCGCGAGGAGCTGTACGCACTCTTCACCGAGCGTCTGGGGGTTCCGCCGGCGCGCTGCCTGGCCGAGTACGGCATGTGCGAGTTGTGCTCACAGTTCTACGATCTTCCGCCGTCTTCCACCGGCAGCGGCCAGGAAACCCGGCGCAAGCAGGGTCCCCCGTGGATCCGCACCCGGGTCGTGGACCCGCGCACCGGCGAGGAGTGCCCTCCGGGCGTGCCCGGGGTGCTCTGCCACTATGATCTCGCCAACTTGAACTCCGTGCTCGCCGTCGCGACAGAGGACCTAGGGGTGCGCGCTGGCGATGGCTTCGAACTGTTGGGGCGCGTCCCCGGCGCGGAGCTACGCGGCTGCTCGCTGACCGCGGAGGAGTGGCACGCCCGTGCGTGAGCGAATTGAGGCGGGCCTGGCCGATCTGCGTCAGGCTCGCGCGGAATCTCTTGCCCCGCTGACCGTCACCGAGCGAGTAGAGCTCCTGGACGCCATCGGCCGGCGCCTGGAGGAGGCGCTGGCGGGCAATGAACGCTGCCCACTGGCCCAGTCACTGCAGGCTCTCCTCGCGCGGGAGCCGGTCGCCGAGGGCACGCGCGCTGGCATCCAGGCATTCGCCACCTCGTTGCGCCGCGATACGCTCTGGGCGCTCCTCCAAGAGGAACTGGGCGACCCGCGCGTTCTGGACGAGTTCCGCCCTCGCGCCACTGGGGGATGGCACCGGGCCACCGCTCCGGAGGTCACCGCGTGCTTCCTAGCCGGGAATACGCCGCTCCTCGCCTGGCCGCCGCTCGCCGCGTGCCTCCTCGCGGGCTCCGCCGTGTTCGGAAAGCTCTCGCGCGCCGATACGGAGTGCCCGCGGCTTTTCCAAGAGGCCGTCGCCGCGGTGCACCCGGAGCTCGGCCGGTGCATCGCCCTGGAGGTCTGGCCGGGCGGCTCGCCTGAACTCGATGCCGCCCTGTGTGCCGGCGCCGACGCCGTGATCGCCTTCGGATCCGATGCCACCATCGCCACCCTCCGCGCACGCACTCCGGCGGGAACGCCGTTCCACGGCTATGGCCATCGCTTGAGCATCGCGCTCCTCTTGCAAGGCGCCGATGAGGCTGCTGCAGCCGCCGGACTGGCGCGCGATGTCCTCCTTTACGACCAGCAGGGGTGCCTCTCGGCATCGATGCTTTTTGTTGAGGGCGACGTGCCCGAGGCAGCGCGGTTTGGCGAGCGCCTCGCGCGGGCGCTGGAGGACCAAGCGGTTCGATGGCGACTGGGTCCTCGCGACACGGAGGGATGCGCGCGCGTGCGCGTCGTGCGCGAGACGGCGCTTTTCGCGCCCAATGCCCACGTCTGGGGAGATCCCGGCTACCGCTGGAGCGTAGTCCTCGCGCCGGGCACGCGGCCTGAGCCGCACGGGGGGGAGTGCGTCGTCCCGATCTACCCGTTCACGGAGATGGCGGATCTGGACCGCCTTCTCCGGCCCCTGCGCGGCGCGCTGCAGGGAGCCGCCGTCGCCGGTCCCAGCTCGCGCATGCCCGCGGCGGCCGAGATTCTGGCGCGCGCTGGAGTGAGCCGGATTTGCGCCCCCGGCGCTCTGCAAGTGCCATCCTTCGCCTGG
>JAAZEM010000185.1 GCA_012512265.1 Armatimonadota bacterium | reverse complement strand
TCGGAGTACCTCGTTGGCGTGGCGAAAGATTTCCAGGACTATCTTTTCACGAGCATGGGGATCTCCACGCTCCTGGTTCGTGAGGCACCCGCCGAGAAGAGCCGCACGATCCGGCTTACCACGAAGGCGGAGTCTCCTGAACTCGGCAAGGAGCTGTCGGTCGCGCGCAGTTACCGCGTCCTGGTCGAGCCCGATTCCATCACGGTGTGCGGGTGCGACGAGCGCGGAACGGGCCAGGGGTGCTACTACCTTGAAGACCTGATGAACCTGCGCGAGGCTCCCTTCCTCGCGAAGATGGACGCGGTCCGCGCCCCCCTCTTCTCGCCGCGCATGGTTCACTCGGGCTGGGGCATCGACCAGTTCCCCGATCAGCACCTCAACACCATCGCGCATGCCGGCATGGACGCGATCCTGCTCTTCGTCAAGGGCCCGAACATGACCACCACGGGCCACCTCGATATCAACAACCTCATCGACCGCGCCGAGGCCTACGGGATCGATGTTTACCTCTACAGCTACCTGATCAGCCGCTACCATCCCGATACTCCCGGAGCGCTGGAGTATTACGAGAGCACGTATGGCGAGCTGATCCGCTCGTGCCCGCGGGCGAAGGGGCTCATCTTCGTGGGCGAGTCGTGCGAGTTCCCCAGCAAAGATCCGCGCACCCGCGGGTGGATCCGCAAGGATCCGCCGCCCGATGCCAAGCCGGATTCCCGCCCAAGCCCCGGCTGGTGGCCCTGCACTGACTATCCCCAGTGGCTCGACATGGTGAAGGGCGTCCTCCGCAAGTACAACCCGGACCTCGACATCGTCTTCTGGACCTACAACTGGGGATGGGCGCCCGAGGAGGACCGGCTGGCGCTGATCCGCTCGCTCCCCACCGACATCTCGCTGCAAGCCACCTTCGAGATGTTCGAGAACGTGATCAAGGAAGGGATCGTCACGCGCTGCGTGGATTACACCGCGTCGTTCGAGGGGCCGGGCAAGTATTTCCGGTCGGAGGCGCAGGCGGCGCATGAGCGCGGCCTCCGGCTCTACACGATGAGCAATACGGCGGGGCTCTCGTGGGATATCGGCGTCATTCCCTACGAGCCGATCCCGTTCCAGTGGGCGCGGCGCTACCGGGGGCTCCATGAGGCGCGTGAGAAGTGGGGCCTGGTCGGGCTGATGGAGTCGCACCACTACGGCTGGTGGCCTTCGTTCGTGAATGAGCTGGCGAAGTGGGCCTTCTGGGCGCCAACCCCCACCACCGAGGAGATGGCCGATCGGATCGCGCGGCGCGACTTCGGTCCGGAGGGCGCGCCCCTGGCGGTAAAGGCGTGGCAGGCTTGGAGCGAGGCGTTCCGCGACTACGTACCCACGAACGAGGACCAATACGGCCCCTTCCGCGTCGGGCCGTCCTATCCCCTGCTCTTCCTCGAGGAGAAGGAGCCGTTCCCGTCCGCGCCCTATGCCCACTTTGGCGCCCGGATCCTTACCACGAACTACCGGCCGCACAAGCCGGAGGATCTCCCCACCGAGATCTTCCTCCTGGAGCGGATGCGCACCCGGTGGGAAGAGGGCCTTGCCATGTTGGAGCAAGCGGTCGCGGCGACGCCGGAGCGCAAGCGCGAGGATGCCGAGCGCATGCTTCTCCTGGGCCGGTTCATCCGCAACTGCGTACAGACAGCGATCAACACCAAGCGGTGGTGGCAGCTCAAGCAGGCGGCGCTTGAGGAAAAGGACCCGCAGAAGGCCGGCGCCCTCCTCGACGACCTGGTCCGCCTAGGCGAGGCCGAGCTCGCCAACGTTCGCGACACTATCCCGCTGGTCGAAGCCGATTCGCGCCTAGGGTGGGAGCCGAGCATGGAGTACATGACCGACCGCGCCCACCTGGAGTGGAAGATCGCCCAGCTCACGCGCGTGCTGGAGGAAGAGATTCCCGAGTACCGCAGCAAGCTAGGCTCAGCCGCCTAGCTGGATGAATGGATGAAGGGGGAGGCCGCATCCCCACGCGCGGAGCTCGAAGCTCCGCGCTGCTACCCAGCAAAGGCCCTGCGGGCCTCCCCCTCCCCACCCGGACAATCCGGATGGGAGTTCTATCCGGAACGGCTCACTTGGGCCGGGCGTCTGCGGGCGGGAGCGCAGTTGGCAGGCGCTTGATCTTCTCCAGGATCGCGTCGCTCTCGAAGAGCGACGCCTCCGGGCGGTGTGCCAGGTAGTCGCGCAGGACCGCCTGGAAATAGACCACGTCATCGGGCGGCCAGTCAAACTTCACCCGGCCTTCGTCGTAGTCTCGCATCGGGTCGCGATCGGTCGCACGCTTGTACATCTCCTGGCGTTGGTGCAGGTTGATCTTGGCGCGAAACTCCCACGGATCCAGCCCGGATGCCGGCCAGCCGTGCAACTCGCACAGCTGCGCGATGGGCCGCAGGATGCGCGCGGCTGCATCCAGATACTCCTTCTTGGGCTCAACGCCATGCGCCAGGAGGATCCCGTGGGTATATTCCAGGTTCCAGCGCGGGCCGGCCGCGGCTGGATGCGGGTAGCCCCATCCCCCGCCCGGCTGCTGCACCCGTGCCATCCAGTCGTTTAGTGCCAGGATCGTCCGGTGCAGCCGGTCATCCTCCGGGGTATGGCGCAGCAGGTAGGGAAGCGCGTTGGTCGCATACTGCACGATGTACGGCTTCACAAACGGCGTCTTATACCCCAACGAATCGATCCCGATGTAGAGGTCGTTCCCCACCGCAGGCTTGCCGCTCTCCGTGAAGAGGAGGTCCTCGCCCTGCGTGGGCTTGAATGTCTCCCATAGCCGCAGGGCATTCTCCAGGTGCTTCCGGTCACCCGTGTACTCATACAGCTTCACCGCGTCCGCGACGACGCCGACGGTCCGCGTGTAGCCAAGGCCGGCATGCTGATGCTTGATCGACCACTCCGCGGCGGCCTCTGCCGCGTGCCGGTAGCGCGGGTCGCCCGTCTCCTCATACATCAGCCAGAAGTTGCTCCAGCCCTTGTGGACGTAGATCTGCGTGTTCGCAAAACGCGGATTGAAGGTGCCCGGACCATGCCCCGATTTGCCGCGCCAGGCGTTCCCGCGCCGGCACGCGCCGTAGAACTCCGGGTTGGGCCCCCAATACATCCCCAGGTCGAAGTAGTTGCGGCACCAATCGTGAGCCACGCGCCACAACCGGTAGTCGCCGGTACGGAACCAATCCTCCCACACGTAGAGGGAGTGGTTCAGCCGGACCGAAGAGGTGTAATCCGGCTTCGCCCGATAGGGCGACCACGACCACGGCATCGATCCGAGGTCATCGCCCTTCATCTGCATATCCTGAAGGGCGAAGATGAACCTCTCGACGCACTGGCGCAGCACCGGATGCTTCACCTCGAGCGGCGGGCCCGTCCGATACACCGCGTCATACGCCTGCCAGGTGGCATGCCCGAAGAGTGGCGCGTCGAGCCGTGCGGCCAGCTCCTCTCTCCCACCCGGCACCACCACCAGCTCGCTGAACCGCCACGAGCCTTCCTGGATCATCAGCCCTTCAGTCTCCAGGTCCTTCACCGGCTCGTTCCGGTTCGAGCGGATCACAATCGCCCCATCCGCCAGAGTGACTTCAAACATGCCCCGGTTCTGGCGGAGCGCCTCCGGGTTCGCCACGCAAACGGGGGTAGAATCGCTCAGCGTGAACGCGGCAATCAGATCGGCGTTGGCCTCGTCGGAGAAACGCGAGTTCGGGTCACGCCCCAAGAAGCGTGCCGTCGGCTTCAGCGGCTCCGTAGCCCGCGCTCCGGGCGCCATCATCCGCCAGCCGAAGTCAGGGGTCCAGTGATCGCCCGCCGGCTTCGCCTGGATCCGATGCGTGAGCCGCACCTCGCCCGTCCGGTGCACCTGAACGTCTATCTGCTGTCCCCACACCTCGCCCGGGCGGTCATACCGCAGCCAGGTGAAATACGGTCCTGCTTCAATCACCTGGGCGCTGGCCTTCCCTTCGGGCTTTACCGGGCCAAACGGCTCGATCGCCGCCAAGAGCGTTCCATCCGTCCGGCGCAGCTCGACGCGGTCGATTCCGGGCACCACCTGCCAGCGGTCGGTCACGATTATGCCAGGCGCTTTCTCTTCAGGCGCCGCCTGCGCCTCGCCCGAGCCGTAGCGGCCCTCGACACTCTCCCCCGCGCCCAGGTTCACGGGGAAGCTGAGGATCACGCGCCGGGGAGAGCCATCCGGGTGGTGCGTGATCACGCTCTCCTGCGCGGAGAGCACCTTGCCCCCGAGGAGCACACGCGCTGGCGGTCTCTTAGGGAGCGCTCCTTTGGGCACGGGCAGCGACACCCGCGCCACCGTTGCCACCGGTCGCGTAGCCGGGTTCTTCACCGTAAAGCGTATCTCCTCTGCACCAGCTGCCGCAGTCGCCCCGAGCGCCACCCCAAGCGCCATGACCCATCCTCCGAAGTGCCAGCCAGTTTGCCACTCCATCGCTAGACCTCCTCGCCGGCATGTTCCGATCCGGCATCCCATGATTCCTTCTCGCCCGCGCAGGATCCTGGCGCCCCCTCCGCTTCCATTGACACCCCTGGCCTTTCAGGTGTATGATCCGCCCGATGGCGCCCATCGGTTGATGGAATGTCGGGGATCCGCGCAGCGGCCGGGCGCTGGGAACGTTACGAAGCGGGGGAGACGTGGTCATGTGGAGAGGCATTCGATGGGGAGCCATTGGCCTGGCAGCCGTGACAGCGGGTTCGCTCACCTACGGCCGGAGCCGCTGGGCATCCGGCACGCGCCAGGTACGTGCACGGTTGGAGGCGGCGCGAGAGCCGATTGAGCCGGCGGTGTTCCACGCGCACGGGTTGGATGGCCTGCCGGCGCCGGTACAGCGCTACTTCCAGGCCGCTTTGAAGGATGGGCAGCCGGTCGTGAGCGCGGTCAGCGTGGAGCACACCGGCCACTTCAATCTCGGCGAGCGAGGGGAGAACTGGAAGCCGTTCACATCCTCTCAGCGCGTGATCACCCGCCGGCCGGGCTTCGATTGGGACGCGCGTGTTGCCCTGGTGCCCGGTCTGGCGATCCACGTGCGCGACGCCTACGTCGCCGGGGAGGGTCTTCTCTACGCGGCGCCCCTCGGGCTGTTCACCGTCATGGACGTGAGCCGCCAGCCAGGCGTCGCCGAGGGGGAGCTGATGCGCTTCTTCGCCGAGGCCGCTTGGTATCCCACCGCGCTCCTTCCCAGCCAGGGCGTGCGCTGGGAAGCCGTGGACGGGCGCAGCGCGCGCGCCACGCTGGCCGATGGCGATCTCACGCTGACGATGACTTTCACCTTCAATGACGAGGGCCTGATCGAGACGGCACGCGCCGAGGCGCGCGGCCGGATGGTAGGCGACACCGTGGTACCCACGCCGTGGGAAGGCCGCTTCGGGGAGTACGCCACGCGCGACGGCATGTGCGTTCCCCTCTATGGCGAGGTGGCTTGGATTCTCCCCGAGGGGCCCCGGCCCTACTGGCGCGGGCGAATTACCAAAATCGCCTACGAGTTTGCCCACTGAGCGCGCGCATAGTAGATAGGAACATGCGGTGCCGGCGTCCTGCCGGCCCCCGGATATCGAGGAGAAGGATGCAGATCACCGCCCGAATCGCCGGGCACGGCGAGGTCCCGCTGCTGGTCGACCTCATGGAGGAGTTCTACGCCGAGTCGGGCTACGCTCTGGACCGCGAATGGGCCCGGGCGAGCTTCCGCCACTTCCTGAGCGACCCATCGCTCGGGCGCGCCTGGGTTCTTTTCGATGGCGCGGAGCCCGCGGGCTACGTCGTCCTGACGGTGCGCTTTGCGATGGAGTATGGCGGCCTGGAAGGCTTCATCGATGACCTTTACGTCCGCCCGGCATACCGCCGGCACGGGATCGCCCGGCACGCCCTGAACACTCTCTTCGAGGAATGCCGGAGGTGGGGTATCCGCGCGGTGCAGGTGGAAGTGGGCCGGGGCAACGCCGCGGCCAACGCGCTCTATGCCTCGTTCAACTTGCGCCCGCGCGACGATGACCGCGTCACCCTCGTGACCACGCTCCACGACAGGCCCGAGGAACCCGAAGGATCTGGGAAAGGAGGCGGCGTTGGCTGCTGAATCCCCCATCGCTGGCGAGATGTGGCCTGCCCTCCCCCCGCTTCCCGAGGGCGAGTGGCCGGCCCAGGGCAAGTGGACCTACGAAGAGTACCAGCGCCTGCCGGAGGTGCCCGCCCGCCGCTTCGAGGTCGTGTGCGGCGTCCTCTGGACGACTCGCGCGCCGACGGTCAGCCACGAGACGGTGGTACACCGCGTCGCCTGGGAGCTGGAGCAATACCAGGACAGGCATCCGGGCGATCTCGTCCTTTCCGCGCCCACGGAAGTTCTTATCCCGGGCCTGGCCGAGCCGGTGAAGCCAGATCTCTGCTACATCCGTGCGGAGCGCGCCGGCATCGTCTCCGGACAGCTGGTGCAGGGCCCGCCCGATCTGGTCGTGGAAGTGCTCGCCCGGCGGACCGGTCGGCTCGACCGGCGGATCAAGCGCGTGGTGTACGAGCGCGCCGGCGTGCCGGAATACTGGATGGTAGACCCTCGCCAGCACACCCTCACTGTGCTCACTCTCGAAGAGGGCTCCTACATTCTGGCTGGCGAGCACGCGCCGGGCGATACGGTCGCCTCACGCATCCTGCCCGGCCTCGCGTTCCCCGTCGAGCGTATCTTCAGGCGGTAGCGAGGCAGACCAGCCTCGCGCGCGATCAGGTCAGGCAGACGCCGTCGAATGCGAGTTTTTGTAGCCGCGCCGGGCCATCTCCGCCACGAGCGCGGGGACGTCGATCTCGCGCAGGCCTACGCCCCCGCGCACTGCCGCGTGGGCGGCGAGGGCCGCCGCTTCGCCCATCGCGAAGCAGTCCGCGATGATTCGGTAGCTGGCCTGCGCCTCGTGGTCACCGCCGATGCACCGCCCCACCACGAGGATCCGCTCCAATCCTTTCGGCAAGAGCGCGCCATAGGGAATCTCATAGGGCTGGATCCGTTCCACGATGATCGCCGGATCCTCCGGCACGCGCTTGTGGATATCGATCGACTGCGTCACCGTGAAGAGGCCATCGGGGCGCGAACGCCCGGCGCGCAGGTCGTCGACGGTGACCCGGGCATCGCAGCAGATCCGGCGCGACTCGCGGACTCCGGGCAGACCGCCAAACGGGCCGAACTCCAGCTCCGCGCCGATCTCCGTCTGGCGCATCAGGTTGAACAGCTCGACCGTCTGCTTGCGGAGCGCGACGAGCGCCGCCGAGAGGCTCTCCGCGTCTAGCGGGTTGTAGCCAAACACGTGGGGAGTGCCGAACAGGAGACCGGCACGCGTGTCCACCTGCCGCCGGATGTAGCCATTGTCGTAGACAAGCTGGCACTCCGGGTCTACCTGGCGGAGCATCGGCAGGAGCTCGTCACGGAGGTGGACCCGGTCACGCGGGAAGCCCTGCATCGAGTGCGTGAGCGAGATCGACTGGATCGCCCCATCGCCCTCGCGCCCGAACTCGAAACTCGCGCCGGCGAAGGCGGCCACATCGCCATCGCCTGTGGCATCCACCACGACGCGGGCGCGAATCGCGTGCCGGCCCTGCTTCGATTCGACGATCACCCCCTGCAACTCTCCATCTTCCACGATGGGCGCCGCCACCCGGCAGAGGTAGAGCGGGAGCACGCCGGCTTCCTCAAGCAGCGAGTCGAGATAGGGCACCACCCGGAAAGGGTTGTAGTAGGGCCGCACCAAAATCCCATTCTCGACTAGGTGCTCGTAGAACTCGCGCGCGAACCCGCCCTTGTTGTCGAAGTCGTTCGTCCACTGCGTGACATGCGTCACCATGCCGCCCGGCTGCACCGTGTTCTCGACCATGATGACGGAGAGGCCCAGGCGCGCGGCGCACACGGCGCACGCCACGCCCGCCGTGCCGCCTCCCGCGACCACCACGTCGGCCTCGTGCGTCACCGGTATCTCTCGCGCAGGCTCGCGAATCGTCTCTCCCATCGCTCACTCCTCTTCACGCCAGGGTGCCCCCCTACCAGGCACCCGCCGCAACCCTACCGAGCTTCAAACCACTCCGGCAGGATCTCCAGCGACCAGACCTCGTTGCTCAACCGCTCGGCGTAGCCGCCGGCCACCCAGATCCGGTCCTGGAAGACGTAGGCGGCGTGCTCGTGCCGTGGCGTCCAGATCACATTCGAGCGAACCTCGATCCAGTCGCGCCCGTTCTCAGAGCACCACACGTCGCCGAAGTTCCCATGCTCCTTCGACCACCCGCCCAGAACCCAGAGCCGGTCTCGGTAGACAAGCGCCGAAAACCAGATGCGCGGCGCCCAGGGGGCTGCTTCCGTCACCTGAGTCCAGTGGGCGCCATCCTCGGAGCACCACACGTCGCTCGTCACGGCGTGCTCCGGATGCCACCGCCCGCCACCCAGGATCCACAGCTTCTCCTTGAAAACCACCACCTGGCCATGCGCCCGCTTTGACCAGGGCGCCTCCGGCGTCACCAGCTCCCACGTCTTGCCATCCGGCGAGGACCAGACATCGTTCTTCACCATCCGGTCGCTGTGGTCGTAGAAGCTCTCGGTGCCGCTCATCACCCACATGCGGTCCTTGAAGACGGCGAACCCCGCGGCCACGCGCGGGCACCAGCCGGCCTCTCCCTCCAGCGTCCACTGGACGCCATCGGTCGACGACCACACCTTGTTGCTGCACTCGGTTCCCGGCAGCTTGCGCCCGCCCATGATCCACATCCGCCCGTCAAACACGAGCGACACCGGCAGGTCGCTCTGCACCCACGGGGCGTGCTCCTGAACGCACGTCCAGTGCTTCCCATCGGGCGACTTCCAGACGTCGAGCGGGTTCGGCTCCTGCGCGGCGAACCAGCCGCCCAGGATCCAGAGGTGGCCGTCGTAAACAAACTCGCCCATCGAGTCGCGCGCTCGCCAGCCCGCGTCCGGGGTCACGTACTCCCAATTCGGCGCTTGCTTCACTTCATGCATGGCATCCCCCTTCGCCGCGGGAGAGTTCGACGCCCCCGGGCGCGCTCCTCTTGCCCTGGTAGCTCAGGGCCTATGGAATGCCTGCTCTCGTGCCCTGGGGGGCAATCGGTAGTCACAGGGGCGAAGCGGCACAGGCGCGTGGACTCCAAACCCGCCGGGAGGAGCCATCTCCTCTCATTCCGAACAAAAACAACGGGAGTGCAGACCCGGATGCTGCGCGACGTGACGGCCTCCGCCCGGTGGAGCCATCACTCAAGGGAAGGGAAAGACACGATGACGGCACGCGAGATCATGACAACTCCGGTCATTACGGCCGGCCCGGACGCGACCCTGGCAGAGATCTCCGAACTGATGCTGGCCCACCGCATCAGTGGC
>JAAZEM010000184.1 GCA_012512265.1 Armatimonadota bacterium | reverse complement strand
TTTCCATCTCCTCCGGGTCCCTTTCCAGGTCATACAGCTCATCCGAGGTCATGAGGTTGATCACCAGCTTATGCCGGCCGTCGAAGGCGCAGCGCACCGGTTGAAAGCCCCCGAAACCATCGTGGTCGATCTCATACCGGCCGAACTCACAGAAGATGACGTCGTTGACCCGTTGCCCGGGGTCGCGCAGCGCCGGCATCATGCTCTTCCCCTCGAGGATGCGCGGGATCGCGAAGCCGAAAGCGTCCAGGATGGTAGGCACGAGATCGATATGCGACGCCGGATGCGGGCACGTAGTGCCCTCCGGGATGACGCCAGGCCAGCGCACGAGCAGCGGCACGCGCGTGATCTCATCGTACATCGCCGGGCCTTTGCCGGCGAGGCTGTGCGAATCGAGGAAAACGCCGTGGTCCGAGGTGTAGATCACCAGGGCGCCCGGCGCGTACTCATCGATGGCATCCAGCACCCGGCCAATCTCCTGATCGATGAAGGTGTTGCAGCCCAGGTAATGCGCCGGGCGGATGCGCAATGCATCCTTATCCGCTTTCAGCCTCGCGCCAGCCCACACGCGCTGATGCTCCGGCTTTCCATCCAGGGTGTCCCAGATGTTCCGGCTCTTGGGGAACTCGTAGTCCCGATAGAGATCGACGTACTCCTTTGGGCAGAGGTATGGCTCGTGCGGCTCGTCATAGGAGACGACCAGGAAGAAGGGCGACTCGTGGAAGCGGCGCAGGAAATCCACAGCCCGGTTCGAGCAACGGTGCCCGAAAGTGAACTCGGCCGTGAGCTCGGGATCCTCGCAGCTTTCCGTCTGCCGCGAGCGTACCCGCTCCTCCGGGGTCAGCTCCTCCAGATAGCAGCGCATGTCGTACCAGTACTCTGGATCCCAGCCATCGGGGCAGCGGCCGACGCCGAAGTAGTCGCCTCCATCCAGATGCCACTTCCCGATGTAGGCGGTATGCACTCCCTGGTCGCGTAGGCGTTGGCCAATCGTCTTCACATTGTCGCCCAAGGCCATGCTGTTGCTCCACATGCCGTTGGAGTGCGGAAAGGTGCCCGTGAAGAGCGCGGAGCGCGCCGGGCCGCACACCGGTTGGCAGGTATAGGCCCGGTCGAAGCGGACGCCCCCGGCCGCCAGCCGGTCGAGGCAGGGCGTTCTCATGTCGGGATTGCCGTAGCATCCCAGCATATCGAAACGCTGGGTGTCCGTCATGATCAGTACCACTTGCTGTGTCTGGCTCATGGAAGCTCCTCGAAAGCCTTGGGCTCGCACCGGTATTACACGTGCGATTCCCCCCGCTGGCCCCGGTCTCCTCCCTGCCCTGCCGCTTCAGTGACCATCCGTAAGAGAGAGCGGTTGCGCATGACGGGCCGGCGGGGCTGGGCCGCACCGAGGCCACACGGCGCCTGCTCCTGGCGGCAGGAATCGCGGCTCGCTCCGGGAACTTCCGGATAGGCCCACGCCGTGGAAGGGCGAACGCGATGAGCAACGAGACAGTGCAGATCGACCTATGACGCCCATCAACCACGCCGGCGCCCGCTGGCTTACCAAGATCCGCTTGCCCCTGGCAGCCGCGGCCCCTCTCCTCTCGGCGATCCTCTGGGGAGTGCTCTTTATCGCCGTGCATCCCTCTCGCCAGGAGTTCCCGCTTCACGATGACTGGCTCTATGCCCGTTGGCTCTTCGATCTGGCTCGGGGTGAGGGCATCAACTATCGCGGTCTGACCGTGATGCCGCTTCTGGGCCAATGGCTGTGGGCGCTCCCTTTTGTGCGCACATTTGGCGATTCGCTGGTCACCCTCCGCCTCTCCACGATTCTCCTCTCCTGGATCGGGATGGTGGCTCTGATGGATCTCCTGAGGCAGGCGGGGGTGCCCAGGGGGCGGGCGGTGCTTGCCACTGCTTGCCTGGCAGCGAATCCCTACTTTTTCCTGCTGAGCGGCACTTTCATGTCCGATGTACCGGCGCTCTCCTTCTCTCTCGTTGCCCTTGCCCTCTCTGGAAGGGCGATACGCGGAGAACGGTTTGCCTGGATGGCCGCCGCCGCTCTTGCCGCGACACTCGCCACCATCACCCGCCAGAACGCGCTGGTCGTGCCCCTAGTGATGGCGGCCTTCCTCTGGCAACACCCGCGGTTGCGTGCGCGGCCGGCATGGAATGCCGCCGTGCTTCTTCCCGCGGCATTGGGAGGAGTGACCGCCCTTTGGTTCGCGAGCCGCCCGGATACGCTGCGCCTTGTTCCTGCGGTGCCGAACTGGGATCGTGCCGCGATTCTCCTTTTCGCCGGCATCCACACCCTGGCTTTGGCGTCCGCTCCTCTGCTTCTTCTCGCGCCCGCGGCTGCCTCCGCCCGGCGCTTCTATCTGGCGCTCGGGCTCTTCCTTGCGGTTGCGTTCGCCTATGTTCTGGACGCGCAGGCCTTTCCTTATATTGGCAACACGATCCCTTGCTTCGTCGGGATGGGAGACGTGCCTGGCTCACGGCCCGTGCTGATCAACGAGGATGTTCAGACCCTTATCACGGTGCTCGGTTGCATCGCCGCCGCGCTCTTGATCGCCACGAGCGCCGGCTACATCCGCAGCAATTGGTGGCGCCAGCCGCTACTTCTCTTCACCATGCTCCACGCGCTGGTGCTTCTCTTCTCGCCGTTTCTCTACGACCGCTACCTCATCCCGTTGCTTCCAGGGGCATTCCTGGCCGCGGCGGCCGGATCCGGGGCCGAGCGCGCGCGGCCGTGGCCGGCGCTCATCACGCTCGCGGTGCTGGCCTTCCTCTCTGTGGCGCTGATGCACGATTGGCTGGCGTGGAGCGGCGCCAAGTGGTCGCTGGGCCGGCAGGCTCTCGCCCAGGGGATCGCCGCGTGTGATATTGAGGGGGGCTATGAGTGGGACGGCTGGCACTCCGAGGTGCCAGGACGATGGAACCAGCGCGCGCGCCCGCAAGGGTTGACGACGCCCTTCATGGCCGGCATCTTCCCACACCTGACAGGGAAATACGCGCTCTCCTTCTCGCCCATCACGGGCACGACCGTTCTGGAGACGGAGCCCTATCGCCTCTGGCTCCTTCCAGGAGAGCATCGCTTCTATCTCCTTGCCGACTCCCCGAGGGCCCTCCCGCCGCACCGGATCAGGTAGCCGCCCCATCCCGGATACGGAGCACCTCGTAGATCCGGATGGGCGCCTCTCGCCCTCGCACCGTGGTGCAGTCCACGAGACAGCACTCCGCGATGTGCGCCACTGCCTGGTAGGTCGCCTCGCTGATCAAGATGCTAGTCGCATACTCCTTGGTGAGCGCCTCGAGACGCGACGCCACGTTCACCGGATCGCCGATGGCGGTGTACTCCAGGCGGCGCTCCGAGCCCATGTTCCCAACGATGACCTCACCGGTGTTGATGCCGATCCCGATGCGAAACCCCTCGGCGCCAGACGCCTCCCAACGCGCGCGCAGCCGGCTGGCCGCCTCCTGCATCGCCACGGCCGCCCGCACTGCCCGCTCCTCGTCGTTCCCGAGGCTCACCGGGGCTCCGAAGACGGCCATGACGGCATCACCGATGAACTTGTCGAGGGTGCCATCATGCTCGAAGATAATGTCGATCATCTCACCCAGGTACTCATTGAGGCGCGCGACCACGACCTCCGGATCCAGGCGAGACGACATCGCAGTGAAGCCCCGGATATCCGAGAAAAGGATCGTCGCGCGGCGGCGCTCTCCTTTCCAGAAGATGGTGTCTGGATCTGCGAGTACCTTCTCGGCGATCTGGCGGCTCACATACCGCTCGAACTGCTGCTTGTACAGCTCGCGCTGACGCAGGCCCTCGGTCATCTCGTTGAACGCCTCTGCCAGCTGGCCCAGCTCATCGCGGCTGGTTACCTCAACGCGATATCGCAGGTTTCCCGCGCCGACCGCATGGGTGGCGGTGATGAGCGCATCGAGTGGCTTCGTCACCTGCCAGGCCACCAGGGCTGACGCAGCCAGGGCCACGCCGGCCGCCAGCGCCAGGCAGGCGATGGCGGCGAATCGAAGGGTTCGGCGCAACGCGACCACCGACGAAGGGGGCGCATCAATCCCAACGACTCCCACCACATCCCCGGCGCTGTTGCGGATCGGCGCTGCCGCCGCCAGCAGCGGGCCCCACTGTGGGTAGGTGCGGATCTCCTCATCTGCCACGGGAATCCCGAGCCGGGCGGCGTCGAGCACGACATCGTCAGTCACGAAGCTCTCGATGCTGCCACGAGGCGAGAACTCCGGCGACGACTCACCCGTGGCATCCACCACATACTGCCAGACGTGCGGGTCGTCGGTTGGCGCCATGGTGTAGGCGAACTTCACCTGAACGTGCGTGTTGGCTTCCACGTGACGGCGCAGAAGCGCCTTGATCTCGTAGTATGCCGGGGAGGCCTGATGTCCCTCACCTTTGAGCGCGGCAAAGACGTCGCCGTCGATCTCCGTAGCCACCCCTGCGGCCACGGATTTGAGTTGCCCGCCGAACTCCTTCATCAGCAACGGCATGCTGGCCAGATAGCTCAGCCAGATACCGAGGATAGTCGCGGTAGCGATCACGCCGCCAAACCAGAGGCATAGCCTGTCGCGAAACTTGCCAGAACGTTTCATTGTATCTTATCACGGTTTCTTTCGGCCACCAGGCTTCTGCCTATCATTGCGCTCTCTGCCCCCGGGAGTTCGGTTCTGCACGCCACGCTGACACGCCCTGCAGGCGACCTCGGTGATAGCAGAGCAGATCTCACCCGCACACCTCAACCAGTCGATGCCTACGTTACCGGTTCATGGATCGCGACCTCGTACTCATCGGTGATGCGTTGTCGTGTGTTGTAAACCTCGAAGGTAGCGGCATCGCGAGGCTCCACGTCCTTCCAGCGCATCCAGTGCTTGATCGCGGCGTAAGTCTCGCCAATCCGGGCCACGTCCCCGCGGTGTACTGCGCGGACGAAGCTCCCGGCGACGATGACGCGGACCGCCACGCCCCGGGGGAGCGGGGTCGGATGTGAGACCTCAACTCCCAGGAGATACGATGGTTTGATCGCATCGGGCTTCCGATACCAGACCCCGTACAGAAGGTGGGGATCGATCAGATTTGGGATGTCGCCTATTCGAGCAGCAAGTGCCGCCCACAAATAGGGAGTGAGATGCAGCTTCTCACTCGCATCCAGGAACTCCACGCCCACCACCGTCAGGCCACGGTGTTCGATGATCTCAGGGGTCGCCATTGGCTGCTCCTTCTCCGTTGCCCCTTGGCCAGTCGTGCAGGCGGCGCGACCAAGCCGCGGGGCAGGCCCAGCGGATTGTTTTCCTGTCCCTTCGGCACAGTGGTGGGGATCTCTTCACTGGAGGTTGCTGTTCGCCGCTTCGCTCTCCTCTCTCCGCGCACACAGCGGCATCTTCCGGCCCGGCCACGCGGTTTCCGCCTGCGCCTGCACCGCCGGCCGGTCCCCCTCTCAGTTCCGTGCGCATTGGCCCCACCCCTTCTCGCACCTGCGACCCTCGTTCGCAGGCGCTTGTCACCAGGCTATGGAACCTAACGCATACCCGGAGCATCCTGAGTCAGGGCTGCCAGGTTCCTGCGGCAACCGGCAGCGTGGGCAGCGCCAATGGCTGTCCAAGTTCGGGATCGAGCCGTATGAATAGGAGCCAGATCGTGGCGGGAGTTCTCGATGCGGGGTTGACGATTCAGGTTTCGCGAGAAACCGAGGCCGTGAGAGTTACGCTCGCCGGGACACTCGACTCGGAGACGGCAGCGCAGGTGCGCTCGCAGCTCAAGCCAATGTTGAGAGATAGTCCGGGCACTCTCCTGATCGACCTGAATGGGGTTTCGTATGTGGATCGACCGGGGGTAGATGCCCTCGTCCACGCGGCGCGAGTGGCCCACCGCCTGGGCGGACGGGTGGCGCTGGTTCATTGCCCCGATCAGGTCCACCGGATGCTCGCTGCTTTGGGGCGGGATCGCCTCTTCACTTACCAGTGACTGGTGTCCTGGCCGATCCGGCATCGCGGTGCCATGGCGCACGGCGGAGCCTTTGAGCGGCGTGCGCTCCATGCGTGCCACTCCACCGGGGAGTGCAGGGCGTTCTGCCCCTGGCTCTACCACTCCCCGGTGGGGACCCCTTGGGGAATCCTGGAAGGCGAGGATGCGCCATCCAACCATCCTCACCTGGCCCCAATGAGGCACTCGCTACCGGGGGGCGCGTGCGGCTCCGGGAGTGAGTTGACCCTTCTCCGACACCTGGTGTATAATCCGGGTACACCGGAAAGGCATGTGCAGCAATGGCCCGAATCCGCTCTCTTTCAGTATTGCTATTCCTCTTCACCTGGTTGGCGATGCCACGTGCCCATGCGGTGGAGAAGCCGGCGATGCGCATCGCCGTCGTGCCTGCCATCCCCGCCGCGGCCGGAGGCGTCTTGCTTCCCGACCGTCTCTCTGCTGGCGTGGCCGACCTCTTCGCACGATCGCTCAGCCAGATCCGGGGCGTCACCGTCTCCAGCTCGAGCGCCGTCTACCATGCCGTGCTGGCAGCTGGGGGCTCTGGGGGAAGCACACCTGTTGCCGCAGGGCTCGCGGCCCGGCGCGTGCAGGCCGACCTCGCCGTGCTCGTAGAAGCCAAGGCGGATGGCGCGGTGCTGAAGATCACTGGCACGCCCGTGCTCCCGGAGAGTGGGCGTGGCAAGGCCCCCGCTCCATTCACCTCGCAGGGCACGCGCGCTCTGGAAACGGATCTCTTCAGCATCCAGGCGGGGTTTATCAAAGCCGGCCTCGAGGCGTTGGGCCTGAAGCCCACGCCACAGGAGCAGGCGCGCATCGATCTGGTGGCGCGCCCGACCGTGTCGCCCGAGGCGTTTCAGCTCTACTGCGAAGCCCGCCAGCACCTCCCAATCGCTTCCGTGGAGGCCTACGACCGCGCCATTAAGGTGCTGCGTCTGATTGTGGTCGGTGATGGCCCCAGCCGGCCACCCGTCGATCCCGAGTTTGCCCTGGCTCATGCCGCCCTCGCCGAGGCGGCCGCCCTGGGAAGCATGCAGCAGTGGCTCGTTGGCCTGCGTGACCAGCGCCTGATGGCACTCGCGCTCTCCTCCGCGGAAACCGCGGTGAAGCTGCGCCCGGAGCTGCCGGACTCGCACCGCGCGCTGGCGCTCGCTGGCGCGCTTGTCAAGCGCATCAGCGTCGCCTTGAGCGCCGCGCGCAAGGCGCTTGAAATTCATCCGGGCGATCCCCAGTCCCACCTTTGGCTGGGTGTGGCCAACGGCGGCGATGGCGCCCGCGAGATCGAGACCGCGCTGGCGCTCGACCCATCGCTGGGCCTCGGGCACCTCTTTCTGGCCGTGCTGGCCGCGGCCGAAGGCGATCAGAAACGCATGCTGGCCCAATGCGAGCGAGCCTTGGAGCTGAGCCCCGTCGATGCATCCCCGCTCCTTCTCATCGGGATGATGCAGACGGGCGAGGGAAAGATCGACGAGGCGATCGCCACGTACCAGCGCGTCCTGAAGATCAATCGGCACGCCGGATTGGCCCATGGTGCTCTGGCGCGCCTCTACTTCCGAAAGGGTCAGACGGGGCTGGCGCAGGATGCCTTGCGACAAGCCTTTGCCCTGGATTACCGTGTCGCCGAGTTGATGCGGGAGCAGGCGGCTGCCTACCAGCAGGCGGGTAAACTCGAGGAGGCAGAGAAGGAGTATCGTCTGATCCTGCTGGGTGATGATAAAGACACGCCATCGTTGCGCGGTCTCGGAATGCTGGCGCTGGAGCGCGGCAAGGTAGACGAGGCGGAGAAGTTGTTGCGCCGGGCGCTCCAGATTAGCCCTAAGGATGCGTGGTCGTTCGTGGGGCTCTCACGCTGCCACTACCGCCAGGGCAAGCGAGATGAAGCGCTTCAGGATTTGCGCCGCGCTGCAGAGGTGCAGCCGGATGATGGCTTTGTGCAGCTGGAGCTAGGACAGGCCTACGAGCAACACAATCGAACGCGCGAGGCGCTGGAGGCCTACGACAAGGCGATCCGCCTGTTGCGCCTGCCGGATGCTTACTTCCGCAAGGCGCAACTGCTGGCCAAGAGCGATCCGGCACGCGCGCGCGATGCCTGGAAGGGCTTCCTGGAGGCCATCGAAGCGATGGGCGGTCCCGCGTCGGAGAGCGACCGGGTTCGCGTCGAGATGGCGAAGCGGGCCTTGCAGTAGCTAGCGGCGCGCGGTATTCATCCCGGGGCCGGCCGGATCATCTCCTGGCAGGCCTTCATGAAGGTGAGCTTGCGATGAGGCGCTTGGAGCAAGAGCGGAGGGGGCAGGCGGTCGTCGAGCTAGCGCTCGTCCTGTCGTTCTTGCTCCTGACTGCGTCGGCGGTCGTGCAGTTCGGAACGCTCTACGGGATCAAGCTGCGCGTGGAACACGCTGCGCGGGAGGGCGCCCGCTACGGCGCGATCCACGCCATTACGGGCACGGACGAGGAGATCCGGGCGCACACGATCGCCGTGGCGCATGACCTCCAGCCGGCGATCCGGGCCGACAACATCGCCATCGAGACGCCCGAGGGCCGCGGGGCCAAGAAGCCAATTGTCGTGACGGTGGTCTACCCGTACTCGCCCACCGTGCCGCTGATCAGCGAGCTCCTGCCGGAGACTATCAACATTCGGGCAACCGTGCAGATGCGGATTGAGGGCTAAACGTGAGCGGGCGGCACACACGAGGGTTAGTCCGTCGAGGAGGATGCGCGCGCGGGCAGGCGCTGGTCGAGTTCGCCCTCTGCGCCAGCATCTTCCTGTTGCTGACGTTCGCCGTGATGCAGTTTGCCATCCTGGGGCATATCCGCCTGGTGCTCGGGCACGCCAGCCGCGAGGGTGTCCGCTACGCGTCCGCCCGGCTCACGACCACTCCCGGCGCGCCGCCACCCGTCACCGATTCCCAGGTGAAGCAGTGGATTATCCAGTGCGCAGGGACGCTGCGTCCCCCGCTCACCGAGGCGAATATCGAGGTCTACCCGCCGGAAGGCCAGCCCCGGATGTCCGACACGCGCATCCGCGTGACTATCACCTACGACGTGCGACCCTCGGTGCCGCTGATCGCGCCGTTGCTCCCGCCGCAGATGACACTTCGGGCGGAGTCCGAGGCGCGCATGGAGTGAGGAAGGCAGGATGACGCGAAGGGAACTCCGTGGAATCGGCCAGCGCGGCCAGATGATGATCCTGGCCACGTTCGGCATGGTCGTGCTCCTCGGTTTCGTAGGCTTGGTGATCGACGTAGGCCGCATGTACGTCGTCCGGCAGCAGCTGAGGAACGCGTGCGATGCCGCCGTGAGCGCGGCCGCCCCTCACCTTCCGTTGCAGCCTTCGCAGGCGATTGCGGCCGCGTATGACCTGTACTGCCGCAACGCGGGGGGCACGCCGCCGCCGAACCCGGTCAACGACGCGGATCACACCATCGCCGGCACTGGCGATATCGTGCATGTCACCACGCCCTACCAGGGACACTCACAGCGGCTCTACTGCTCGGCGCGGCGCACCGTCCCTTCAGCGTTCATGCAGCTTTTGGGGATCCGGTCGCAGGTGGTGAGTGCCTACGCGGTAGGCCATCAGACGGGCCGGGCGACGCCTGCCTCGCTCCTCTCGTCGAACTTCTCGAGCACGTCGAGAGGCGTCAGCACCCAGTACATCAACCGCACCCGCCCGGACGGCCAGCGGTATGCCATCGTGATCGAAGGGAACAACGCGAAGCTCGGCCTCGACAGCCAGGGGAGGATCCGGGGCATCATCGCCACGTCGCAAAACATTTACGTCGATAGCAACAACTCCGTGGGCAAGGCGTTCTATGGCGATACCCGCTTCCCGAACTATGGGAAGGGCAACAACAAGACATCGCCAGAGCTGTTGAACCCGGCCCCCGGCGCCCCTTCGGGCATGGTGTTTCTAGACCCGAACTACTACCTAGAACAGGCGAAGGCGGCGGGCAGCGGCCACGTTCTCCACGGCAACCAGACGTTTAAGAACACAACGCTGAACGGTTTCTACTTCGTCTATGGCGATGTCTACATCGGTAAGAGGGTGACCGGCACCGCCACGATTGCCGCGACCGGGCGGATCATCACCGGCGAAACCGGCCAGAGCCTCACCTACGCCGACACGGTGAACAAGCTCCTCTTCTACGCGGGCGCCGACCCCAGCCTCGACCCGCAGACCTACTTCACATCACCGAGCTTCAACCCAGACGATCACTACATCCACTTGAATGATAACAACTGCACCTACCGGGGCTCCATGTACGCACCCTATGGCCGGATTCTAGTCGAGTCCAACAAGGTCGCGATCTACGGATCGATCATTGGCGATACGATCGGGATCACCCAGAATGCCAACAACCTCACGGTGAGCTTCGACCCGTTGCTCTCGCCGCCGGTCTCCCCGGGCACGTTGCTGATCGAGTGAGTGTGGTGTTCTACCTCTCCTTCACCAGACGCTTGAAAAAGTAGGTGTAACCGACGACACTCACGAGTTCCCAGCCTTCCTGGCCGAGGCGGCCCAGCACTTCGGGATCTTCCGCCTTCCCCAGGTCGCCGGCCTGCCGGCCATCGATGAACCACTCTCCCGACGATTCGCTCCGATAGGCGATCTTATACTCCCAGCGTTGCATTCGCGGCTCCTCTCCATCCGCCGGCAGGGGCGACGGCGACTGCCGGCGCGTCCCGCATCAGGCGGTCCTTCCGCAGGTGATTCTTCCCACTTCTCGCGGTTTCTGCACCCGCGGTGGGCCTGCGCGCAAGATGCACGCGCAGGAGGCGCAGCTTGGGGTGGGGAATCTGGCGTATAGGCTCGTGGATGAGAGGAAAGACGATGCAGTGGATCATGTTTTCGAAGATGCTCGGCACTCTGAGCGTGGCTGAGGCGGGCGAGCGGATCCGAGAGATCGGGTTCGAGGGCGTGGATCTGACGGTGCGCCCCGAAGGCCATGTCCTTCCGGAGAACGTTCTGCGCGATCTCCCTCCGGCTGTAGAGACACTGCGCTCCTTGGGCTTAAGCGTGCCGATGATCACCACCAGCGTGACCGCGGCGGATGAAGAGCACACCCGAAACATTTTCCAGGCCGCCGCCGAATGTGGTATCCACCGGCTCAAGCTGGGCTACTGGCGCTACGAGGGCTTTGGCTCGATGGCGGCACAGATCGAGGAGATAAAGCGAAAACTGGAGGGCCTCGCCCGTCTGGCGCGGGAGTATGGCGTCACCGCGTGCATCCATTGCCACTCCGGCCCCTTCATGAGCGCCGACCCCGCGGTCGTCTGGGTGCTCCTGCGTGACTTCGATCCCGACCACCTGGGCGCCTACATCGATCCCGGGCATATGACCGTCGAGGGCGGGGTTGCTGGATGGAAGATGGGGCTCGACCTCCTGGCTCCTCACATCCGGCTCATGGCGGTGAAGAGCTTCGCCTGGTTCCGGGAAGAGAGCGACGGGCGGGTTGGCTGGATCCACCGCCTGGTGCCCCTTCGGGAGGGCCCGGTGCGCTGGAGCGAGGTGTTCGATTGCCTGCGCCAGATTGGCTACGACGGCCCCGTCTCGCTCCATAGCGAGTACCAGGGGAGACATTCGTGGCGCGACCTCTCACTAGATGAACTGCTGGAGCAGACGCGAGACGATCTCGCCTACATCCGCCAGGTCGCCGGCTGTTGATCCCACGCCCGAGACGAGGGAGTGCGCTCTGCTTAGGGAGCCTGTAGGACCGCACGGGTGATGCGCGCGACCCAGTGATCGAGCGTCATCCCGCGCTCGATAAGCGCGCGTCCTCGCCGGCCCATCTCCGCCGCCTCGCGGGGGTGGCGCAACAGGTAGTCGATAGCCGTGGCGAGAGCCGCCTGGTCGCGCGGCGGAACCCAGATTCCGGCCTCCCCATCGGCAAACACCTCGCGCAGACCGGGGTTGGCCGTGGCCACCACAGGCGTCGCCATTGCCATCGCCTCCAGAAGCGAGGTAATCCCCGCCTGGAAATCGACCGGCTCGACCGGCACCGCGACTACGGCAGCGCGTGCGTAAAGGTCACGCAGTTCCAGGTAGGAGACCCGCTTAAGGAAGGAGACGTTCGGCGGTAGCTGCGAGGGTGCACCTCGGCCCTGAAAGCGCGACCAGGGACTGCTCGCCAGAACTCTCACGGGGCAACGAAGGCTGCTCGCCGCGGCAATCAGCGATGCGTAATCGCGCTGCTCCTGTCCGACGCTGAGCACCATCCTCTCCTTGGGGATCCCTGATGGAGCGTAAAAGCGGTGGTCGGCATGGAACGGCATGCGATGCAGGCGGTTGAGAGCAAAGCCCAACTCGCGCATGCACTCGAGCTGCGTATCGGCGTAGCAGAAGGCGCCCGCAACTTGCTTCTCAAGGCGCAGGCTGCGCCACAGCGCCTGCTTCGTTCGTGCGGTCATCCGGTGCGCGATCAGGAAGACGCCGTTGGGCGCCCCTCTCGTTCGAAGCAGCGCTGCCAGGGGGATGCCGATTCCCTCGGAGTCGCACACAAAGCAGTCGTACTCCCGGCGCCGGCGCATTGCTACGATGGCCTGGGGCAGATCCGGCCCCGCGCGTCTGGCCAGCGCCAGCGCGCGAGGTGACAGCGTCCGCTGCGCTTCAGCGCGGTCGATCAGCGCGACCTGGTACCCGGCTCTCACGAGCGCATCTGAGAGCGCCAGATAGTCTGGCATGGGCCGTAGTGCCGCCGCCGCCTCTGTCACGTCGCTCTCTCGGTGCTCTGTCGATATCAGCAGCGCGATTCGCACGCACCCTCCCCCTCGTCCGGCCTTCCCTGCTGCCCGGATCCGGGCATAAAGCCTGCCAGTCAGGACGGTCTGCGTCTCTCGAGAGATGCCTCTAGAGGCATCCCAATCGGCCGAGTGCGAGGCTGGTTCGGGCGAACTCGTGTCCCGCGCCTACGCAGAGGAAGACGCGCTTTCTCGCGAATGCGCGCTTTCAGGGAGAGGAAGCATGATCGTGAAGGTGGCCCCGCCGGCGGGGGATGTGGATGCGGTGATCTCGCCGCCGTGCGCCTCGATGATCCGGCGTGCGATGGCCAATCCAAGACCGGTGCCTTTCGTGCGGGTGGTAAAAAGCGGCTCGAAGATGCGTGAACGCACCTCCTCAGGGATGCCGGGGCCGGTGTCGCGCACGGAGATGTACGCCGCCCATTCTTCCCACCAGACATGGATGGCCAGCTCTCCCCCTTGAGGCATGACCTGCACGGCGTTGTCGATGATATTGGAGAGCACCTGGGCGATCTGCTCGCGGTCGGCCAGGAGAGGGGGAAGCGACGCGGGGATCTCCGTGCTCACGTGGATCTCTTGCGGCAGGTCGGCATCTGCGAGAACCTGGTGGAGGAGCGCCCCGAGATCGACCAGGCTATATTGGGGGGGCGAGTCGCGAGCGAAATCGAGCAAGCCGTTGATAATCCGGCTGGATGCGGCCACCTGGCGTGCGATGGCATCCAGATGGCGTTTCTCCCGTTCGGGCGAGCAGCCCTGCTCCAGGGCGAAATGCGCGACTTTGATGACGTTGAGGGGGTTGCGTAGCTCGTGAGCGACCGTCGCCGCGAGTTGGCCGATGGAGGCAAGGCGCTCGGCGCGAAGGAGACCGCGTTGGGCGTCGCGGAGCTCGCGGGTCTTCATCTCCACGCGGCGCTCCAGCTCGTGGCCCCAGGCTTCTAGGGCAACGCCGGCCCTCTGGGTCTCCTCGAAGAGAGCCGCATTCTCGATGGCCACTGCGGCGCGGTCCGCCAGTAGCACGGCCAGCTGGAGGTCTTCCTCGGTAGGCAAGCGCTCTTCGCCATAGTAGGCGGCCACCAAAACGCCGCGCACCCTTCCCCGGCCCCACAGCGGCACGGCGATCATGCCACGGACCCCCAAGGCAACGATCGCCTCTCCCAACTCGCCCGGCGCAGCGGGCCGGCCATGTGCGATGCACGCCTGGCCAGTGGATGCGGATCGCCCGAGCAGGCCGCTCCCCACGCTCACAGGGTGGGCGGTGAGGTGCTGGCGGAGGCTATGCGCGACAATGGCTTCGTCCTCGTAACAGGCCGCCACGCTCAGCGTCTCCTCCCCGGGAAGCCTCTCCAGAATGAGACAGGTGTCGCCCAGGAGTTCCGCAGCCTTGGTCACGACAGCCTCCATGGTGGCGCGGACATCGAGCGTCATGGTAAAGAGCTGTCCGGCTTCGGCCAGGAACCGGGCCTGTTGCTCCTTTCGCTCCGCCTGGGCGCGCATCGCCTCGAGCTCGATGACATGTCGGCGCGCTTCAGAGTAGAGTTGGGCATTCTCGATGGCCATGGCCGCGTCGCTGGCTATCTCCCGGAGAACCTGCAGTGCGTCGGTATCGAACCGCATGGGGAAACCGGCCACGAGCGCGCCCATGGGCGTACCGTGCGTCACGAGTGGAATGACGATCATCCGGCTGACCCCAATGAGACAGGCTTCCAGACCCTCCTCCTGCACAGTCGTATCCGCTTCCGCGGTCATCACCACGCGCTGCCGGATGCTCTCGGCGAGCAGGTGCATCGAGTCCAGGGGAATGCGTGTGGCATCGGCGCGCACGCGCCGCTCTGGTATGCGGGCTCTCGTAGCAGAGAGCACCAGCTCTGAATGGGCACGGTCGACCAGCCAGATCGCCACCGGGTCCGCGCGCGTCAGGGATTGCGCCTGGGCCAGCGCCGTATCGAGCACATGATGCAGGTCGAGTGAGGATGTGATTGCCGCCGTCACTGCCCGCAATCCATCGAGGACGCGGCACTGGCGGCCTTCGCGCAGGAGAGCCCGGCGCAACGCGAGAGTGATATGCAGCACCAGGTAGATAGACCCAATCACCGGGAGCTGCCCCAACCACAGCGGGTTGAGGAGCGGTGATCCTCCCGAGGCAAGCTGCCAGTCCACGAGGAATGACAGGAGCACGCAGACGAAGGCGACTCCCATCGCGAGGCGAGTGGGCAGCAGGGCCGCGCCGCTGATCACGGGAACAACGTAGAGGCATGTGGCATGCCGTGCCGAGCCTGACGCCATGTGGAGCGCACTGACGGCCAGCGTGCAGAGGAGCGAAAAGAGAAGGGCCAGGCGTGGATGACGACGAGCCCTAGCAAGAAGCGCCCCCGGAAGCCTCTCCGAAGCCTTCGACAGCTCCGGCTCAAGTGGATAGATATGCGTGCGACTCAACGGCGACCTCACCCCTGGCCCCGGCATTGGGGTACACGCTTGACGCCAGTGCCCGCGAGCGGACTCCGACAGCCAGCCGACCGAGAAACAGCCTCGCTCAGTGGATGCGGGCCCTTGCAGCAGAGATGAACGGCCAGTGCTGGTGCCCAGAAAGCAGGCGTCCGGTCGTCAGCAAGGGTCTCCCCGAATCCCTACCTGGGTCAGGTTCGCGGTAGAATAGCAGTGTACCGATGAGGAGTTTACCCCGACCCGCAGGCATCCAAACGCCATGAACGCTCCCGTGTGGTGGCAGATTTTGCCCGCGCGTGCCCGCTGCCGCGCCACCCCCACCTGATGCCGGGGAGAGCAAATCCAGGTTGCTGCGCCCGGACGCTACGACGCCCCCCTACTCTCCTGCCTCTGGCACTGAAATTGCGCAATCGCGGGCCGGAGGTGAAGAGGAATGCGCGTTTCGGTTCTCACAGGCGGTATTCTTGCCGCGGCGTTGGTCCTGGCGTCTCCGGCCGGTGCCCAGCGAGGTCCCGGCGAGGAGGCGGGCGCCGAGGAGCGCTTTGCCCCAGTCGGATTGGTGCTCAACCCGACGGCCTACACGCTTCCAGCAGGCCGGTGGCTGATCGGGGCGGGTACTTTCCAGCAGGCTGTCGTGACGGGCGACAGCGATAGGCAGTACTCGGCGGGCATCTTCTACGGGATCAGCGACAATCTGTACGTGGGTGGTTTCTGGACGGGCGTGCAGCGCGACCGGCCGGATGGCTCCGATATCGTGGAGAGCTACTTCGGAGGCCTGGCGCAGTACAAGCTGATCAGCGAAACGGCCGGCTCCTTGGTTCCATCCTTCTCGATCGGTGGGTATGCCTACACCGGCCCGGGGGAAGGCGGCACGCTCTACGCAGTCGCAAGCAAGAACTTGATGGGCCGGGTGCGCCCAGGAGCGGTGTTCCTTCACGCTGGTGTGCGCTGGGATACCTTCGACAACGACGGCCTCGATGACGACGCGATCCGGCCGTTCGTCGGCGCGAACCTGCTGGTGACACGCGAACTGGCGCTCAACTGGGAGTGGCGACAGCGCCACTTCGGCGAGACCAACAACCTCTGGGCGGCAGGTGCCATCTGGCTCATCAACAACCGGTATGCGCTCTCGGCCGGTGTTCAGGACCCGGGGTCGGGATCCACGCAGTTCTACGCCGGGCTGAGCATTGTCCCCTAGCGCGATGGGACGCGCGGAACGTGCCGGCTCCGGCGGTGAACGGGTGGCGACGCCCTGCTCTCTCCTCGGAGCCGGCCATTCTGCGTGGGGCCACGCAGGTAGCGTGAGCGATACGCCGCGCTTCCGGGTACCTGCCCGGGTGTTTCCCCCACGGACGCGAGAGGAGATGAAGCGTGATGATGCGCACGGATGGGCGGCGGCCCAGTGCCACGCCTCGGATGGCAGCATGGCGCTCCTTCCTGGTCCTCCCGCTGTTCTTCCTCTCCCCCGCGGCCAGGATTCACGTCGACGGCATGATGCGCGACGTGACCTACCTCGCGTCCACCATCGGCCCGAGAGTGGCCGGCAGCGCCGAAGAGAGACGGGCGGCACTGTACATCCTGTCACGTTTCGACTCCCTGGGCTATCCGGCGCGCCTGCAGGAGTTCACGCTGCCCAACGGCCGTCGCTCGGCGAATGTGATTGCCGGTCATGCCGCAGAGGCGCTGCGCGTGGTGGTCGGGGCTCACTACGACTCGCGCCCAAATGCGCCTGGCGCTGATGACAACGCCTCCGGCGTCTCAGTTCTCCTGGAGCTTGCCCGACAGATGGCCGGCAAGCGGCGCGATCTGCTCTTCGTCGCCTTCGGAGCAGAAGAGCGGATCGACCGGAATCGCTCGCACCACCATTACGGCTCGCGTCACTTTGTGCAGGCGGCGTCGACCGGGCTGCTCCAGGGGCTGAGCGGCATGCTCTGCATCGACTGCGTCGGAAGCGGGCCTCATTTCTACGTGCAGGGGATGCGCAACGATGGCGGCACGCTGGCATGGCGCTGCCGCTATGTGGCGAATCAAGGCGGAATCGCGGTGAAGGGGGGCTGGGCCGGCCCGTACAGCGATCACACCGCGTTCGCACGCGCCGGGGTTCCGGTGGTGTACTACCACCGAAGCCCGCATCCCCTCACCCACACCCCGCGCGACACCCCGGCAACCATCCGGCCGGAATATCTGAGGCTGGCAGTCCTCGCCGTCTCTCCCGCCATTGAGGCGATCTGCAACCGTCCGTAGCTCGTCGTTGTCCTGAATACGGATGGGCCTTTAGGTAACGAATCTGGCGAATCCTGCCGGTGCTGCACGGTCTCTAATACAGAGAGCGCGCAGATCCTGCTCCGTGCTCTTGGAAGGGATGGGATGGATATGGTGAAGAAGAGGTGGGTGGCAATTGCGATTCTTGGCCTCGGAGGGGCACTTCTGGTGCCTGCGCTCCGCGCGGGCACGTCTGGGTCGCGCGCCCTGGTAGGCCAGGCGAATGCCGATTCCGCAGCGATTACGGTCGGCCGGCGGGCTCCCGACTTTACCCTGCGAGACCCGGAGGGGAAGCAGGTTCGGCTGAAGGATTTGAAGGACAAGGTGGTGGTGCTCAGCTTCTGGGCAACGTGGTGCCCGCCATGCCGCATGGAGATGCCTCACCTGGAGGCGCTTCAGAAGAAGTACGCGGGCAAGCCAGTCAAAGTGATCGGCGTGAACACCGACAAGCAAGGCAAGGCGCTGCGGAACTGGATGAAGGCCCGGAATCTCACCTTCACGGTAGTCGCTGATACGAACCACAAGGTATCCGGGCAGTATCAGGTGGAGGCCTTCCCCACGCTCTATGTGATCGACAAGAAGGGCATCGTGCGCGAGCACATCCTGGGGTTTGATCCTGAGATGGAGACGAACCTCGGCCGGCTCATTGATAACCTACTGAAGAAGTAAGGGTCACGATCTCCCTGGGAGCGGCCATGCGGATATGCCCTCTCTCCGCTCCCAGGGAGAGCCTGCACCCGGACGCGTGTCCCCCAGCCGCCGCCCCCCAGTGCGGCTCACCTTCTCCGCGCAGGTGGCTCGTACGGAAAAGGGAGAGGTGGAAGGCCTCCCCTGCGCACGGTCTCCAACGCCTCGCGCGCCCCTGGAAGCTCCGGATCGAGCATCACAGCTTTGCCCAGTTCGACGAGCGCCTGGTCACGCGCGCCTCGCCGCGCCAAGGCCACTCCCAGATGGAGGCGCACCTCCCCGAAGGACGGCACGCGCTCGACGGATGCCGCCAATTGCCGGAGCGCCGCGACCACATCGCCCCGCTGGTAAAGCGCCCATCCCAGGCTGTCCATGATGCTGCCGTCGTTGGGCAGGAGCTCAAGCGCCCGGTGAAGTAGCGCCAGGGCCTCATCGAGATGCATCGCGCGCTGTGCGTAGAAATAGCCGAGCACATTGAGCGCGTAGGCGTCGTCGGGGCGGTGGCGTATCACCTCGCGGTAGGTGGCCTCGGCCTCGTCGTCACGACCAAGGTGCTCATAGACGATACCCAGATCCACCCGGGCGCGGTGGGATGGGTCGGTCTGCACGGCGCGCTCGAGCGAGCGGGCGGCTGCATCCCAACGTTCCGCGGCGATGTAGCGCGACGCGACGATCACGAAACTGTCTGCGCTCTCCTGATTCAGGAGAAGGAAGCGTTGAAACGCAGAGTCGGCCCCTCGGATATCGCCCGCGCGCAGCCGCCATTCGCCCTCCAGGAGAGCCGCCGGGGCGGGATAGAGGCGTGCCCACGCCAGAAGACCCAGGCCAAAGAGCAGGATCAGCACAGCGGTGGCGAGCAGGCGTCTTCTCAGAAGTTGCTGCGGCCAACGCTCATCCTCGTCGCGATTGGACAGCAGACGCATTCTCACGGCTCCCGGCTTCCCATCCTTCTCCCCCGCACGCACGGAGAGGGCGACGGTGAGAGCCCCCGGCCAGATCGGAAGCGGCATTCTCACCGTGTCTCTCTACTCAACGAGGTCCGGCACCCACTTGCGTATCTCAGCGGCCGGGAGAGCCCCCTGGCGAAGGATGCGCGGCGGATCGCTCGTCAGGTCGAGCACCGTCGAGGGGACGCGCAGGGGTGCCGGACCGGCATCGAGCACCAGATCGATCCGGCCATCCAGATCCGCGAGCACCTCATCCGCCGAGACCGCGCTGCGTGCCCCGGATCGGTTCGCGCTGGGCGCCGCCAGCGGCTCGCCCAGGCATTCAATCAGCGCATGAGCGACCGCGTGGTCCGGCATCCGAACCCCCACCGTATCGCCACCGGCCGTGACCACATCGGGAACTCGCGGGTGCCGGGGCAAGACAAGCGTCAGTGGGCCTGGGAAGAAGCGCCTCATCAGCCCCCATGCCAGATCGGGAACATGCCGCGCCACGCGCTCCACCTGCTCCACCCGAGACAGGTGGATGATCAGCGGCTTGTTCTCCGGCCGCCCTTTCGCCTCGAAGACCCGGCGCACAGCGGCTTCATCCATCGCTGGCGCGCCCAGGCCATACACCGTCTCGGTCGGGAAGGCGACCAGCCCACCCGCCCGCAGAACGGCAGCTGCTTCCGCGATAACCGCCGGGTCGGGCTGATGCGCATCGATTGCTATTCTCCGCGTTGCCATAACAGATCCTTGATGGACCGGCCTCCGCGCTCCACGCGTTCACGCAGGTGAGACTGGAATGTCTCGAAGGGAAACCGGTCTCCAGGGCACGCCGTCTCGCCAACATCCCGGTGCCGGCATACCCTCTCCACCGGGATCCGGTAGGTGCGGCATAGGCGGGCGCAAAGCTCTATCAGCGCGTCCATCTGTGCCGGCGTTGGCCGCACCGGGCCCTGCGCTCCCGAAGGGTTTTCCGCACTGTGGAAGTTGCCCACCAGGCAGATGCCCAGGGAATGCTCGTTCACGTGCCGGGCGTGCGCGCCAACGCACTCTTCGGGCCGCCCTGCCTGAACCGTGCCATCGGGCAGAACCACATAGTGATAGCCAATGTGGTATACTTTCCCCTCATGCACAATACCGAACCCGCGGCGGGCGTGCATGGCATCAATCGCTGCCGCATCCACCGGCCGCCCGTGGACACGCGGCGGGCTGGCAGAGTGATGGATGATGATGCTTTCGGGCCTCCGAGAGAGGAAAAGGCGCAGCGTATCCGGCTGCCAGAAAAGCCAGATCCCGACCGGCACCAGGAGCAGGATACACAACCGGGGCACGCCTCTGCGCCATGAGCCATGCCGACGCGCCCGGCGAGAAGGGGCCTTCCGGGACCGGTATCGGTCGCGAGATGTTGAGCGCGGTCGCATCCCCAGCGAGGCCAGAGTCCTTCCGTCCCAGGTGAAACGCACGACGGTGCGAGCGAAGGCAGAACGCAGGAGGCATTCTACGTGCTCCCCAGTCTGCCGGAAAGTTCGAAAACCGGCGAGGGAGAGACGGACCAGAGGCCCGCGCTTCCCTCGCCGGTCATATCATCAACACGCAGCGTCGCCTTCCTCGGCCGGCACCACGCGCTCCCCATCCGCCACACGAGAGACGGCTCGCGTGGCCAGGCGGCAGGCTACCCTCAGCCGATGCGACGGCCCTCTTGTACCTGCTTCAAGGCACGCTCAGCGGCTTGCCGAATCGCCGGAATGCTATCACTCGTGCTGAGCGACTTGAGCAAGTCAACGGCGCGGCTGTCGCCAATCGCCCCCAGGACGAGGACCGCGCGCTGTCGGGCCTCCACATTTCCGGTGCGAGCGGCCGACATGAGGGCGGGCACTGCGCTGGTGCCAATGCGCGTGAGCGCCTGCTGCGCGTAGAAGGACGCGGAAGACTGAGCGGCGTTGCTCAGCGTCGCGACGAGGGCCGGCACCGCCGGCGAGCCGATTTCGGCAAGCGAGTCGCGTGCGCGCACCGCCACGCGCCACTTCGGGTCGCTCAGCGCGGCGATGAGCGGCGCGATACCGCGGGCATCGCCCGGGCGGCCCAGCGCCTCCGCCGCCATGCGGCGCACGTTCTCATCCGGGTCCTTTAGCGCCGAAGCGATGATTCCAGGAGTTCGCGGGTCGTCGATTCCCTCCAACGCACGCAACGCTCCGATGCGCACCTCGTAGCGCGGGCTCTTCACCAGGCCGGCCAGCGCGGGCACTGCAGGAGCGCCGATCTTGGAGAGGGCGGCCACCGCGGCATCGCGCAATGCCTCGTTGTAGCCAAAGAGGTATTTCTGCAGCAGCGAGACAGCCGCGGGGTTCTGCAGCTCGCCGAAACCCTGGATGGCCACGCTCACCAGAGCGGGATCCTTATCCGCGATAGCGGCGTTCAGCAAAGCATAGGCATCCGGATGGCGCAGCCGGCCCAGGGCTACCAGGGCGGCGTTTCGGATAGGCACAGGCACCTCGGCGGCATCCAGCATCGCCCGGATCGGCTTTGCTGCTTCCTGAACGCCCAGGCGGCCGAGGATATCGATGGCGCACGCCTTCGTGCCAGGATCCGTGCTCTCATCGGCAAGCTTCTGCAACAACCACGGCGCCACGTCGCCTCGCAGCGTGGTCACTACCCGCGTGACGCCCGGGCGCGCGGCAGGAGTGGCGATCGCGTCGATGAGAGGCACGCTCTGCTTGCCGTCTTTCTCGACAGGCGTGAGCACCGAACTGCCGATGGCAATCAGCGCCATCGCCGCGCGGTTCTTCACATTCAGATCCGGGTTGCTCAACGCACCGACCAGCTTCCCGATCGACGTCGGCGCCATTCGCTGCAAGGCAAACTGTGCCTCGTTTTGAACCGTCGGGTTGCGGTCCTTCATGAGCGCGATCAGCTCGTCAGCGGCCGCTTCCGTGTTCATATCGCGCAGGGTGCGTATCATTGGCCGCTTGACCGGGACAGGCTGCCGGCTGAGGACATCCGTGAGGATCTTCATCTCCATCAGCTTCTGCGCGCTTGTCACCCGCACCGAGTTCTCCTCGCTGCGAAGCCCAGAGATGATCATCTTCTTCTGGACGCTACGCGCCACCAGATACGCGATGATGAGGACGACAATGCCGACGACGATCCAAATACGGCGATTGCTACCGGCGGCTTCCTGCTCGGCTACTTCTGCCACTGTTGACCTCCTCGGATCGTGGGGGACTGATACCGCGGTCGGTTCGCGATGGCACCACTCTCGCGCCTGCCCGGGGCCTCGTATCCAGGGGAACCGAGGCGCGAGCACGGCCATCCCCGACTGAAACCGGCACAAACTGACGGTGCCATTATCCCACACGGCAGGGGCTTTGTCAACCCTGTGCCTTATGCGCAAAAGGCCAGGCGCGCACCGAACACGCCCCTCATAAACGCGCCCCTGGCCAAGAGGGCTCTCCCCCGCAACACGCCCTTATTCGACGTGGCCCACGCTCCTCCCTTCCCCTCGGCTCGCGCCGGCTTCAATGCCACGGATGGAGGAGACGGAGCGGGCTCCGACAACACGCGCTTGAACGATGCGCCCCTTCGATGTCGAGGCGTATCCAACGGGGCGCTGGCGGGAGGACCCTTCGATACCGGTTTGACAGCAACGCCCTGATTGTGCTATACTGCGCGCGTCATTGGCACTCCCGCGGCGGCGCACGGCGACTACGGGGGAGAGGCATCCCGCTCGAATGTGGCGCCTCAACCTCTCTGGCGCCGGCCCCACCCTTCACCTTTGTTGATACCGCGAGTGTCGCGCCTCTGGCGCGACCGACGCCGCGGGGAAGCCCCGGAGAGGAGTATTGTACCAGTGGAACGCTATCGTTTGGATGCCGCGCCGCGCACCCTGCTTGGCAAACAGAAAGTGAAGCGCCTGCGAGCCGCCGGCTATTACCCCGCAATCATGTATGGACGCGGCATGGAGCCCACCCCGCTTCAGGTCAGCCAGGAGGCCTTCAACAAGATGCTGAAGACGGTTGGGGCCAACACCTTGGTCGATCTCTACATCGAGGGCACCGACGGCCCCCAAACCGTGTTGGTGAAGAAACTGATGCGCGATTCCCTCTCGATGCAGCTGTTGAACATCGACTTCCATCGCGTCTCTGTCACGGACGTTATCACCAACCGGATTCCCGTAGAGCTGGTGGGAGAGCCGCGCGGCGTCAGCGAGGGTGGAACGCTGATGCAGCCACTCATCGACGTCGAAGTCCGCGGCGTCGCCGCCTCGCTGCCCGCGTCTCTGCAGGTAGATGTCTCGCACCTGGGAATCGACGAGAGCCTGCACGTGAGCGAAATCTCTGTTCCTGAGGGCGTCGAGATCGTGGCTGCGCCCGACGAGGTGGTGGCGGTGGTTCACGCGCCGCGCGCCGCTGTCGAGGAGCCGGTGGAGCCCGAGCAGATCACCGAGCCGGAGCTGGTCGTGAAGAAGGAAGAGGAAGAGTAATCCGCTTCCGCGTAAGGCAGCGGGGAGATCCCGAGGGATCTCCCCGCTGCCTTTTAAAGCGGGCGTCAGAACTGGGTTCGTACCGCCACCGGTTTGCCGGTCGCCGCGGATTCCACCGCCGCGCGACAGGCCGCCACGGTGCGCGCCCCCTCCCGACCATCGGTCAATAGTGGCTTCCCCTCCAAGATGCACTCCACCAGCTCGTTCACCTCTGCCGTGACGTTGTGCGATGCCAGATTCACGGGCAACGAGATCCAGCCGTTGCTCTCTGGAAGGTCCTTCGTGTAAAGCTGGATGGCGGGCGAGGTGTTATCGCAGATGATCGTGCCGCGGGTGCCATAGAACACGGACCGCATTGTGTAGGGTCGCTTGCATCCAATGGAGCACATCACTTTGCCGATCACGCCACTTTCGAACTTGTAAATCGCGATCGTGCAGTCGTCGACCGGCCAATCCGTCAACACCTTATGGTTGCTATACGCCGAGCACTCCACCATGTTCCCGGCGACCCACCGGAGAAGATCCACCGCGTGGCAGCCACCGCCGACGAACGGCTCGCGCTTCACTTTGGGATCCTTGCGCCAGCCACCGACCCCGCCGACGTGCGTATAGTCGTGCGCGTACTCCGACTCCACGAAGAAGAGGTCGCCGATCTCCCCCCGATCGACCAGGCGTTTGGCAAGCGCAAATCCGGGTGCGAAACGGCAGACCTGCCCCACCATGAGCAGCTTGCCCGTCCGGTCGGCGGCGGCGATCATCCGCTCGCACTCCGGCACGGTGAGCGCCATCGGCTTCTCGCACAGAACGTGCTTGCCCGCTTCCAGCGAGCGCACGGTCATCGGCTCGTGAAGCGGATCTGGCGTTGCCACAGAGATGATCTGGATATCATCTCGCTCCAGCAGCTCTTCCCAGTTATCGGTCACCAGCGGCACCGAGTGCTTCTCTGCCACCCGCCGCGCGCTCTCCAGGTCGGTATCGCAGACGGCGCGGAGCTCGGTGTGCGGGTTGTTGACGTAGCCCAGCACATGTCCCGAACCCATACGCGCGCCGATTACCGCAGCTCCCAGCGTAGACATCGACGCAAACTCCTTTCCCGGGTCCACCCCTAGCGCGTGGACCGTAACTCCGTTCGCGGCGCAGTGCGGCAACTCCTCTCCCCTGCTCTTCCAAGCTCGCGAGGCCCTGAACGATGTTTGGTATCCCTACTGCCCTGGGAATAGGTTGGATGACACCCCTGCGAAGGAGAGGGCGCCTATCTCTCCCCGGCGGCATGGAACGAACGGCGAATGCCGCCGAAAGCGTTCAGAGGAGGTTACGATGATCAAGCTTCGTGTCGTGATGGCCGCGCTCGCGGTCCTGGTACTGGCGGCGTGTGCGCCACCTGCCTCCGCTCAGGAGCAAGGCCGGCTGGCAATCACCGGTGGGCTCTCCTGGTTCACGGGAGATGTCAATGACGACAACACGTGGATTGCCGGGCTCCAATACTCGTTCCCCACCATGACCGGGCAGCGGTCAAGGGGTACCTTCCTGCTCAGTGCGGACTTCCTCCAGGTGGACTCGACCCGGCTGGATGCGGGTATCCCGGTGACGGATCACGTGAATCTGATCCCCGTGCTGCTCAACTACAGGCATTCGCTGGGTGCCACGCCGTGGTACATCGGCGCCGGAGCCGGTATCTTCCTCTCGGAGGAGAACATCCCCGAGATGGGCATCAGCAGCGATGTGAACTTCGCCTGGCAGCTCTTCGCGGGCTACAATCTCGGCAACAACTGGTTCGTCGAGGGGCGGTGGCTGGCAGGCAACGACCCAGGTGACGACGGCATGCTGATCGCGCAACTGGGGTTCCGCTTCTAGCGCTTGCAGAAGGAGAGCCGCAGCAGGTGGGAGGCACGTTCCTTCATCCGCGGGTTCATATGCGGCTCTCCTTCTGCCACAATGCGTGTGGGCCGGCGGACCGCCGGCCGTGTCTAGCGCCGCCGTCAACCACCTGGCAAGCACGCGCCACCAGATGACGCCGATCCCGGATCCGCAGGCTTGCTGGCAAAAGTAGAGACCGCCCGGCGGGTCTTCCTGCTGCCGCACCGGGGACACGGCGTGCCAGTACGCGGCGCGCTCATCGGCTGTAGCTCAGAGAAGAGTGCATGGCACTCCTCGCAACGGTACTCATAGAGTGGCATGATTGCAACTCCCCCTTCACGTCGCTTCCGGCCGGGCCGAAGCGGACCGTCCCATTGGATACGCGCGGGCACTTCCTGGATTCGCATCCTGGCGCCTCTCTCACCCTGCGGTTGACACTGCCCTCCCG
This sequence comes from Armatimonadota bacterium, assembly GCA_012512265.1. GTDB lineage: Bacteria > Armatimonadota > JAAZEB01 > JAAZEB01 > JAAZEB01 > DUUU01. The sequence continues at coordinate 2,991 of JAAZEM010000184.1, read as the reverse complement.
GATGCGCTATGCTAGCACTTGCCGGGAAAGCCGGCCCGATTGCAACCTCGAATGCCGGGCTGCCCGGACTACACCTTCAGGATTGAAGAACCAAGATGCGAATCGTCATAGCCCCGGACTCGTTTAAGGGAAGTCTGAGCGCGCAAGAAGTGTGCGACGCGATTGCCCGCGGGGTGCTGCGCGCCGCCCCCGAAACCGTCATCGACACCGTGCCGATGGCGGATGGCGGCGAAGGCACCGTTCAGTCCCTGGTGGATGCCACCGGCGGAGAGCTGGTGATGCAGCACGTCACCGGCCCCCTGGGCGAGCCCGTCACTGCCACATTCGGCCTCCTCGGCGATGGGGAGACCGCTGTGATCGAGATGGCGTCCGCGTCTGGCCTCCCCTTGGTACCGGAAGGCCGTCGCAACCCACTCGTGACCACGACCCGAGGCACCGGCGAACTCATGCGTGCCGCGCTCGACCGCGGTCGCAGGAAGCTGCTGATCGGGATTGGTGGAAGCGCGACCAATGACGGTGGCGCGGGTATGGCGCAGGCGCTTGGCGCCGCGCTCCTCGACGGCAATGGCCGGCCAATTGGCCCGGGCGGGGGAGCGCTTGCATCCCTGGCCCGAATCGATCTCTCGGGCATGGACCCACGCCTGGCCGAGACCGAGGTGGTCGTCGCCTGTGACGTGGAGAATCCCCTGACGGGCGCGCGTGGCGCGTCGGCTGTCTACGGCCCACAGAAGGGCGCCACCCCGGAGATGGTCCGCCAGCTCGATGCGAACCTGCGCCACTATGCCGAGATCATCCGGCGCGACCTGGGCAAGGATGTGGCCGAGGTGCCCGGCGCCGGCGCGGCGGGTGGCCTGGGCGCCGGCCTGATCGCCTTCACGGGCGCCAGCCTTCGCCGCGGCGTCGAGATTGTCATCGAGGCGGTGAGGCTCCGCGAGCGGCTGCGGGGCGCCGACCTGGTGATCACTGGAGAAGGACGCACCGATGGGCAGACAGTCTTTGGAAAGACGCCTGCAGGGGTTGCGCGCGTTGCCGGTGAACTCGGGATCCCGGTGGTAGGCCTGGTCGGCTCCTACTCCTCGGATGCGGGGGTTGTGCATGCGCACGGTATCGACGCGCTGGTGAGCATCCTGCACGAGCCGATCACTGTGGCCGAGGCGATCGCGCAGGGAGCCACTCTGATCGAGCGTGCTGCCGAGGAGTTGATGCGCCTGCTTCTAGTAGGCCAGCGTCTGCGGTAAGCCCGGCTTTCGTTCCCGCGGGCGCTTCCATTCCCGGGTTGTGCTCACACGCGCCGGCCAGATCGGCCTGCCTGCCAACGATGCCGTGGCGGTGTCGCCTTCTATGGCATCGCCGCATTCGCGCGCGGCGCGGGGCTCGCCGCTGCTGTCGGACGGTGCCCCGCGCGCCGGATCAGGAGGCTTCTGATGCTTGCTCTTCGGATCTCGACTGCGGTACTCGTCACGCTCCTGGCTGCTGGCCCAGCCCTCGCCGCGGAGGCGGCAAAGCGGCTCCCCTGGCAGCGCGAAGTAGACCAGCCCGATCCCACGGCAGTCAAGCCGCTCCCGGATCTGGTCTCCGAACGCTGGAGATCAACGGGAGGCGCCGAGGGGAGCGTGGCCCCATCGGCAGAGAACGGGCCCTGGGGTGCCCCCTACCTCCGTTTCCGGATCAAGGTGGACCATTTCAACGCAGGCAACTATCCCCAGGGATGGCCCTCCATCAGCTATGACGGCCAGCCCCCGCTCGATTTCAGCGGTTGGGACGCCATTCAGTTCCGGATTCGCGGCGTCTCAAAGCTCGACCGGCTCCTGCCGATCCGTTTCATCCTTCGCTCTGATGGGGAGCTGCGCATCAACCAGCTCGTGAAGCCGTTCCGCGCGGGCGATTGGCAGACGGTGCGCTTCCGGATCCGGAACATCCCCGCCATCGACAAGGTCACCCTCCTCCACTTCTTCATCTGCGAGTCCGACTATGCGCATGGCGATGAGATCACCTTCGAGATAGGCGGCTTCGAGCTGTGCAACCTGAAGAAGGGACTCACCCGTCTCCCCGCCACGGAGGCCGCGGCGGCGCTCTACGTGGGCGAGCGCACCGATACGAGCGACGAGATGGTGATCCTGGAGAATCCGACTGGCAACATCCCCGCGCTCCTCGCTTTCGAGACGGGGGGGGCAGGTGGAGCTTGCCGCGACCGACACGGTCCGCTTCCGCTTCCGGGAGATGTTCACCGGCAAGGAGATGGTTCACACCGCGCCGCTAGGTGAGCCGGTGCCAAAGGGCAGCATCGTCCGCGTGACGCGCGCGATACCGCTGGACGGGCTGAAGCTCATCCCTGGCTACTACCTCATCACCGCGGACGTCCTGCGCGGCGGGAAGTCGGTTTTGAATGGGCGCGTCGGAAGCGACGACCTCTACGTGAAAGCGCCTGGCGAGAGCATGACCTACACCGTCCTCTCGGTGCGCACGGGAATGGCCAGCTGGGTGCGTGACATCCTTTACGGCGATCTGATGTGCCGGACGCGCATCGCCCTGCCCCACGTCTACGACCCGTTGAACAAGGAGACATTCCCCCAGTTCGTGAGCCTCTTCGCCCACTCATCGGGCAAGCATACGGAGGGAAATGAGGCGGGGGACCGAGGCCTGGTGCTCGCGGCCGAGGCATTCCGTAAGTCCGGCGATATCGCCCGCGCGCGCTTCGCCGAGGCGCTCCTCAAAGACAGCCTGGAACATATGATCACCGCCATGCAATCGCCGGAAGGGGGCACCATCACCTGGAGCAACGAGTTGATGGATCGCCACGGCGATGTTCTGGAGAACAAAGGCGGTGCCTCGGAGAGCTTCGGCAGTTACGACTCGAACCAGATGGGCGAATGGCTGCGCCCCCTGGCCTACTCGGTCCTCTACTTCCGCACGGTGCCGGGCGAGGAGCAAACGGTCCGGCGGTTGCTCGCGGCGGGCAAGAAGGCGGCCGATTTCCTCGCCAGGCACGCC
>JAAZEM010000183.1 GCA_012512265.1 Armatimonadota bacterium | reverse complement strand
GCGTTGGGCGCCAGCTCACGCGGGGCCGTCGCGCCGGAACGACGCAGATTCAAGCCGGAGGGAGGAACCTCGAGCATGCCTTGGAGCAAACGATTCCTGTGGATGGCAGGGATATCCGTGATGGTGGCAGGAGCGGCGCCGGCCGGCGCTACGCCACGGGTGAGGGTGGATGGCAAGATCGTGCGTGGTGCCCCAGTCGTGGTCATTGGTGGGCACGCCATGGTGCCAGTACGCGGCGTGATCCAGCGTATCCCAGGGGCGCGCGTCCATTGGGACGCGCCACACAAGCGAATCATCGTGACGCGTGGCAAGCAGCGGGTGCGCCTGCACCTCTATAGCGGCTACGCCCATCTCGAAAACGAGGCGGTGCCACTGGATGTGCCCGTGGTGATGCGTGACAACCAGGCGTTGATGCCCCTGCGTTTCGTCAGCGAGTTTCTCGGCGCGCAGGTGAGCTACCATCCGGAGAGGCGCTTGGTGGAGATCCGCAGTGGCAAGCCGGGCACGCAAGTGGCGGGCTATCGCAGTCGGTCTGTGGCGCGCAGCGTTCCAGGAAGGATTGATATCGGGGGAGTCACCCTGGTGACGCTGCCGACTCCGGGCGAGCACGGTTCGGTGGAGCGGAGAGCCGCGGAGGTGACCGACCGCCTGACGGAGGCCACGCCCGCCCTGTTTGAACGCGGAGAGTTCAACCTCCATCGCCTGTGGCTAGGGAGCGCCGGTGGCGATCCGGTGATCTGTATCGGCAATCAGGCGGTGGTGCGGGTGACCCAACAGGACGCCGAGGCGTTGGGAGTGCCGCAGGATCAGGTGGCTCGAACCTGGCTGGCTCAGATGCGCGATGGTCTACGTCGCGTCTATGGCCGGCGCTGAGATCGCGAAGCCTCCCCCGGAGGGAAGGGAGAAGCGCGGGCATCGGCGCCAGGGTCCTCCAGGCCCGCGCCGGCGTCAATACCACGGATGAAGGGGACGGGCGCGGGTGGGAAAGGGGCTTTCCTGCCCCCCGCCCCCTCCTTTTAAGCAGTGGGTCGCCCGTTGCTATTCGTTGCCTCATCTTGGTTGTTACCGAAATGCGCTCCCGCGCCTGGGCGATAGGCACTCTTCCCTGACCGTCATTGTAGTGTATCGTGGGCAGGGCAAAGCTTGGGGCCATGCTGGGGAACCGCCCGCGCGCTGCATAGATGGCATGCTCCAAAAGATGCGTGCGCCCTGTCCTCTTTCAGGATAGACCGTCGCTTCGCTGCTCATACTCTGCGCGCCGGCGGCGAGCGATCTGTCGTACCGAAGGCACGGTCATCCTCTCTATGCTTCCATGCCACGGTAACAGGGGCATTTGAGGCAACGAATGCGTTCGGTAACACCATGCTCAGGCAACGAATGCCACTTCGGTAACGTAGATGTTGAGGCACTGAGATTCCGACATAAGGAATCCGAAGCCTCGGAGGCAGCGTGCATCCCGGCGCGCGGCGATAAATCACCGCGCTGCTTGCGAGCGAAGCCCTGCCGGGCTGGGTTGGGGATACTCCCAGACGTCTCAAAACGGCGGTGGCTGGGATGAGAAGCCCCGCAGGGGCCTTGCCGGGAAGCAGCACGGAGCTTCGAGCTCCGCGCGTGCGGGCGGCCCTCTCCTTATGTCGGAATCGCAGGTTGAGGCAACGGTTCGTTGATCTATCGCCGAGGCGCGTGCTATAGTCTAATACGGCAGCTTCGCCGCTTCCGCGGCCGGCGTGGAAGATGCCAGCCCTTTGTTACGCTGTCGCGTAATCGCTCTGACGAGTAGAGTCCTCGCTTGGGGACAAGCCACCTGCTATGGCACACGCCAGCAACAGGTACTCGGGAAGGAGAGGATGGAGCAATGCGTTCTTTCAGGCCGCGCACTCCACGGATCCGCGTAGGAAAGGGAATGGTGATCAACCTCGGCAAGCGTGGGGCGAGCATGACTACGAAGCTCGGCAAAGGGATGAAGATCACCACTGGTCCGCGTGGCACCACCTTCACAACCACCACGCGACTCGGCAAGGGGCCAAGTATTACCACGCAGACCCGCAACGGGCGCACCACAACGCGCTTCAACCTGGGCCGCCTGCGGTTCTGGTGAGCGATGGGTGCCCCTGGGGGGATTGCCGGCCCGGGGCATCGTTTCGCATCGGAGAGCGGGGGGTATCTGGCGAGGGATACGCACCTGCATTCCCGCAGCCTGCGCGACATCAGCGTGAGGAGAGAGACGATGCCGAGAGTAATCCACTTCGACCTTCCGGCGGACGACCCCGAGCGGGCCATCCGCTTCTACGAGACAGTGTTCGGCTGGCAGATCCGGAAGTGGGAAGGGCCGATGGAGTACTGGCTGATTTCGACCGGCCCTGAAGATGAGCCGGGAATTGATGGGGGCCTCGCGCGCCGAATGGCAAGAGAGGGCGTGAGCAATACTATCGGCGTTCCGGACCTGGAGGAGTACGTCCGGCGGGTGGTTGATGCCGGCGGGAAGGTGTTGATGCCCAAGACCGCCATTCCGGGCGTGGGATGGCTTGCCACCTGCGAGGACACTGAAGGTACGCAGTTCGGCCTGATGCAAGCCGACCCCAACGCCCAGTAATGAAGACAGCATCCGCGGGTGAAACCGCCCGCGGATGCTGTGCCCTTCGTCCCGCGCACCCGGCGATTTTGTTCTCCTTGACAGTTGATGCAGGCTTCTGCTATACTGACCCCGGATAGCGAGTGGCTATCCTCTTTTTTTGCGTGCGCTCCTGACCTTGGGATTTGGGGGTTCGTGATAGGCGCTCCGCTCCTACTTCCCTCGAAGTAGACCCGGGCTGCTCTTTGCACCTCACGCTTGGATGGGTCTGGTGGCGTCGGTCGTGAGCGCCGATGCCGCAGCGGCACGCGCTTTCTGAAGGAGATTCGATGGCTGTCAGCGTTGTGATTGGGGCCCAGTGGGGCGATGAGGGTAAGGGACGCGTGGTAGACTACCTGGCGCGCGATGCGGCGATTGTCGTGCGCTACCAGGGCGGGAACAACGCCGGACATACGGTTGCTGCCGGCGATAAAGAGCTGAAGCTCCATCTTATCCCTTCCGGCATTCTGCACCCTGATACCCTCTGCGTGATCGCTGATGGCGTCGTCATCGATCCCGCGGTACTGGTGGAGGAGATGGCCACCCTCCGCAGCCAGGGTATCAGTCTCGATAACCTCCGCATCAGCGGCAATGCGCATGTGATCATGCCTTATCACCGCCTCCTCGATACCCTGGAGGAAGAGCGTCGCGGTGGCAGCAAGATCGGCACCACTGGCCGTGGCATCGGGCCCGCATACGCCGACAAAGCCGCGCGCAAAGGCCTTCGGATTTCCGACCTGGTGAGCGACCGCATGGTGGAGCGCGCCCGCCCCGTGATCGAGGAGAAGAGCGCGCTGCTCCAGGCCGTCTATGGTGCCGAGGCGCTCGATGTCATGGCGATCCTCGATCAGATGGCCACCTACGCGGATCAGCTCCGGCCCTACGTAGACGACACGATCTCGCTCGTCACGAGCGCCGTCGCGGAGGGGCGCAACGTTCTCTGTGAGGGGGCTCAAGGGACGATGCTTGATATCGACCATGGCACCTATCCCTACGTCACCTCCTCGCACACGGTGGCGGGCGGGGCCTGCCTCGGAACCGGAATCGGCCCGCGCCACATCGACCGCGTCATCGGCGTCAACAAGGCTTACACGACTCGGGTGGGGAGGGGGAGCTTCCCCACAGAGCTCCACGATGCAACGGGCGATTGGATCCGGAAGCAGGGCGCCGAGTTCGGGACCACCACGGGTCGCGCGCGTCGTTGTGGCTGGCTCGATATGGTCGCCCTGCGCTTCGCGGTGGCTGTCAACAGCCTCGACAGCCTGGCGCTGACGAAGCTGGATGTGCTCACCGGGCTCCCCACCGTCTGCATCGGCGTGGGCTACAAGATCGATGGCAAGGTCCGCGATAGCCTGCCGCATCTCCAGGAGGAGTTCGACAGGAGCGAGCCGGTTTACGAGGAGCTCCCCGGGTGGACGGAAGATATCACCGGCGCACGGCGCCTGGCCGACCTCCCGACGAACGCGCGCCGATATCTGGAGCGCGTGGAGACCCTGGCCGGCGTTCCCCTCAGCATGGTCTCTGTGGGGCCGCGCCGCGATCAGGCACTGATTTTGGACTAAGGTTCACTTCAAGAAGAGGCGTAGGGGTTTTCGGCCCCTACGCCCTCGAATCGGCATGAAACCCACCGCCAGGGCGAAGCGCATGCCTGCTGGGAAGCAGGTGCCGGCCGAGACGGTGGAGCCACTCACCCTCCCCTTGGCGACGCCTGATCCGCGGGCTGGCGGTTGCGCGATGGCAACACCTTCGCGCTGCGCTGCCTCATGATCCGCATGCCTTCTCCCGGAAGTGTGGAAGAGGATCGCGGGTCGACCCGCGTGGGCAGGCAGAAGTACGCGCTCGCGTTGCCGAATGCCCATGAGGCTATTGGGCCGTGGGCCGCCCCCTGCGGTTGTGATGGAGTGATAGCTCCGTCTTCAACCGGGCGATTGTGCCCGCCGGGTTGGGGGCAACTCGCCAACTGGTACGTCTGCTGCAGATTATCTGTTGGGGATTTCGGGGAGGTATCGACGGACGCCGACATCACCGCGAAGGGGGTCAATGGAGGGCAGAAGCGCCCGGCTGTGCGCGGTTTTGGCGTGTTGACACTCAGAATCGATTATGCTAGAATAGCCGGGTTCGCTGCCGGAATGCCGGTGGCGTTGGGACTACACACTCTATAGCGTGTAGTCCTTTTGCCAGGTGGCCATCTCTAGCCCCTGCCGGCAAAGGTACTGTTAGAGGAAACTTTATGTCGAAATCGCTGATTATTGTGGAGTCGCCGGCCAAGACGAAGAGCCTGAAAAGCTTCCTGGGTTCCGGCTTTCAGATCATGGCGTCTATGGGGCATGTCCGCGATCTACCGAAGACCCGTCTGGGCGTTCGCGTGGACCACGATTTCCAGCCTACTTATGTCCAGATCCCGGAGCGCAAGGAGACACTCGAGAACCTGCGCAAGGCTGTACAGGCCGCAGACCGGGTCTACCTGGCCTCCGACCCCGACCGCGAGGGGGAAGCAATCGCCTGGCATCTGAAGGAAGCCTTGCGGCTGGAGAACCCGCTTCGCATTGAATTCAACGAGATCACCCCTCAGGCGGTGCGCGAGGCGTTGCAGCACCCGCGCTCGCTCGATGTGGACCGCGTGAACGCGCAGCAGGCGCGCCGCGTGATGGACCGCCTCGTCGGCTACAACCTGAGTCCGCTTCTGTGGCGGAAAGTGAAACGCAACCTGAGCGCGGGCCGCGTGCAATCCGTCGCCGTCCGGCTGATCGTGGACCGCGAAGCGGAGATCGAGGCATTCGTGCCGGTCGAGTACTGGTCGATTGCCGCTACGCTCACGCCGCTTGATCAGGAGTTTCCGTTCCAGGCGAAGTTGACTCACCACGCGGGCAAAAAGGTGGAGGTGAGCACTGGCGAAGAGGCAGAGGCGATTGTCGCTGCCCTACGCACCGCGACCTATGTGGTGCGCAGCATCAAGCGGCGCGCGCAACGCCGCCATCCATCGCCGCCCTTCATCACCTCGACGTTGCAGCAGGAGGCCGCGCGCAAGCTCGGCTTCAGCAACCGGCGCACGATGAGCATCGCTCAGCAGCTCTACGAGGGAATCGACCTGGGCGATGAGGGCACGGTCGGTCTCATTACTTATATGCGCACGGACTCGGTGCGCATCTCGCAGCAGGCGCTCGATGAAGCCCGGGCCTACATCGCCGACCGGTGGGGGAAGGATTACATTCCCGCGACGCCGCGCACGTTCAAGTCTAGGAAAGGCGCCCAGGATGCCCACGAGGCGATCCGGCCGACCTCGGTCCTGCGCACGCCGGACGCGATGAAGCCCTACCTGACGCATGACCAGCAGCGTCTGTATCGGCTCATCTGGGATCGCTTCGTGGCGTGCCAGATGGCTTCCGCGGTGTTCGACGTGACCACTGTGGAGATTGGCGCGGGTGAGTTCACGCTGCGCGCCGTCGGTTCGGTGATGAAGTTCCCTGGTTTCACCATTCTCTACACCGAGGCTCGCGATGCCGCCGAGGATGAGGAGAGTGCCGCGCTTCCCGAGCTACAGGAGGAGGAAGAGCTGAAACTGCTGGAGCTGCTTCCCCGCCAGCACTTCACCCAGCCCCCGCCGCGCTATACTGAGGCGACCCTGGTGAAGGAGATGGAAGAGAAGGGCATTGGCCGCCCGAGCACCTATGCCTCGATCATCAGCACGATCCAGGAGCGCGGCTACGTGGTGCTGGAGGAGAAGAAGTTTCGCCCGACCGAGCTTGGCCGACGGGTCACCGAGTTCCTGGTGAAGCACTTCCCCGACATCATGGAGGTGCGCTTCACCGCCGCTATGGAGTCGGAGCTGGACGAGGTCGAGGAGGGCAAGGCCGGCTGGGTGCAGGTGGTGCGTGACTTCTACGATCCCTTCTCGCGCGAGCTGTCTCGTGCCGAGCAGGAGGCGGAGCGCGTCAGCATCGAGCCGCAGGTCACCGACGAGCCGTGCCCCGTGTGCGGCCGGCCGATGGTAATCCGCGAGAACCGGTACGGCAAGTTTCTCGGCTGCTCCGGCTATCCGGAGTGCAAGGGGACTCAGCCGATCCTCAAGCGAGTTGGGGTGCCTTGTCCAAAGCCGGGGTGCGAGGGCGAGATTGTCGAGAAGCGCTCGCGGCGTGGCCGGGTCTTCTACGGGTGTTCCGCTTACCCGCAGTGCGACTATGCCGTCTGGCAGCGTCCCGTCAACGTGCACTGCCCGAAGTGCAACTCGCTGATGACCGAGGGGACAAAGCGAGGCGGCAAGGGACGGTATCGGAAATGCCTCAACCGGGAGTGCGCATACACCATGGCGGTGGAAGAGGCTGAGCCCGCGGCCACCGCGGCCGCGTGACACCACCCCGAGGGAAGGATCCGCGCTGCCAAGCCTGGCGCGGGCGTAAAGATGCGCACCCATCGGCCCGCATAACGCTCCTGCTCTACCTGGCGCGCTCGGTAATCAGGGAGGCGCGCCGCAGCTTGCGCAGAGTGCGCCCCGCCGCGGGATGGCGCCAGAGGAACGGGAGAACCTTCCCGAAGAGCATGGAGTGTACAGAGCCGAGCGCGTTCCGCCTTGTGAGGAGGTGCCGGTGGAGAGGCGAATGATCCTCGCTCCACCGGCGCTTATACTCCTCGTCACCGCGTCCGAAGCTGAAGGTGGTCGCCACTCCTCGCGTCTGCAGGTCATCCAGGATCGCGGCTACGAGGAGGCTGCCGGGGGAGTGGTGGGCCACGTCGCGGGCATAGGCGGCGCAGTAAAGGAGCATCTGCTCGCCCTCCAGGAAGCCCCATCCCACGGCGATCGGGCGCTTGTCCAGGAGCAGCCGGCATAGATAGAGCTGGCCAGAATCCTGAAACCGGAGCGCCGTCTCCATGGCCCACGCGCGGTAGTCTGGGAGTTGGAAGAGGCTGGTTTCACCCCGCTCTGCCCAATGGCGCGTGTGGAGGTCGGCCAGCTGCTCCAGATACTCCTCTACCTCCCGAGCCTCCGTCGCGCGCGAGAAGCGGAGCGGACCCTGCTCCTCAATGCGCCGGCGGTGACGCTCGATGCTGTGACGCATCCCCTTCTTCACGCATTTGCGCCACGGGCCTGCGCTAAGATGAATCCAGCGCGCGCACTCTATGACTTGCTGCTCGTGGCGCCAGCCTGCCGGCACCTTCGCGGAGCGCGTGCCCGCGCCATCCTCGGGTACGTAGCGAAGATCGGCGACCTCCCACTCATCGCTGTGCGCCGCGACGAGCGCCCACATGGGTGCGGCATCATCCCCCGGAAGTAGGAGGATACGCGCGAAATCGGCATATTCGGCCCCGATAAAGCGGAGCACTCGCGTTGCCAGCGGTCCGCCAGCCCCGCGCGTGATGCACAGGGGCGCCGCGACCACCAGATCCGCGCCCTCCCAGTGGCAAGCGACAAAGAGCCCGTCCGAGTCTCTGGCGCAGTGCTCCCAATAGCTTCGTAGCCAGAGGTGAGACTGGAAAAGGGTGAAGCCGGGCGTCTGGCGGCGCAATCGCTCCCACGGCTCCGCGATCTCCAGGAAGCGGCCCCAATCGCGCACGATCTCGGGTCGGCGCGCCGTGTTTGCCTGGAATTCCTCTCTGCGATGCCCTTCCATCTGCTTGTGCCCTCCCCCAAATAGATGCTGGAGATGCCCGCGGAAGCCACCACGCGTAAGCGAGGGACCCGCGCCAGAGCAAGCCCATCCATAGGTCCGGGTTACTCGCATAAGCGGTGCCAGAAAGTGCATACCTGCCCGCATCGGGAGACGGCACTCTTCTTGCATCAACCGCCACGTCACGGGCGAGCCTTCGCCGGGGGGAGGGAAAATGGCGGAGCGATCGACGAGCGCGGCCGATTCGCGTGCGCAGAAGCCCCTGCGCCTGGGGTGCGTCTTCGAGCAGGCAATTGGGCACATCACCTTCTGGGCCAATCTGGAGGCTCAGATGCGCGCGTGGCCGGATGTCTCTCCCGAATGGCACCTCCTGCCGTATGAATCCGGGGGCCCCTGGCCGCCCCGACGCTTGAACTGGACTTTGCGCTCCGGGTTGATGGCGCGCTCGGCGCTCCGTGGCAGAAGCTACGACGTGCTCCTCTTCCACACCCACCTCCCGGCGCTTCTTTGCCTCGACTATCTGCGACGGGTGCCCACGCTCCTTTCGATGGACGCGACGCCCGCCCAAAACGCGCGTCTGGGAATCTATGCGGGGGGAGCGCAGCGCCGGGCGCTGATCCGTCACCTGGCAACCGATTGGACGTCCCGAGCTCTGAAACGTGCCCACCGGATCATTGCCTGGTCTCGCTGGGTGCAGCAGTCGCTGATCACCGAGTATGGGATCGAGCCGGCACGCATCGACGTGCTGCCCCCCGGAGTGAATGTGGCTCTCTGGGAAGGCAGTGTTCGGATGGGACGGGAGCTGGGAGGCCGGGGTAAGCTTGGGCGACCCGCGCGGATCCTCTTTGTTGGCGGTGACCTGCGCGCTAAGGGAGGAGAGATTCTCCTTGAAGCTTTTCGGCGCTCCTGGCGTGGGCGCGCCGAGCTGCACCTGGTGACGCGCACGCCCGTCGCGCGCGAGCCCGGAGTCTATTCCTACGCGGGGCTCACCCCCAATTCGCCGGGGCTGGTTCGCCTCTTCGGCGCCGCCGACCTCTTTGTGCTCCCGACGTTGGGCGATACCTTTGCGCAGGTGATTCTGGAGGCGATGGCGAGCGGGTTGCCGGTGGTCGCCAGCCGCGTGGGCGCGATTCCAGAGCTCGTGGTGGAGGGTGAAACAGGCTTCCTGGTCCCCCCGGGAGATGCCGATGCGCTGGCCCAGGCCGTGAATCTGCTTCTGGATGAGAGTGGCCTACGCGAGCGGATGGGCCGAGCGGGGTGGCAGCGTGCTCGAGAGGAGTTCGATATCGCGCGCAACGGGCGCCGCCTCGTCGATCTGGCACTGCGCGCGCGGGAGGAAGCGCGATGAGGCGGATCACGCTTCCCGGGTGGCGCGTGCCGATCCTCATGTACCACCGCGTCACCCCCGCCGAGCCGGGGCCGGGCGACTACTTCTTCAGCATCTCGCGCCGGCGCTTCGCGCAGCAGATGCACTATCTGCAGCGGCTCCGCTTCCATGTCGTCACACTCGAACAGATTGTCGACTGGTTGCGCAGGGGAAGGGCGTTGCCGCCGCGCCCGGTGGCCATCACCTTTGATGATGGCTACGCCGACACCTACCGGCTGGCGGTGCCGATTCTCCGGGAGCTCCGCTTCCCTGCCACCTTTTTCTTGGTGAGCGACCACGTGGGCGGTACTTCCCGATGGGAGGCGGAGTCCGGATGCGCCGGCCAGCCTCTGATCGGCTGGGAAGAGGCGCGCGACCTGGCCCGGCAAGGCTTCACCATCGGCTCGCATACACGCTCGCACGCCGTCCTCACGACGTTGAGCGATGGGTGCCTCCGCGCGGAGCTGCTGGAATCGCGGGTGATCATCGAGCGGCAGGTGAAAACCCCAATCCGCTTCTTCGCCTACCCGCGCAACCGCACCGATGCCCGCTGTCAGGAAGCGGTCCGCGCCGCCGGATACGAGGGCGCGTGTGCCGGTGATGGCCTTGGGTATCATCCCTGGTGCCTGGACCGGGTGGATGTGTCGCATGCGTCGCCCGCCGCCTTCCTGGCCAAAGTGTCGCCGTGGTTCTACGCCTTCCGGCGCGCGCGCATCCGCGTGACTGGCTCACTGCAGCACCCCTGAAGGAGGACGCGGTGGCATCGCGAACTCTGGATCGGTGCGGCGGATAGCCCGCGTCTTGTCGGCAAGGGGAAGGGAACCATGGCTGAAGAGAACGCAAATACCTCTCGACGACGGGCAGGCTGGATCCTACTGGCGGCAGGTGTTGCTGGAGCGGCGATGGTGTGGGCGCACCGGCGCTACTTCACCGTTCGCGCCGTGCAGACGGGGGAGAGCCCCGAATACCCGGATCTCGTTCCCCAGGTGTTCGCCTATCCCGCCGACGAGGTGTGGAATGCTGCCCTGGAAGCAGTCCGCACGCTCCCCGGATGGAGCGTGGTGGCGGAAGAGGACGGCGTGATCCATGCCACCGTCGCAGCTGCCGCCCATCCCCACGAGGTGAGCATCTCTATCGAGCCACTGATGAACGGACGCATGATGAAGGTGACGGCCTCCTCTAGATGCCAGGGGAGGATGCCGGACCTTGGTGCCAATGCCCGCATCGTGCGTGCCTTCCAGGCACGCCTGCGCGAGCTTCTGCCTTCGGGAGGAGAGACCCGTGTCCAGTGAAGCAAGACCGGTTGCCCTCGTCACCGGTGCCAGTCGTGGCATCGGCCGGGGTATCGCCCTGGAGTTGGCGCGCACCGGCTACGACGTGCTCGTGAACTACGCCAGCAACGCCGAGGCCGCGCGTGCGGTGCAGGCGGAGATTGCCGCGCTCGGCGCTCGCGCCGAGATTTTCGGCGCCAGTATCGCCGATTCCGATGCGCGGCAGGCGCTTGTCGATTTTACCCTGGACACCTTCGGCCGGATTGACCTCCTGGTGAACAATGCCGGGATCGCGCCTCGCCAGCGGCGTGACCTTCTCGAAGCGACCGAGGAGAGCTACGACGAGGTGATGGGCACGAACCTGAAAGGCCCCTATTTCCTCACGCAGCGCGTCGCCAACGAGATGATCCGCCTTCTGCGGGATAAGCAGATCCCCCGGGGCCGCATCGTCTTCGTTACCTCGATGTCGGCCTACACCTCCTCGCCGAACCGCGGCGAGTACTGCCTCTCGAAGGCGGGATTGAGCATGGCCGTTGCCCTCTATGCCGACCGGCTCGCGGAGTTCGGCATCCCCGTCCTTGAGGTGCGCCCTGGCATCATCGCCACCGATATGACGAGCGTGGTGAAGGAGCGGTATGACCGCCTGATTGGCGAGGGATTGCTGCCCCTGCGCCGCTGGGGCCAGCCGGAAGATATCGGGCGGGCCGTCGCCGCCATCGCTCGCGGAGACTTTGACTACTCCACCGGCACCGTCATCAACGTGGACGGCGGTTTCTGCCTCAGGAGGCTCTAGAGCTTTCACTCCCCACGGGAGACCCCATATACTTGTAGGCCCCGCCTCGATCGAGGCGGGGCCTCTTCGTAACTCGCGCGAGTTCCTCGCCTACTCGCCTGCCCGGCGAGGTCCGGCCAGCGCCGCTCGCGGGTACCAGTTGTCATGGCTTCTGGCCGCAGCCGGCTCGTCTCGCTTCAGGTAGGCCAGGCGGAGGGCGGGATCTAGCTCTTCCGGGCGGGGCACGATCGGGTTTTGCCGGCCGCCGGTGAGCTCGCGGACGCGATCCGGCAGGTAGCGGACCAGGTCGCCCGCGGTGACGAACCCCGATTCATCGAAGTCGGCGCCACCATGCAGGCCGTCCAGCAGGGCCCGGGTAAAGGCGCCATGCCCCCAGGTCGGGTCTTCCAGCGACTCCTCATTGCCGCGGCTGGACGCAAAGACGACTACGTTGCGCATCAGATTCTCGGCCATCTCGTCCGCGCTTGCCCGGCGCTCGCCGAAAGCGCCGGCGTGGCAGCAATCGATGAAGAGCAGCACTTGCCGGGCCCGGCACGCGCTCACGGCGTCATCGACGGCGTCCCACGGCAGGCACGTATCGCGCAGCGCGTCCAGGTCACCGTTGTGCGTGAAGAAGAAGAGCCGGCGCAGGTGCCCGCGCACCCCGTGGCCGCTGAAGAGCATCACCGCGGTGTCGCCTGGCCTGGGCTGCTTCTGTAGCCACTTCAGCGCCGTTTCGATCTCCTTCTTGGTCCCGTGGTCATCGGTGACTACCTTTGCCTCCACTTTGCGGAAGAGGTGCCCCTGCTGTGCCTGGAAAGTGGCGGCGACGGCGCGCGCGTCGTCATCGGCGAAACTGAGGTTATACTCCGGCGTGGAGTAGCGGCTCACCCCGATCGCGAGCACGTAGCAATCGGTGTCCGCGGCCGGCGCCGGGCTGAGCCGGCGCAACACGACCAGCTCGGAGTCGCCGCGTACCTCCTGGTCATCGTAGGCGCTGGCGAGAAGGCGAATCTCCTCCTCGCCCGGAAGCAGCGAGATCACGGCATCGATGGAGAGGCGGCTATCCGCCGCGCGGTCGCGGGGGCGCGCGCGCACCGACCGTGTCTTGCCAAGGGCGGCCACGGAGGAAGCCTGCTTGCCTTTTCCCTGGGATGCGATGGCCACATCGAGCGCCCGGTCCAGCTCCGCCAGCCGGCCATTCACGCGGAGCTCTACACGCGTGATGCTGCGATCTGGCGTGCCCGGCGCCGCCTCGATCTGCACGCGGAGCCGGTCGCCTTGCACCTCGCTCTTCCCGCCCGCGGCAGTGAGTGTGACGCGAGGGGGCCGGCTCTCGGCGGTGAGCACCGGGAGGCGCCCGCCGAGCGTCGCGCCTCCAAGCGCACGTGCCACCAGGTCCGGCTTCTTGAACCGGCGGGCATACTGTTCGACAGGGTAGAGCGCCTCGCCGACGCGCCAGCGGACCAGGCGCCCGCCGTCGAGCGAGGCGTTGTAGTAGCCCTGCGGCGTCGCCACCAGCCAGTCGCGCCCGCCCTCCAGGCTGAAGGCGGCGGCGAGCTCCGCGCCGGTATCTGCCCGCCAGAAGCGCACCGAGCCATCCCAACTCGCCGAGGCGATCACCCGTCCGTTGGGGCTGAACGTGACGCTGCTGACCAGGGCGCCGTGGCCGTGAAGCGTGTGGCGCACCTCGCGCGTCGCAACGTTCCAGACAAGGAGCGTGCCCCCCTCGTCTCCCGAGAGAAGCGCCTTCCCATCCAGGCTGAAGGCGACATCCCGGATGGGCGCGGCGTGCCCGGAGAGCGTGGCGAGGGCCTGCCCCGTCTCAACATCCCACAGGACGATCCGCCGGTCCATGCCCGCGGATGCCAGCACACGGCCATCCGGGCTGAACGCCACGCTATGCACCCAACCCGGGTGGCCCTGGAGGCGCCGGCGTTGCTCGCCGCCCTGGGTATCCCACAGGATCACCGTGGTATCCCAGCTTCCGGAGGCGAGGGTGTGCCCGTCGGCGCTGAACGCCAGGCCGGCCACGGGCCAGGTGTGCCCTTTCAGCGTGGCGAGCTGCTCGCCCGTCTCCGTGTTCCACAGGAAGATGCTGCCGTCGGCGCTCGCGGAAGCGAGCCTCTTGCCATCCGGCGTGAAAGCGACCTGCGTGATGCTCTCGGTGTGGCCTTTCAGGACCAGGCGCGGCTCGCGCGCGTCCAGATCCCAGAGGATCACGTTGCGGTCCTGACTCGCGGTGGCGAGTGTCTGCCCGTCCGGCGAGAAGACCGCGGCTGTCACGCCGGCTTCATGGCCCCGGAGCGTGGCGCGCGCCTCGGCGTTTTCGATATCCCACAGCACGGTGCCTGCGGCGGTGGCAGCGGCGAGGGTCTGGCCGTCGGGATTGAACGCCACTCGGGCCACCTCCTGGGCTTGCCCCTGGAGGGTTCGCTGGACCTTACCAGATCGGGTATCGCGCAAGACGACCGTGGCGCCGTCGCTGCACGCCAGGAGGTGGCCGTCCGGGCTGAGAGCGACGGCGCGAGCGTCCGACTCGACCGTGCGCCGTGCCCGGCCCGTGGCGGTGTTCCAGAGGATCGCCGCGTCCGAGCTACCGGAGACGAGCCAGCGCCCGTTCCGGCTGAACGCCAGGCTGGTGACGGCATCGGCGTGCCCCTTGAGGGAGCGCGCGGGCTGGCCTGTGGCCGCGTTCCAGAGCGTCACGCCCCCATCGTCATTCCCGGACGCGAGCCACTGCCCGTCTTGGCTGAACGCCAGGCTGGCGATGGATGTGCGGTGCGATTGGAAGGTGCGCGCCGGCTTCCCCGCGGCGATATCCCACAGGGTGATGATGTGCTGCCGGTTCGCGAACGCCAGGAACTGGCCGTTGGGGCTGATGGCGACGCGGCTGAAGACGCCAGGAATCGTGGCCATGGCCATGCCGGTTTCGGCATCCCAGAGGCGCACCGTGCGATCCTCGGCGCGCGAGGCGACGAGCCGGCCATCCGGGCTGAAGAGGACGCTGGTCACGTCGGCTGCGTGCCCCTTCAGGACGTGCCGGACCGCGCCCGTGCTCGCGTCCCAGAGGATCACGGTGTCGTCCTCGCTGCCGGAGGCAACGGTCCGGCCATCCGGGCTGAAGGCGACGCACTGCACCCAGCTGGAATGGCCTTTCAGAGAGAGACGCGCGGCGCCGGAAGCGACATCCCAGAGGATGATGGTGCGGTCCTCGCTGGCGGAGGCGAGGGTGTGCCCGTCGGGGCTGAACGCGATCCCGGTGACGAGATCGCCGTGACCCATCTGGGGCACGAGCGTCGGGCGCTCCGAGGGGCGCGGCGCGGCCTGCCAGAAGAGGATTAGCGCGAAGCAGGTGGCGGCGCGGGGGAGCCACGAGAACCATCGACTCTGGGGCATGCCGGACAATCCTTCCGTGGGGCGGAGACCGGGAGACCCGGATCCGCGCGTTCTCCCTCCATTATAGCATAACCCCGGCGCCTCGTGTGCTCGCGGGCGTGTTGTTATCCGCAGATGGACGCAGATGGACACGGATGGAGAAGGCCGCCCGCACGCGCGGTGATTTATCGCCGCGCGCCGGGTTGCGCGTCACCTTCGCGCGCGGAGCTCGAAGCTCCGCGCTGCTTGTAGGCAAAGCCCCTCCGGGGCTTCTCCTCCCAGCCACCGCCGTTTTGAGACATCTGGGAGTATCCCCAACCCAGCCCGGCAGGGCTTCGCTCGCAAGCAGCGCGGTGATTTAT
>JAAZEM010000182.1 GCA_012512265.1 Armatimonadota bacterium | reverse complement strand
GGGTGATGACGACGGCCTCAATCACGTTGGTTCCGAAGGACCGCCCGGAGAGGTTTGGGGTGGTCGTCACAAGCAGCGCAGCGCCACGCGAGCGGAGGAGCTCCACATCCTTGCTCGTCACGGTGTTCGTCAGGATCGTCTTGCCTCGCAGCGCTTCGGGGCCCACGGGAAGGCAGCGCTGGATGAACTTCCAATCGCCGGCGACCACATCGGCCCATGCATACCAATTGCCGTACTTCGGCTTCACTTTGGTCTCACCGGTGGGGTAGAGCCACTTGAAGGGCACACAGCGGGTGATCACCGGCACGAGCAGCGCGGCGAGCGGGCAGAGCACGTTCCAGCCGAGCGGGATCGGGAGATCGAGCCCGAACATCAGGTCGCCGAAGACCGTCTCGCGGGCGGTCTCGCGAAGCGCTCGCGCCATGCCCCAGCGGTCCGTGGCCGCGACCATGAGCACCCGGCTTCGCGAGAAATCGACCACGCCCTCCTCCTGGAGGCGGTGGACAAGGTAGGGCTCCAGGCTAGTCTTCAGGCCGCAGCCATCCACGACCGGCTTGGTGCGAACGGTGGCGATCATCTTGCGCGCCATGCTGAACTCGTGCTTATTCGCGTTGGTGAGGAGGTAGCGATTGATCCCCCCGAGGCCGATGGCGCGCACCTCCGGATCGGCATCCGCCTCGGCGAGGGCACGGAAATAGTCGTGATAGGAGCCACCCACTCCGCGGCGCTGGACCGCGAGGCGTCTCCCGAGGAGATCCACTTCAACGGTGAAGTCGCGCGAGGGGGAGGCCAGGGATATACTGACGATCTTTTCCATACAACTCCAGGGCTATCAGAGTGCAAGTGCAGGCAACAAGCGTCGGGGAGATCCCCGAGGGGCGACGGTGGACGCGCACGACGGGCGCGGAACCGGTGTTCACCCGCGCGATACACGAGGGGGCCGCGCTAGCACTCCGAATTCCTTATCTCGGAATCCCAGATACGCTCCCGAGGGAAGATTTCTCCTCAATCAGGCGCGTTCCTGCAAGAGCGAGAGCGGCCGGAAGTGGAAACCCGACGCGCGGGGGCGGCATGGCACCGTCGCGCGCCGGGATTGAAACCGTCAGCGTCTCAGTCGAAGGTACCCTCTTTGGCGTGCCGGATGATCTCGTCACGAAGCATCTCGACGTGCCTCATGTCATCCTGCTTGATCTGCTCCCAGATGCGCATGCATACCTCGCACTCGTCTACCGCGTCCTCATGGTAGACGGGATACCGGACCACGCCATCCAGCTTTTCGCTCAGCACCTGGATCAGGTCGTGGTTGTGGTTGCGCATCGGCTCTTCCGTGACGATCTCTTCCATGACTTCAACGGCATCTACCGTGGCCATTCTCGTCCTCCCCTGGGGGGCGATGCCCCGTGGTGGAGTGCCGGCGGCATCCCGTCTGGAGTTGGGGCGCGCACTGCGCTCGCCGCGTTCGGCGGGATCGGCCCTTCATGGGCGTGCCCTCTCTCGCCAGCACCCTCGCCGGGTTCATTCCCGGCGTCTCGGAGAGGTAAACGCAGCCGCGGTGCCGGCCGCGAGCCGGGCGCAGAGACCGGATGATCTCCCACATTGGCCGCGCTCTACCGGATGGAGCGCAGCGTTGCCTCCAGCCCATCTGGATCGTGATCGCCAACCAGGATGTAGGTATAGCCCTCGTGCGCGACGCGCGCCACCTGCTGGCCGGCCACCTGGCTAAGCGCGCTTGCGTTCCGGTCCCGCCCCCAGCCCCATCCCCGGCCGATGCGGCGCCGGCCACCGGGCCCGGGCGTGATGAAAAGCGTGAGCGCGTTTAGGCCATCGTCGTAGCGGACAACGGGGAGCGTTCCACCACGGCGGCACCCGCGCAGGTAGTAGGCGACGAGCGCGTAGCCTGGAGGGAGCCGGCTGGGCAGCGAAACGGAGGTTCCGGCCTCCTGGCGCAGCTCCTTCTCCGAGGCGCATTCCTTCCACCACTCCGCGGTGGAGGTCGGGGCGATCTCATTCGGGTCGGGGGCTTTGAGGGCGCGGGCGGGCGGTGCTTTGGGCACGAAGGTGGTGTAGTGCGTGGTCATCGCCAGGTCGCCGGCATAGGTGTAGCTATCGGCGCGCAACACGAGCGCCGTCGCCATGTCGAGCCAGAGGACCTGGCGCGGGTTTCCCGGGTGGACCGGGTCGATGGCGATGACGGCCGCTTTCCGGCCGGCGATCCGCTCCTCGCCCTGGCGGCGAAAACGATAGTTGCGCCGGAGGCGATCCCAAGACGAGGTGGCGGGGGGAATCTGGAGGGCGGTCCAGCGCGCCGCGGGCGAAGGCCGCTGCCAGGAGCTCTGGCCATCGGTGAGGATGGTGAGCCCGCGTGCCGGGCCGTCCAGGTGCTCGCGTCGTTCCCGGCCATGACCGTCGCAAAAGACGCGGACCGATGCCGTCGAGCGAGGCGGGCCGCTGAGCGTGACGCGTACCGTACCGGTGTGGGCCACGGAGCGCGGGTGGCGGAAGGCGCGCTCCACCAGCTGCTCGATGGAGGGCGCGGCCTGCGCCGGCGCGGCAATCGCAAGGGCTATCAGGAAGAGCGCGATGGACCTCATGGCGCGTCCTCTCCGGCGCTGATCAGGACCAGCGCATCAAGCCCGGCGCTCGGGGCGAATGGTTGCGAGCTCGAAAGCGCCAGGTGGGATCGCACATAGCTGGCCATCGGCTGGGGCGCCACCGCCGGCTCGGGACGGTGCCATACGAAGAGGCCTGCCGAGGCGGCGAGCACGGCAGCGGCGGTGAGCGCTGGCAACTGGCGCATCACTCGCGTGGAGGAAGCGGACTGCCCCTCGCGCCGGAGCTCGCCCGCGACGCGCTCCCACAAGTCCGCCGGCGGGGAGACCTCGGGAATGGACTCGATCAGGGCCACCGCGCGCCGGAGCGTCTCCAACTCTCGCGCGCACTCCGGGCAGCGCTTCAGGTGCCGCGCCACCTGCCACCGCTGCCAGAGGCCAGGCCCGCCATAGTCGAATTCCGGCAGCCACTCCCGGACTCGGTCGCAGCGCGAGGCGCCGCTCTCCTGTCGGGACTCCGCCATCTTCTATTCCTCCATCCATTCGGCCAGCAATTGCCGCAGATCGGCCCGGGCGCGTCCAAGCCGCG
Organism: Armatimonadota bacterium; assembly: GCA_012512265.1. Lineage (GTDB taxonomy): Bacteria > Armatimonadota > JAAZEB01 > JAAZEB01 > JAAZEB01 > DUUU01. The sequence continues at coordinate 4,089 of JAAZEM010000182.1, read as the reverse complement.
ATTTCACGGTGCCCTCCGGCACTCCCAACATCGCTGCAATCGTACGCACGTCGAGGCCATTCAAGTGATGCAGCACCACCACTTCGCGGCGCTCCGGCGGCAGCTTCGCGAGCGCCTCCGCCACCGAGGTGCGCATCTGCTCACGGACGGCGAGGCGCTCCGGGCCGGGGCCCGGGTCTGGGACGGCCAGTTCGCCGCCCGTTTCAGCAGCTGGCGCGTCCAGGCTGAGCGCATCCCGGCAAGGCCGCTTCCAATGGTCGCGCACTCGATTGGCGGCGATCTGGAAGAGCCAGCCTCTGAACGCTCCCGGCGCCTTCAGACGTGGCAGCGCCTCGTAGGCGCGCACGAAGGCATCCTGCGCAAGGTCAGCGGCGAGATTCTCCTCGCTCACCATCCGGCGCACATAGCCGTACACTTGATTCTGGTAGCGTTCGAAGAGGCACCGGAACGCATCCCGGTCGCCTGCCTGCGCGCGCCGGACGGTGGTCTCTTCGGATTCGGGCATCTCGCGCGTGTCTCCCGATCTGGTCTGTGTCTCTCGGCGCCGCACACATCCCTTGTCACTATACAAGACGAGCTACCCGGCGAGGCGTTCCCGAAGAGCGTGAGAGATCCCGTTCGCGCCGGCGCGAACGGCCTGATTGGCCCGGATCCGGCAGTTACAGCCGCCCGCGAGCACGCCGACAAGAAGCGTTTGCCCCAAATCTGAGCGTATGTTATAATGCGCCCTGGGTGGGAAGAGACCCAGGTGCGTTCTCATAGCGAGGGGAGGCGCCGATGGAGGATTTGACACAGCGCGCGCTGGATCGGGCCCGGCAGGCGGGGGCTTCCTATGCCGATGTCCGCGTGGTCCGGCGTACGACTGAGGAGATCCTGGTCAAAAACGGGCACGTTGAGGCGGTTGAAGCGGGTGAGAGCACCGGCTTTGGGGTGCGTGTCGTCGTCGATGGCGCGTGGGGATTTGCCAGCAGCCGGCAGGTGGATGCCGACGAGATGGAACGCGTCGCGGAGCTGGCCACACGGATTGCCCGCGCGAGCGCTCTGGTGCAGCGCGAAGAGGTAGACCTGGCCCCTGTCGAGCCGGCGCGCGGGCGCTTCGAAATGCCGTGCCGGAAGGACCCCTTCGAGGTGCCGCTCGAGGAGAAGATCTCCCTTCTCCTGGATGCCGATGCCGCCCTGCGCCGCGAGCCGCGCGTCACCGTCTCCGAGGCGCGCATGGCTTTCTTCCGCGAGGAGAAGACGTTTGCCAGCACGGAGGGAGCCTATCTCGAGCAGGTGAAGACGGAGAGCGGCGCCGGCGTGGCCGCGACCGCCACCGAGAGCGGCGAGGTGCAGGTGCGCTCCTACCCGGCGGCCTTTGGGGGCGATTTCGCCGCCGCCGGCTACGAGTTCATCGAGAGCCTCGATCTGGAGCAGGGCGCCGAGACTGCCGGCCAGGAGGCCGCCGCGCTCCTTGATGCCCCACAGTGCCCCTCGGGAGTAACCGATCTCATCCTGGAAGGCCAGCAACTCGCGCTCCAGATCCACGAATCGTGCGGCCACCCCGTGGAACTAGACCACGTCTTCGGCACCGAAGCCTCCTACGCGGGCACCTCCTTCCTGACGACGGATAAGCTGGACACCTTCCAGTACGGTTCGGACGCGGTCACTCTGGTGGCGGATGCCACCGTCGAGGGAGGGCTGGGGAGCTTCGCCTACGATGACGAGGGGGTACCGGCGCAGCGCATGCCGCTGGTGGAGCAGGGGATCTTCCGCGGCTATCTGTCATCGCGCGAGACGGCGGCGCGCATCGGCCGGAAGAGTAGCGGTGCCATGCGCGCCGATGGATGGAACCGCATTCCGCTCATCCGGATGACGAATATCAACCTGGAGCCGGGTGACTGGTCGCTGGATGAGATGATCCAGGACACGCAGGAGGGGCTTCTCCTATCGGCTACCAGGTCGTGGAGCATTGACGACAAGCGCCTCAACTTCCAGTTCGGCACCGAGGCCGCCTGGGAGATCCGGAACGGCCGCCTGGGCCGCCTCCTGAAGAACCCGACCTACACCGGGATCACCTATCAGTTTTGGCGCGCATGTGATGCCGTCGCGCGCCGGGAGGAATGGCGCGTTTGGGGGATTCCGAACTGCGGGAAGGGCGAGCCGTGCCAGGTGGCCCACGTGGGCCATGGGGCCTCGGCGGCGCGCTTCCGCGGCGTGCGCATCGGCGTGATGAGGTGAGAGCATGCTGGGACGACACGCAGCACTGGAGATCGTCTACCGCGCGATGGAGCTGACCCAGGCGGATCAGGTGCAGGTCTCCCTCGTCACCAGCGAGGAAGCCCTCACCCGGTTTGCCAATTCGGCCATCCACCAGAACGTGGCGGAGCGCGACGCCGTCCTCGGCATCCGTGCTGTGATCGGGAAGCGGGTTGGCTACGTGGCCAGCAACGCCACGGATAGCGAGGGGATCCGTCGGCTGGCTGAGCGCGCCCGGGCCGTGACCCTGGCCCAGGAGGAGAACCCCGACTTTGTCTCGCTGCCGGGGCCGACGCGCGTGCCCGCCCTGGACATCTGGCGCGAGCGCACGGCGAGCTTCACGCCGGACGACCGCGCCCAGGCCGTGCGGGTAGTTGTCGATACGGCCGGATCGTGGGGTGCTATCGCCAGCGGAGCCTTCTCTACCTGGGAGCGCGAGCATGCCGTCGTGAACTCCCTGGGGGTGGAAGCCTATTGCGCGAGCACCGGAGCGATGCTCTCCACGGTGATGAGCAAGGAGCCGGGCGGCTTCGGGTATGCAAGCGCCCTCGCGCAGGATGTGGGTGCCATCGATCCGAGCGCCGTCGCGCACGAGGCCGCGATGGTGTGCGCGCGGAGCGTCTCTCCCCGAGAGCTCGCCCCGGGAGTCTATCCGGTGATTTTGAAGCCATATGCCGTGTCCGAGCTGATCGCCGGCTTGGCATGGGCCGGCCTCGGCGCGCTCAGTGTTCAAGAGCGGCGTAGCTTCATGAATGACCGCTTCGGCGAGCAGATCACGGGAGAGAAGATCACCCTCTTTGATGACGGCTTGGACCGGGCCGGCCTCCCCGTTCCCTTTGATGCGGAGGGCGTCGCCAAGCAGCGGGTGGATCTGATCGTGAAGGGATGCGCCAACGCCGTCGTCTACGATTCCTATACGGCCCACCGCGAAGGGAAGCAGTCCACCGGGCACGCCACGGGCGGGTCGGGCGTCTGGGGGCCGTACCCCCAGAACCTCTTTCTCGAACCGGGCGATTCCGATCTCGATACGATGATCCGTGCTACCGAGCGCGGGGTGCTCATCACCCGGTTCCACTACACGAACCTGGTGCATCCGACCAAGACCGTGTTGACGGGGATGACGCGCGATGGCACCTTCTGGATCGAGAACGGGCAGATTGCCTATCCGGTGAAGAACCTCCGCTTCACCCAGTCGATCCTCGATGCTCTGGCGAGCGCCACCGCCATCGGGCGCGAGCGCAAGTTGGTGGACGTGGGCTGGGCCTGCGTGCCCGCGCTCAAACTGGAGCGCTTCGAGTTTTCTGGAACGACGGAGTTCTGAGATGGATCTCGTCTTTCCGGCTTGGGCGTCAGATACCCATCAGAGTCTCCTGGAGGCGTTGCCCGCGATGGCGGCGCAGGGCGTGACCCGCGTCGAGTGGGGCCTGGGGAACCCCGACTACTTCGATGCGAAGGATGCCGCCCAGGTGGCGGCTGTCCGCCAGGTGCTGGCCGATACCGGTATCCGTGCCGTGGCCTTGCACGCCCCATTTGGCGAACAAGCCGATCTGGCCAGCCTGGAGTCGCGGGTTCGCGAGGTGACCATCGCCTGCTACGTGGATGCCATCAACGTGGCGAGGCAAGTGGGAGCGCGCTATCTCGTGGTCCACGCGGGACATGGGCCGTGCAACGACCGCCTGGCGCAACGGCTGCTCCTGGCGCGGGAAAGCCTGTGTGCTTTGGAGCCAGTGGCCCGAATGGCGGGCGTCGTGCTCGCGCTGGAGAATCTGCCGCCCGGTTACAGAATCCTTGGGCGATGAAAGCCCACACCCTTTAGGGGTGGGATGAAATCGCCCGTCGCCCGCCGAGGGC
>JAAZEM010000181.1 GCA_012512265.1 Armatimonadota bacterium | reverse complement strand
CGGCGGAGTGCATATCGCAAACCTCCTCCGCATCAACACCGTGGAGCATCATTGCCGGCGGTCCTTGATGGGGCAACTCGCAATCCTGACTCTGCGCTGCACCAGTTGAACCACCGGCTATGACCTTACCTGAAGTACTCGCTCCGGCCAAGCGGCTTCTGCGAACCTCGCGGGGGGTGCGCGATGTCAGCGTCTCGATACTTCCCCAGGCTGTGAACTCAGCGGTGGGGTTTGCCACATCCATCGCCTTAGCCCGTGGCCTGGGCGCGGCTGGCATGGGCACCTACTCCCTGGTCATCAGCATCTCCACCGCGCTGCTCACGCTATCGGATCTCGGCATCGGCCACACCGCGGTGCGCTTCGCGTCGCACGCCGTGGCCCAGGGCAACAAGATTGCGCAGTATGCTGTCCTCCGGCGCGCGCTGCGCTGGCGGCTCTCGACTGCAGCCTTGGTCTGCCTTGTCACCTTTCTGGCCGCGCCGTACATTGCGGAACGGATATGGCATACCCCCGAGTTGACGCGCCTGATCCGGCTCAGCCTCCCAACTGCGATTTTCGGCGCATTGGCCGCGGCACCCATCTTCTACTTCCAGAGCATGAAGCAGTTCGCCCGGAACGCGGTGGTGCAGTGCATGCAGGCGCTCATCAACTTCGCGGGCATTTTGCTCCTGGGCTGGCTCAACAAGTGGTCGGTCGAGGCGATTATCCTGACGAGCATCATCTCATCGGCCATCGGCGCCGGCGTCTTCCTGGGCCTCGTTCCGAGGGAGACGCTGTGGGTTCCTCGCCGGAAACGGTCTCAATGGTGCGCGGATACAGAGCAGCAGCTCCCCCACGATGAGCGGCTGGACAACACACCGATGGAGACCTTCGCCGTCTACATGGTGGCCTCGTCCATCCTGGTCACGCTGATCCTGCGTGCCGATCTTTGGCTCATGGGGATCTACTTGCCTGCGGATCAGATTGGCCGCTATACGGTCGCCCAGAAGTTCTCCATGCCGTTGATGATCATCCTGGGGGCGCTCAATACGGTGCTCTGGCCCAGGGCTTCTGGGGTAGTCATGCAGCAAGAGGCGCTCGCTCTGCTGCGCCGCGCGCTGAAGATGAGCCTGCTTGCCGCGCTGGCGTTACTCCCCTATGCGATCCTGGTACCGTTCACCGCACCGTATGTGTTCGGAGCGGAGTACGCGGGAAGTGTCGCGCTCGGGCAGGTGCTCTGCTTCAGATGCATCCTCGCGCTCGTAACTGCCCCGCTCGGCGCGGTGAGCTACTCCTTCGGGATGGTGCGTTTCTACCCGCTCCTGAACCTGGTGCAACTGGCCATGGTGGTCGGACTGAACATCATCCTGCTTCCCACTTGGGGGCCGATGGGTGCCGCCATCGCACTCCTGGCAAACGACACCCTCGGCTTCGTCGTCATTGCCTCTCTGATGGGCTACAAAGCATACGCTGCCCGTAGAGGTGGGCCCCCTTGCAACGCTGTTGCTCCGTAGCGGGGGGGCCTCTCTGCGCGTTGATTTGATCTGTTATCAGCTCGAGCCTTCCTTCCGAGGAGAGTTCGATGTTCCACAGCCTCCGCACCGTTAAGAATCGTACCGTGGAGCTGCTCCAGGGTTTCGTCTATTTCTTCGTGCCCAACCGAGTGATTGCCCAGCTCCCCGGTTATGCCCTCCGGCACTTCTATTACCGACGCGTGTGCCGCCTGCGCATTGGCGAGCGGAGCAGCATCCATCACGGCGTCTACATCACGGGCAGGAAGATCGAGATCGGGGACCATAGCACGGTAGGCCGGCACAGCTATCTGGACGGGCGGGGCGGGCTCACCATCGGCTCGTGCGTTTCCATCTCGCCGGACGTGCATCTCATCACGGCACAACACGATATGAATGATCCCGATTTCGCCAACGTCCTGGCTCCGATCGTGATAGAGGATTACGTTTGGATTGGGTCCCGCGCCACCGTCTTGCCGGGCGTTCGCATCGGTCGGGGGG
>JAAZEM010000180.1 GCA_012512265.1 Armatimonadota bacterium | reverse complement strand
CGGGGCTTCTCCTCCCAGCCACCGCCGTTTTGAGACATCTGGGAGTATCCCCAACCCAGCCCGGCAGGGCTTCGCTCGCAAGCAGCGCGGTGATTTATCGCCGCGCGCCGGGTTGCGCGCTGCCTCCCAGGCTTCGGATTCCTTATGTCGGAATCTCAGGAAGCCCCGACACGTGATCGCCGGGGCGATGCGTTGACGGAGATGGCCTGCCCGCCCGGGCGCGGCCGGAGTGTCACGCGAGGGGGATGGTGACTGTCGCGGCGGTGCCTTTGCCGGGCGTGCTCTGGATCTCGAGCGTGCCGCCGTGGGCACGGGCGATGCTCTGGCAGATCGCGAGGCCGAGACCGGCGCCCCCGGACTTGCTGGAGCGCGAGTCATCCACCCGGTAGAAGCGGTCGAGGATGTGCGGGAGGTGCTCCGGCGGGATCCCCTCGCCGGTGTCATGTACGGTGATGGCGACGGAGTCGCGACGCCGGATGGCGCGGATCCCCACAGTGCCCTCGGGCGGCGTGTGCCGGTGGGCATTCGTCAACAGGTTCGTAAAGAGGGTGACGAGAAGGCGGTGATTCCCATTCACACACAGGTTGGCCTCGTCCGATGGGAGCTCAACGGCGATCGCACGGTCGTGGATCGCCTCGGCTGCCGCGGTCAGTATTTCAGAAAGCGGAACTTCTTCCACGTCGGTGAGAAGCTGCGACGCATCCGCACGCGCGAGGAGCAGGAGGTCCTCGACGAGGCCGCTCATCCGCTCCGTGGCCTGATGTACGCGCTCGAGTGTCTCCCGATACTCCTCGGCGGTGCGCGACCGGGCGAGGGCGAGGCTGATGTTGCCCCGGAGCACGGTGAGCGGAGTGCGCAGCTCGTGCGAGGCATCCGCCGTGAACCGCGCCTGCTGGCGGAATGCCCGCTCCAGGCGGTCTAGCATCGCGTTGAACGTCTCCGCGAGTCCGGCGAACTCATCCCCACCGATCACCGGGAGCCGCTGCGACAGGCTTTCCTCCTGGATCTGATCGGCGGCGTGGCGCAGGGTGCGCACCGGATGGAGGGCACGCCCGGTGAGGAAGGCGCCGACGAAACCCGAGAGGAGCAGCGCGAATGGCGTGAGCATCAAGAGCGTGCGGCTGCTGGCGCGCAGGGCGTCCTGGTAGTCGCTCAGGATGCGCACGATCTGGACGACGCCATCGACGCGCCCGTCGTGGCGCACCGGGAGCGAGAGGATCCGCACCGGATCGCCTTCGAGTGTGGTGGTGACGCGCACAATCTCGCCCGTCTCGGCGGCACGGCGGAAGGAAGCCTCGTCATACGGCGCCTCCGGGGTCAACCGCATGTAATCCAGGTACGCGAGCGTGAGCGCCCGGGGGCGGTGAAGCGTGGCGCTCCCGGAACGGTTTCTCTCGCCGTCTCGCCCTGGCTGGCGGAAGGGGCGCGTGGGCCGGGCGCGCTCCTCTGCCTCGCGCCGCTGCCATTCCGCCTTTCGCTTCTCTTCATCTGCCGGTGCTTGCTCCAGGGCACGCACGATTCCCATGCCCCGGTCGAGCATCTGCCGGTCGAGCGAGCGAATCAGGTCGCCCTGCAGGACGTAATGCGACGCGATGCCCAGCGTCAGGATAACGACCGCGACGATGCTGACGTTCCAGGCCGTGAGCCAGAAACGAACCGAACGGTGAGTGCGCCAGGAGGGGGTCATCGCGATGTGCCCCGAGAGGTGCTGGCCTGGGGCGTCTCCGCTTTGGGCGCCGGGTCGCGCACCTCAAGCACGTAGCCCTGGCCATATACGGTATGGATCAGCTTCACGGGGAAATCGGCGTCGATCTTCTTGCGCAGGCCCTTGATGTGCACGTCCACCGTGTTCGAGTAGCTTTCGTCATCCATCCAGACGCGCTCCTGGATCACCTCGCGGCTCAGGATCTGGCCTTCATGGGCGGCGAGTGCCTCCAGCAGCTCATACTCTCTCGCGGTGAGATCCATCCTGCGCCCGCCGCGGGTGACGGTGCGCGCCGTCGTATCCACCTCCAGATCGGCCACGCGGATGGTCCGGCCCTTGTGGATCCGGTCGCGCCGGGCCAGGGCCTGCACGCGGGCCAGCAACTCGCTGAAGTCGAACGGCTTGCACAGGTAGTCGTCGGCGCCGGTTTCCAGGCCGCGCACGCGGTCGCGCACGGCGTCGCGCGCGGTGAGCATCAGGATCGGCGTGGTTACCCGGCGCTCGCGCAGCTCGCGGCAAACGCTCAGCCCGTCGCGACGGGGCAGCATGAGGTCCAGGATGATCACGCCGAAGCGTTCTTCCAGGGCCAGGCGCAACCCGGTCTCGCCGTCAGCGGCGACGGTGACGTGATAGTGGTATTCCTGCAAGCCACGCTGCACGAACTCCGCGATGGCCGCCTCATCTTCGATCAGTAGTACCCGCATTCCTCTCCTCAGATGATGGCAACGGGGCGCATCGTCCGGAACATAGGACGCCGAGACGCGCCAGCGGGTTGCATGGAGCGGGCCGGTCTGCCATGATCACCGGGTCGCGCGGGCCACCGGGATCTGCCCGACCACGTGCTCGCCCTGGAACTTGCCCCCGGGGGCGAAGAGGAACGTCGCGGTCTGGTTTCCTGCGTTCCATTCGAAGCCCGGCTCCTCGGCCACTACCACCCGGGTGTTCGCGCCTGCTTCCGTGGCCGAAACGACCGTGTAGGGCGAGATCCGCTTTCCGGCGTGGTCGAGCGTGATCACGCTCCCGGCCTCGGGGTGGAACCGACCCTCGACCAAGAGCGAGCGCCCCGCGCGGTCGACCGCGAGCAGGCGGTGGGGGCCCCGAGGCTCCGATTCCAGTTTGAGATCGCCCCAAGAGAGCTGGCCCTGAACGAGCGTCGCGCCCAGGAGCGCGTTCCCGCGCGTCCGGATCAGCGCCCATTCCGCAGTGGCCGCGAGTGGCCGGCCGTTCCAGGTGCCCCGCGCGCTGCGGGCATCGAGCAGAAGCAGGTCGCGCCGGCCGCCCGCGAGCTCGATCTCGAACGCCTCGGACGCGCCGGGAATCTCCACGCGGCGCACGCCCGCGACCACCGGCGTTCCCTTCACTGGCTCGATGACGCTGACGAACCGCGAGCGCGGCCCGGGCCGGCGGAGGAGGGCGAAGGCGCGCCGGCACTCCGCCAGCTTCGCGTCGTTTTCGCGCGCCCCACGCACCGCCGGGCCGTGCCCCAGCACCAGCTCGTCACCCGGCGAGACGGCAAAGTGTGCCTGCAGGCGGATGGGGGTTTCCGGCAGGAGATAGCTCACCTGGCAGATGCCGGTGCGCGAGAGTGGCACGCGCGAGAGACCCCCAAAGTAGCCGTAGGCGTAGCCGGGCGTGGCAAGCTCGCGGACGCCTTCTTGCTCGTGGCGGGCTGGCGTAAACTGCACTTCGGGCGGGAGCAGGCTTTCCACCGGGGCGAGCGAGAGCGCCTGGCCGTCCATCTCGGCGCGCGCCTGCTGCTCCTCGTCGGCGCTGCCATGCAGGAAGTAGTCGTGCCGCTCGCCGCCTTCCACTTCGAACACGTCGAGCAGGTAGCCGGATGAGCCTTCTGCCCCTACCAGGGCCAGCGTGCGGCGGTAGCGCTTCGCGAGATCCGGGTAGACCTCCGGGTTATCCACCGAGACGATCTGACAGCCCGGGTCATGAGCATCGAAGTAGCGGAGCCGGCCGAAGGTGGAGCGCGCGCCGCGGCCCGCGACTTGGTTTCTCCCCTCGATCAGCACGGTGTTGTGCATCGCGGTTGCCAGGGTGGCCGCGTGCTGGCGCGTGTGCGTGTAGCCCAGGTCGGAGAGAAGCTCTTTGCCATGCGCGAAGAGGATCAGGCTGAGGCCGTCGTAGTGCAGGTGGCCGTGCCCGGGCGACCAGGTGAGGTGTGCTTGTAACTGTTCGTCGTCCTGGCCCTGGCCTAGGCAGGCGTGCCCGAGCGCGGGCAGGAGAAACGGCTTCGATTCCTCCAGCGCGCGCCCGCCGTTGTTCCACCAGGTGTCGTGGACCGGCACAAAGCGGCCGTTGGGGAGGCGCATCAACTCCAGGAAGCGCTGAGCGGCCTTCACGGTGGGGAAGCTCGCCTCGATATCGAGGTTATCGAAGCGCCGGCCTGTCTCCGGATGGGTGTAGCCGGGCGGGTCGGAATAGCCCTGGGCCGCCACGAAGACGTTGCGGAGGGCGCCCGCGACCTGCTGATGATACGAAGGCGCGCCCTCGTGCCACGATCCATCGGAGAAGAAGTACTCGGTGGTCAGCCGATCCAGCCGTCCGACGGCGGTGTGGACGTAGTCCGGGCGCCCGAGCACACGTCCGGCGCGGATCACATCGGCCCACATGACCGGGCTCATGTTGCAATAATCTTCGCGGTTCGCGAGGACGCCATCCACCGCCAAGGTGAAGAAGCGCCGGATCTCCCCGGCGACATCCTTGCCGGTCTCGCGTGACAGCCGCTCCAGCTCGCCGCTCGGGACGAGCTGGTCGTATGCCTGGATGAGGGGCCACGGCACGTCCATGTAGGCCCACCAGGTCCAGCGCGCGGTGCGGAAATTCCCCAAGAGATCCTTGGGCGCGACGTCACCCTCGTAGATCTCCTTCTGGCGGAACGGAAAGTCGAAGTGGTAGCAGTATCCGGGGAAGACCTCGGCGAAGCGGTGGAGGAGCAGGGCGGCGCGCCGGGCGCACGTCCGATCGCCGGTGGCGGCATAGATGCGAGCCAGCTTGTTGGCGGCGCTTTCCAGGTAGCGGATCTTGTGATAGTCGATCCGCGCCGCGAAGTAGTAGCGATAGCCCTTCTGGTCAGCCCAATAGGGATAGGTGTGGATCTCGCCGCGGGGGTTTTTCACCTCCAGCCGGCCGGTCATCGGATACCTCTCGCTGGGATAGACGTGCTGGCAGTAGCGGCAGCGCATCTCGTCCGGGCGCTCGATGCGCCAGCACTTCCGCTGAGAGAGATTGCCGCTATCGTCAAACTGGCCCTCCTGCCGACCCTCGTTGCAGTTCGGACAGCCGACGAAGTAGAGCCCGGATTGTACGGGCACCAGGGCGACCAGGCGTTCCTCGTCCATCCCGAGGACGGGCGCGAGCTCTTCGCGCAGCGCGGCGGCTGCCTGTGCGCTCACCTGCACGGGCAGGACCGGGTGCCGGATGCCCGGCTGCGGCATCGGTGCCGCCAGAAGCAACAACGTGGCAAGTTCAGCAATCGGCATCATCCATCTCTCTTCCCAAACGAGGGCGCGAGCCAGGCGGCCGGACGCCATTGCCCCCTCCTTTCGACATGGAGCCCCGCTTCTCCGCCCGACCTGTCGCGCGCGCCGGTTGCTGGTGCAGGGCGTGGCCGACAGAGCTCGTGAGGCAGGAGAGAGAGGGGCGCGCGCGGAAAGAGGGCATCGCTTGGCCGCGTTCCGCGGGCGAACGTTGCCAGAGGGTTGCCCGGTGAAAGGGGCGGTCTGCCAGTGTGCCGCCACGGGCCACGGCTCGGATGCAGGTAACCGCTCTGCTACGCGTTGTGGGGGCAGTGTCCGCTGCCCCTCGGAGGAAGGTCGCCATGGGATCGCTGCTCCTGGGCAGAGGGTTGAACGCGGGATGGGCGAATCGGTGCCTGAGTATCGGACTCCTCGTTGGGTGCCTGGTCGCCCTCTGCGTGCCGGCGGCCGCCGGACCCCGGTTTCGCGAGCCGCACATCGCTTATCTCTTCCCCGCCGGCTGGCAGCGGGGGAACACCATCCGCGTCTGGTGCGGCGGGCAGTACCTGGCCGGGATGGACCGCGTCTATGTCTCCGGGAAGGGCGTCCGCGGGATGGTAATCTTCTATGCCCCGCCCCTCAACAGCGAGGATTTCGACGAGCTGCGCAGGCGGCGCGCCGCGCGGCGGAACCAGCCGGCCACCGCGGCACAGGCGAGCGCCGGCCAGGATGCCGATGGGAAGCAGTGGAACCCCCTGATCGATGTCCTCGACGAGCTCAACCAGCAGGAGCTCCAGACGGTGCTCGGCGATTTCTTCAGCCCCAACACCAAGCGCCAGCCCAACGCGCAGATTTCGGATACGGCGTTCCTCGAGTTCACGATCGACCCCGATGCGGAGCCGGGCGACCGCGAGGTGCGCATCGGCACGCCCAACGGCCTGACCAACGCCATGCTCTTCCAGGTGGGCGTCTCGCCCGAGGTGTACGAGGTGCAGCCGTTTGGGGTGATCAAGCGGCCCACGCCGGTGCTGGAGCCGCCCGTGGTGATCAACGGCCAGAGCACGCCTGGCGACGTGGACCACTTTCGCATTCGCGCCCACCGGGGGCAGCGCCTCGTCATCGAAGTCTTCGCCCGGCATCTGAACCCCTACCTGGCGGACGCCGTGCCCGGCTGGTTCCAGGCGGTGATTGCGCTCTACGATCCTCGCGGCCAGCAGGTGGCGTTCGCCGACGATGATCACTTCGACCCCGACCCGGTGCTTCATTACGAGGTGCCCGAGGATGGCGAGTATACGCTCGAGATCCGCGACGCGCTCTACCGCGGGCGCGAGGATTTCGTCTATCGCGTCCGGATCTCGGAACAGCCGTTCATCACGCGGATCTTCCCGCTCGGGGGGCGAGAGGGCGCCGGGTTGAGCGTGTTGCTCGGGGGCTGGAACCTGGCGGCGAAGGAAGCGCGCCTGGACACGCGGCCCGAGGGCGGCGAGATCCGCCGGCTTGCCCTGCCGCCCGGCACCAGCGCGCGCCACCACCTCGCCTACGCAGTGAACACGCTGCCCGAGGTGACAGAGGAAGAGCCCAACAACACGCGCAAGGAGGCGCGCCGCGTGACGCCACCAGTGATCATCAACGGCACGATCAGCCGGCCGGGCGACGTGGACTGCTACCTCTTCCGAGGTCGCGCCGGCGAAACCGTCGTCGCCGCCGTCAACGCGCGCGCGCTTGGCTCGCCGCTCGATTCCCTCGTGCGTCTCACCGATGCCTCCGGCCGCGTGCTTGCCTGGAACGATGATCACCCGGATCCGGGGCTCGGTCTGCTCGCGCACCACGCCGACTCCTACCTCAGCGCCCAGCTGCCCAAAGACGGCGATTACCTGGTGACGATCACCGATACGACAGGCCAGGGCGGGGAGGAATATGGCTATCGCCTCCGAGTGGGGCCGCCCCAGCCTGATTTTGCCCTCCGCGTGGCGCCCGCGAGCGTGAACCTGCCCGCCAGTGGCGCCCTGCCCCTGACGGTGCGCGCCATACGCCGGGATGGGTTTACCGGGGCGATTGAGCTGGCGCTGTCCGACCCGCCCGCGGGCTTCCGGTTGGGTGGCGCGTGGGTTCCGCCCGGTCGAGATACGGTTCGGGTGACGCTTGCGGCGCCGAAGGGCGTGCCGGGAGAGCCGGTGGCGCTGCGAATCGAGGGCTGCGCCCAAATCGGCGGCACACTGGTCACCCGGGTGGCAGTGCCCGCGGATGAGATGGAGCAGGCGTTTGCTTACTGGCATTTGGTGCCGCGCCAGGAGCTTCTGGTCGACGCTACGCGCGTGCGTGGGGCCGCGCCCGCCGAGGTGGCCGACGCCGTTCCGATCCGGGTGCCCGCGGGTGGGTCGGTGCAGACGCGCGTCCGGGTGCCGTGGCGGTGGGCGCTGCCCAACGTCGACCTGGAGCTGGACGATCCCCCCAAGGGGATTACAGTGGGCTCCGTTATCGCGCTGGCGGGGGACCTGGCGTTCGCGATCAAGGCGGATGCGACTGCGGTGAAGCCTGGCGACGCCGATAACCTGATCATCGAGGCGTTTGCCCGGCCACGGGAGGGCCGGCGTTACTCTCTCGGCTTCCTGCCGGCCATTCCGATTGAGGTTGTGCCCTGAACCATGCGCGGAGTGTCACGGGGCGGGTAGGAGGCGGGTGGCCGGACCGGCAACGCCACCGTCCTATGGGATGAGGCTTCATGAAAGGGAGCGATTATGAGCGAGAAGCTGGCCATCTACGGCGGACCGAAGAGCATTCAGCCAGGGGAGATCAAGCCCTGGCCGCCGGTGGATGAGACCGACGAGCAGTTGGTGCTGGACGCGCTGCACTCGACGCAGCAGGCGCGGGGGCCGCACAACCTGGCGTTCGAGAAAGAGTTCGCGGAGTGGAACGGCAACCGCTACGCCATCCTCACCAACAGCGGCACCGCGGCGCTGCACATGGGCCTGGTCGGGTGCGGCGTCGGCGCAGGCGACCACGTCCTCGTCACTGCTTACTCCTGGAGCAGCAGCGCCACGTGCATCCTTCACCACAACGCCATCCCGATCTTCGTCGATATCGACTTCGACACGATCAACATGGATATCGACAAGATCGAGGAGGCGATCACCCCACGGACGAAGGCGATTGTCGCCGTCAACCTGCACGGTCTCTGCCTCAACTACGATAAGCTGATGGCGGTGGCGCGCAAGCACAACCTGAAGGTGATCGAGGACTGCTGCCAGGCGCATGGCGCGCAGTTCCGCGGGCGCAACTGTGG
>JAAZEM010000179.1 GCA_012512265.1 Armatimonadota bacterium | reverse complement strand
TGGAGAGCGGCACGGTCTCCCTCATCGGCGCCACGACGGAGAACCCCTACTTTTCGATCAACTCGCCGCTCCTGTCGCGAGCGCGCGTCTTTCGCTTCGAGGCGCTGAGCGCCGAGCAGATTGAGGAGCTCCTACGCCGCGCGCTGGCCGACAAGGAGCGCGGATTGGGGGGCCTGCCGGTGGAGATGGCGCCAGAAGCCCTGGCCCACCTGGCCGACATGGCCGGCGGGGATGGGCGTACGGCGCTCAATGCCCTGGAGGTGGCCGTAATGCTCGCTTCCCCCGATGAGGACGGGGTGCGCCGGGTGACGCTGGCCCTGGTCGAGGAGGCGATGCAGCAGCGGGCGATCATCTACGACCGCGACGGTGACTCGCACTATGATGTCATCTCGGCCTACATCAAGAGTATGCGCGGCTCGGATCCCGACGCCGCGCTTTATTGGCTCGCCCGAATGATCGCCGCGGGCGAGGACCCGCTCTTCATCGCGCGCCGCCTGGTGATCCAGGCGGCCGAGGATATCGGGAACGCGGACCCGATGGCGCTGGTGGTGGCGACGGCGGCTGCCCAGGCGGTGCAGTTGGTCGGAATGCCCGAGGGTCGGATTCCACTCGCCGAGGCGACGATCTACCTGGCCACGGCGCCGAAGTCGAATGCGAGCTATGTAGCGATCAGTCGCGCGCTGGCGGATGTGGAGGAGAGGGGGCCCGCGCCGGTGCCGCTGCACCTGCGCGATGCCAGCTACCGTGGCGCCAGGGCGATGGGCCACGGCAAGGGCTACCGCTATCCGCATGACTACCCTGGTGGTTGGGTGGACCAGGAGTATGTGCCGGAGGGCACCTTGCGCCGGCGGTATTACGAACCCACGGATCGGGGCCGCGAAGCCCGAATCCGCGAGCGACTTGAGGCGCTCGAGAAGGCCAAGCGAGAAGCCAGGCGCGGCACGTGAGGTATGAGCGATGGCCGGCCTTCCCCGATGAAAAGGGGGTGCTGGCCCGTGGGTTGCGTATGTGAGGGTTGTATTTCGCGCGAGAGGAGGTGACGTTGCACATTCAGGCCATGTCGGGCCGTGAGGGCAGAGGGCGGCGCGTGCTTGTCGCCATGAGCGGCGGCGTGGACAGCTCGGTGGCGGCCGCGCTCCTGGTGGAGCAGGGTTATGACGTGATCGGGGCGACGATGCGGCTCTGGTCTGGTGCCTCGCCCGAGGCGGACGAGCGTTCGTGTTGCTCGCTGTCGGCCGTCGAAGATGCGCGCCGGGTTGCGGCGCGCCTTGGGATCCCCTATTATGTGCTTGATTTTGAGGCGGTTTTTGAGGAGCGCGTGGTGCGCGACTTCGTGCGCGAATACGCCAGCGGGCGCACTCCGAATCCGTGCATCCGCTGTAACCAGCACCTGAAGTTCGCAGCACTCTTGGAGCGGGCGCGGCAGTTGGGGGCCGATTATATCGCCACGGGCCACTACGCGCGCGTGGGCTTTGATGAGGAGACCGGGCGGTATCGGCTGCGCCGGGGAGTGGATCGGAGCAAGGATCAGTCCTATGCCCTCTACATGCTCACGCAGGAACAGCTTGCCGCCGCGCTCTTCCCGCTGGGCGAGTGGACCAAGGAGCAGACGCGGCGACGCGCGGCGGAGCTGGGTTTGGGGGTGGCCCGGAAGCGCGATAGCCAGGAGATCTGTTTTGTGCCGGGTGACGACTACGGCAGCTTCCTTCGCGAGCACCAGCCCGCGCTGGCGGTGCCGGGAAAGATTGTGGACCGGAGCGGCCGCGTATTGGGGGAGCACCCAGGGGTCTGCTTCTTCACGATTGGCCAGAAGCGAGGCCTTAGACTGCCGCTGCCATACCCGATGTATGTTGTGGAGATCATCGCGGAGACGAACACGTTGGTGGTTGGGTCGGAGGCCGAGTTGATGCGGCGATCCTGTATCGTGGAAGCGGTGAACTGGATCGCGGTGCCGCCCTTGGCAGGCGAATTGCCCGTGATGGCGAAAGTTCGGTATAATATGGCGGAGCAGCCGGCGGTGGTCAGAGAGCTGCCTGGAGGGAGGGCGCATTTGGAGTTTGCGCAGGCACAGCGCGCGATTACCCCAGGGCAGGCGGCGGTCTTCTACCACGATGAGGATGTGGTGGGTGGCGGAACGGTGAGTGCCGCCGGTTTGCGCGGATAGGAAAGTGGGTAAAACAAAAGGCGCCTGAGGGCTGTACCGGAGGCCTGCAGCGAGCCTGCCAGGTCTGGGTCAGAGACGCTGGGCGCCGGAGAGGGATGGGAGGCAACGCCGTGAGCGACGGTGCAGATCCCCCGGCGGAAGTGGTGGGTGGAAGTGTGGCGCCTGGCGGCGCCAAGAGTACGGTGGCCGAGAGCCGCGTGACGGGGAGCGGGCCCAGGGTGGAACAGGGGCAGCTGCAGGCGTGCGACCGGCACTCCGCGGGCAGTGCCCTCGAGGCAAGGGCCGACTCCCCCGAAGGAGACTCCGCAGCCTGTGGTGTTTGCGTCCCCGGGGGGCTGGGGATTCTCCTGGGCGCGGCAGTTCTGGGAGGCGCAGGAGTCTGGCTCTACTTGCGTCTGAGCCGCAGCGCGGAACACCATGCGTCGCACCGCATTGACGAACTTCGGCAACGCCTCGATCAGCTTACGCACCAGTTTGCCGAGTACACTGCGAAGTGGGAGCGGCCCAGCACAGGTGCCGAGTCGGCCTAGGAAGGCGGAAGACCAAGTCCAGTGCGTCAGTTGTCGCGCGTGCCCGCCCTGGAGGGCGGACGAGTGGTGGGCGGCACGTGCTATAGGTGACCACCTGGGGGGAGACCAATGGATTTTAGTGTTTCGAGCAAGGATGCTACTCTCGCCAACGGACAGCGAGCTGTCATCACCAAGGTGGTCGGCGAGGTGGATGTATACACGGCGCCCCGTCTGAAGGACAAGCTGCTCCAACTGGAGCGCGAGGGGATACACCATATCGCTGTCGACCTCACCGAGGTAGGCTTCATCGATAGCGTCGGCCTGGGCGTGCTGATCGGTGGGTTGCGCCGGGCGCGCGCGGGCGGTGGTACCGTCGTACTCGCCGGGCCCAATCCCCGGATCCGGCGTATCCTCGACATCACCGGGCTTAGCAGCGCGTTCACGCTTGCCCCGGATGTGGACGGTGCCCTGGATGCACTGGCCAAGGAGTCATCAGGTCTGGCTCAGGGGCCGGCGCAAGGAGGAACCTAGTGGAGCAGATCGATTTGGTGGAGCTGCGGATACCGCGTAAGCCCGAGTTCGTGAGCGTCGCGCGCCTGGCCGTCTCGGGCATTGCCGGCCGCATGGACTTCTCCTACGACGAGGTGGAGGATGTCAAGCTGGCCGTCGGTGAAGCGTGTACCAGCGCCATGAAGAGCGGCTCTCTGGAGAGTGCGTCCTCTCCGATTACCATCCGCTGTGAGAGCGACCCGCATCGGATCTCGATTGAGGTGCTGGACCACGCGCACCCCAATCCACGCGGCAATCGAAACGTCAATCCCCCTGCGGATGAGCCGATCAGCCGCCTACTCATGGAAGTGCTGATGGACGAGGTGGATGTGAAGGAGGATGAAGACGGTATTGTCAGTGTGCGCATGACGAAGTACGTTTCAGGGGATGAGGCATGACGAGCGTTCAGGCGGAGACTCCAACCCAGGAGTGGGAAGCTCAGGACACGGGCGAACTGTTCCGTGAACTGCGCTCCACGACGGATCCGGACCGCCAAGAGCAAATCCGTGACCAGCTCATCTTGATGCACAGCAACCTGGTGCGCTACCTGGCTCGGAAGTTCGCCAATCGAGGCGAGCCGCTGGAAGATTTGATCCAGGTGGGCACCATTGGTCTGATCAACGCTGTCGATCGGTTCGAACCGGATCGCCACATCAAGTTCTCCACCTACGCTGTACCCACCATCATCGGCGAGATCCGGAGATACTTTCGTGATAAAGGCTGGAACCTCAAGGTTCCCCGGCGACTGAAAGAGCTGAACCTGGCCGCGAACCGCGCGATCGAGCTCCTCTCGCAGGAGCTGGGCCGCTCGCCCACCTATGCCGAGATCGCCGAGTCGGTCGGGGCGACGGAGGAAGAGATCTCGGAGGCGCTGGAGATGGGATCCGCATACCACGCGGTTTCCCTCGATACCGAGCTCAGCGATGACAATGAGGCGGCTCGTTCGGCCCTCCTCGACCTGGTGGGCGAGACAGACGAGTCGTTCCGGCGCGTGGAGCTTTACGCGCAGCTCAAAGATGCGATCAACTCGCTTCCCGAGCGGGAGCGGCGGATCGTCGAGATGCGCTTTTTCAAGGAGCTATCACAGACGGAGGTGGCCAAGAAGCTGGGCATCTCCCAGATGCACGTCTCGCGCCTCCAGCAAAAGGCGCTCAATCAGCTTCGCGAAATCATGGTGCGCTCGGAGTAGTCTCAGATGGGGATGTGGGAGTGGAGCGGGGCCGGCCCGACTCTGGCGCGTGTTCCGCAGCCATGCCCACATCCTCAAACGCGATAACCAGCCACTCCCTGTCCGCCGCGAGATTCGGCAGCACACCGAGCCCGACCAGCTACCACTGCCTGCGCGTTGCCGCGACGATGGCCTAACCAGGCCCGTGCGCTCCCTATCCGCGCAACCCCCTTGATGAGATTCCTCAGAGTATGACGCAGAGGAGATGCCCGGCTTGAGACGGCCAGAGGATTCAGAGATGGCGGGGCGAGAGCCGCTGCCCCCACCCCTGAAGTGGGCGGGGGGAAAGCGGTGGTTGGTGCCACGCCTGCGAGAGATATACGCGTCGCACCGCGAGCGACGCCTCGTCGAACCCTTTGCAGGCGGCCTGGCGGTGGCGCTGGGCCTCCTTCCCAAGCGTGCCCTGCTCAGCGACATCAACCCGCACGTGATCTCCTTCTACCAGCACCTCCGCGAGGGCCTGGTCATCGATCTGCCGATGGAGAATGACGCGTCGTTCTACTACGCGGCACGAGAGCGGTTCAACCGCCTGGTGGCCGAGGGGCAGGCCCACACGCGGGAGGCCGCAGCGCTTTTCTACTATCTCAACCGGACGGGGTATAACGGCCTCTGCCGCTTCAACAGCAGAGGTGGGTTCAACGTTCCCTTCGGCCGCTACGCCACCATCAACTACCGGCGCGACTTCCGAGAGTACGCGCACGTTCTCGCCTCGTGGGAGTTCCGATACGGTGATTTCGCCGGGATCGTGCTGCGCGAGGACGACTTCGTGTATGCCGATCCCCCGTACGACGTGCAGTTCACGCGCTACAGCAAGGACGACTTTTCTTGGGACGACCAGGTACGCCTTGCCAGGTGGCTAGCGGCCTTCGACGGCCCCGTGGTCGCTTCCAACCAGGCCACGCCGCGCATCCTGGAGCTCTACCAGGCGCTCGGCTTCAAGATCGAGCTCCTGCCGGGGCCACGGCGGATCGCCTGCGATGGAAACCGCGCGCCCGCCGTTGAGATGCTGGCGGCGCGGAATGTGTAGTCACAGCCCGGCCGGCCTTCCCGGATGGGGATGGCGTTGGCGGCAGAACACTCACGGCTCGTTTGCCTTGGCCGCGGTGCGGTGTGCGGCATGCCAGGCGCTGAGGCCACTAGTGAGGAGAAGCGCGCCCGTGATCATGAACATGGGGCGAATCCCGAAGTGCGCCGAGAGGTAGCCTCCCATGAGGGGTCCGGCGATGCTCCCCAGCCACCGCGCCGTGGAGAGGAGCGAGAGGGCGCCTGCCGTCCGGTTTGGGTCTGCGGCGCTGGCAACTACCGAGTGTGCCGCCGGGAGGATGCCGGCCGTGCAGAGGCCGACGCTGAAGCGGATCACCATCATCTGGGCTGCGGTGCGTACCAGGTAGTGCGGCAGGTAGAGGATGCCGGCGCCGAGGAGGGCTATCGCCAGGGTGTGTCGGTGGCCCACCCGGTCGCCACGCCGGCCCCATAGCGGCGCCGCCACGATGGATGCCAGGCCAGGCATCGCGAAGATCAGGCCCACCTTGGTGCGCAACATCCCTCCCGAGCCCTGTTCCAGGCTCTGGACGAACAGCGCCAGGATCGGCTGGATGGTCATCAACCCGATCTGGGTGATGAACATGATTCCAAACGTCGCGCGCAGGGCGGGCAGCGTGAGGAGCATCGAAAAGGTCTCTCGCATCCCGACGCGTTTCTCGGGGGCCACCGGCGTGAACTTCTCGTGGACGAAGAGCGTGACGATGATCCCGGCCACGACGCATGTGGCTCCGGTGATCAAGAAAACCTGCGCGTAGCCGAAGCGATCCGCCAAGAGACCGCCGAAAAGCGGGCCGATGACATGCCCCGAGGTCGAGGCCGTCTGCAGCATCCCCAGGGCATAGCCAAGATGCTTCTTGGGCGTGGCGCTCGCCACGAGGGCGACGGATGCGGAGACAAAGCCGCCAACGGCGCCCTGCAGCAGGCGGAGCGCCAGAAGCTGTTGAGGCGTGCGGACGAACCCCATCAGGCCAATGGCGACAGAAAGCCCGAAAATGGCGCGTAGGACCATCTTCTTGCGGCCGTAGCGGTCGCCCAGCCATCCCCAGACAGGAGCCATGAGGGCAGAGGAGATGAAGTTGGCGGCGATGAGGAAGCCGGCCCATCGCTGGGCATCCGCCGGGTCGTCCACTCCCAGGTCGAGCACGTACAGCGGGAGAAAGGGCATCACCAGCGAGATGCCGGAGGTCGCCACGAACTCCGCGAGCCACATGATGTAGAGCGTGCGCCGCCACCGCGTGTCGGGCGTTTGGGGCTCCTCTCGCTGTATCACCAGGCCCTCCATAGAGCAAGCCGGCAGGGCCCGCGTTGGATGCGGGCCCTGCCTGGCTGATCATGCATATCTTCTTCGCTCTGGATCGTTCTTGAGCATCTCCACGAGCGCTTTGATCTCCTGATCCCGGGCTTTGGGGCAGATAACCACAACATCGTCGCTCTTGACGATGACCAGGTCCTTCACGCCGATCGCGGCGATGAGCCCGCCATCGCTGTGGACGATACACCCAGTTGAGTCGATGGGAATGAAGTCGCCCCGGGTGACGTTGCCCTGGCCGTCCGCGTCAACGACACGCGCCAGGGAGGTCCATGCCCCCATATCATCCCAAAGGAAGTCAGCCTCGATGACGTAGACGTTGGCCGCTTTCTCCATCACCCCGAAGTCGATGGAGATCCGGCGCAGGGTGGGGAAGACCTCTTCTGCGGGCCGGCGAGCGTCGACAATCCCGCGAATTCCCTCATAGATATCGGGAACGTGGGCCCGCAGGGCATCGCAGATAGCCGCCACCTCCCAGACAAACATCCCACTGTTCCAGAGGTAGCCCTCCTCTACGAAGCGGGCTGCCGTCTCTCGGTCCGGCTTCTCGGTGAAGCGTTCTACCGCGTAGACTGCACCCTGCGGCTTGCCGGGCTTGATGTAGCCATACCCTGTCTCCGGGCGATTTGGCCGGATGCCCATGGTGATCAAGCCGTGCGTTTCAGTAGCGGCCTGGACGGCGGTGGTGAGGACTTCGTGGAAGCGGCTGGCCGGTTTGATCACCTGGTCTGCGCTCAGGACGGCCATCACGGCGTCTGGGTAGCGGCGTTGGATGGTGAGCGCGGCGTAGGCAATCGCCGGCGCGGTATCGCGGCCGATGGGTTCAATGATGTAGTTATCCGGTGGTACTTCCGGTACTTGCTCGCGGATCCGGTCCAGGAGTTCGAGCGTCGTGCCGATGAAGATCTGCTCGGGAGACGCCAGGTCCCGGATACGGGCAACCGTCTCCTGGATCATGGTGAGGTCGCTGAAGACGCGCAGCAACTGCTTCGGGCGTGCTTCCCT
>JAAZEM010000178.1 GCA_012512265.1 Armatimonadota bacterium | reverse complement strand
GGACGGCGCCCATCGGCCGGTTCCGGCCTTTTGCTTCGGCAGGCCTCTTCGCAGGGTATATCAAATCGGATCGCCGGAACATCAGCAAGTGGGACTTCACCCCGAGTATCGCCGCGGGAGTGCAGTTGGGCCTGGCCCGTTTCATCTCGCTGACAGCGTCCTATCGCATCACCGAGGAACTGGCCGGGATCGATACGGACGGCTTCTCGCTCCGGCTGAGCCTCTTCTGATAGCGTTCCAGGCGGCTTATCCCAGTAACAGCTTGAAGCCTGCGGCGAGGACGAACCAGAGGATCACGCGGAGGAACCACTCGCGTGGCACTACCTTGTTCAGGCGGACGCCCAGGAGCGTGCCCAGGTAGACCACCGGGAGCAGGCAGAGATCCGTGAAGAGCGCCTCTTTGGGGATCATGTCACGCGCGATGTAGGGGGCCAGCTTAGCGCCGTTCACGAAGAAGAAGATGGCGGTCGTCGTGCCGACGAAGGTGCCGGCATCGAGCTGTTGCGGCAGGAGATAGAGGGTGACCGGCACTCCCCCCTGGTGGGCCAGCGTCGAACCGATGCCGCAGATGATGCCTGCGGCGACTCCCAGCCAGGGGATCGGGCGCATCACCTTACTCGCGGGTACCAGGCGGTTGCGTAGGAGCTGCGTTCCTCCCAGCACGATGGCGAGCAGGCCGATCGCCTTGCGCAGTTGGTCCGGGTCGAGCTCGTCGAGGAGCACCGTGCCCGCCACGATGCCGATGACGGCACCTCCCAGGATCGGCACGACGTTTCGCTTGTCCCAGCGGCCCCAATAGAAGCGGAGGGCGAAGACGTCCGTTGCCAGGAGCAGGGGCAGGAGCAGCCCGACGGCGATCCGCGCGTCCTCGATGAAGAGGGCGAGCAGGGGCGGTACCAACATGCCCGGCCCGCCCCCGAAACCTGCCTTCGAGATGCCGATCAGGATGGCGCCCGCCACAAGGGCGAGGGCTTGCGGCCACGTGTCGACGATGAACATCGATTAGAGGATGACCGCCGGCTGTTCCGGCGTGCCCTGGTGTGTCTGGCCATCCGGCACGCGGGCGCCCGGCGTGACGATGGCGTTCTCCAGCCGGCACCCTGCGCCAACCTCAGCGCCCGGGAGAAGGACGCAGCTTCGAAGCACGGCCCCATCCTGGACGCATGCCCCCGCCGCGACACAGGTGAAGTCATGGATCTCGCACCGGCCTAGCTCCGCATCCGGGGCCACGGCGCAGTTGGCGTCAATGACCGCGCTGGGATAGGTGCCGCGCTCCACCGGCACGCCCAGCGAGGCGTCACTCAGGATTGTTCGGTTCAGCTCCAGGACCTTTGCCGGATTGCCCACGTCTGACCAGAGACCGTGCAGTTGATAGACGGTCACCTTCCCTGTTTCGTCGGCGAGAAGCTGGATCGCTGCTGTCAGCTCGAGCTCGCCGCGGGGCGAGAGGGGGACGCGCCGGATTGCATCGAAGATCGCCGGGGTCCAGACGAAGATGCCGGAGTTGTTCCAGTTGCTTTCGGCGGTGCCCTTCGGCGGCTTCTCCACGATCTTGACCATGCGCTCCTTCTCGCCGATGGTGACGGCCGCTCCCGCCGAGGGGTCTTCAATCCAATTCACGGTGATCCGTCCAGCTCCCGGGTTCTGGCGAAAGCCCTGGACCAGATCGGCGTAGTTGGATGGCGTCAGCATCAGGTCGCCAAAGGTGAGCACGAAGGGTTGGTCGCCAACAAACTCCTCGCCCAGCAGCGCGGCGGCGCCGGTGCCACCGGCCGGGTTCTCCTGGTGCAGGTAGGTGATGCGCGCGCCAAAGCGCGAGCCATCGCCGAAGTACTCGCGAATCTGCTCCTCGCGATAATTCACGACGACGAGCAGCTCTTCGACACCCGCGGCCACCAGGCCGCGCGTCACGTGCTCCAGCACCGGGCGGTTCACGATGGGGACCATCGGCTTGGGAACAACGTCGGTGACGGGGCGCATCCGCTTGCCGATTCCGGCGGCCAGGATCACACCTTTCACGAGATCTCCTCCAGACGAGTGCCTTCATCCACGCGGACGATGTATGCCTCACCGCCCGCTTCCTCCAGCGCGGCGGCCACCGCCTCCTGGCACCCCGGGGCGTAGGCGAACATGGCTCCACCGCCGCCCGAGCCGTTCAGCTTGCCGCCCTTGGCACCCGCGGCAATGGCGGCTTCGACCATCCGGTCCAGCTTGGGAGTCGAGACGCCCAGGCCCTCGCTGAGCTGCCGCTGGTGCTCGGTGAGCAGCGCGCCAAAGCGGTCGGGATCTATCGAGCCGCTCTTGATCATCGCGTAGCCCTCGCGCAGGATGTCGCGATCCACCAGATTGGCGCGCACCTTCCGCCGCTGGTGCTCTGGGAGGATCTTCAGGTACTCCTCGGCTTCCTCCAGCGGAGTGTGGTGAAGGTCAAACTGCGGCACCTTTCGCTTCAGCGTGTCGATACCAGTGAGCACGTCGCGTTTGGATTGGGCAAGGACGGCGGTGGTCTCTTTGCGCGTTCGCGAGTCGGCCAGCACGAAGCCATCTGGCAACGCCGGCAGGCGTTCCCACCGCGCAGGCTCACGGCAGTCAATGTAGAGCGTGCCGCCCAGGCTGCAGGTAAAGTGGTCCATGATACCGCCGGGCTCGCCGAACTCCAGCACCTCGGCCAAGTTGGCGAACCGTGCCAGGCGCTCGCCGTCGAACTCGCGCACGCCTAGTGAGGCGAGGATGAACCGCAGCCAGGTAAGGATCATCGCCGACGAACTGGAAGTGCCCGCGTTGATCGGGATGGTGCTGCGGAAAGTGCAGTCGTAGCCCCGGGTGATCTGATAGCCCTCCCGCATGAGCACGTTGAGTGCAGAGCGGAGGTAGTCTCGCTCACTCGTGTAGGGCAACTCTCCCTGGGGGACCGGGATCACGACCTCCGTACCCAGGTCTGGCATGCGGAGGCGGAAGATGGGCTCGTCTATCGCCGTGCCGGTGATGGTGAAGCGTCGATCGATAGCGGCTGCGATCACGGGGAGGCCGAGAAAATCCTGGTGCTCCCCGAAGAGGCAGATACGTCCAGGCGTGGAAGCCCGGATAGCGTCCAAGTTGGGCATCTTTGCGTCAATACCTGTCCACGGCGCATGGTATGCGCCACCACGCTCAGTATAGCAGATTACCGGAGGAGCGTCAACGCGAAGCGATACTGGAGCTGGGATTCCGACATAAGGAGAAGGCCGCCCTCACGCACGGAGCTCGAAGCTCCGCGCTGCTTTCCGGCAAAGCCCCTCGGGGCTTCTCCTCCCAGCCGCCGCCGTTTTGAGACATCAGGGAGTATCCCCAACCCAGCCCGGCAGGGCTTCGCTCGCAAGCAGCGCGGTGATTTATCGCCGCGCGCCGGGTTGCGCGCTGCCTCCGAGGCTTCGGATTCCTTATGTCGGAATCCCATGAGCCGGAGGCATCGCGCGGAGCTGCCGGCTCCGCGCGCGAGCCAGGGCGCCCCGTCCACCTCCGGCGCCGGCGCGTGCGGCACCCCTGCCTTGACTCTGCCCCTTGGCTTATGTTAGACTACGGGCGTTCCGTGCCGCGGTGCGCCGCGTCGGCCCTGCGCGAGCCGTATGGGTTTGATCTGCTCTTGAGGGCGGCGAGCCGCTTGGCTTGTCATCTGGTCCATCATATTGATCGTGCTCTCCCATCATGGATCCCAGCCTTCTCTCTGGTTTGGGCACGGAGCGGCTGGATGAGGGCGGTAGCTACGACGAGAAGGAGTCGGATAAGGGTGTTACTGGGCACACAACGCATCAACGCACAAGGTCACCTTGAGATCGGTGGCTGCGATACCGTGGCGCTGGCACGTGAGTTTGGCACTCCGCTCTATGTGATGGATGAGGCGCTGCTGCGCGCGAACTGCCGGGCCTACAAGCGCGCTTTTGCTGACCGGTATCCAGAAAACGATATTATCTACGCCGGGAAGGCGTTTCTCTGCACGGCGATGTGCGCACTCCTCGCCGAGGAGGAGATGTGCCTCGATGTGGCTTCGGCAGGGGAGCTACACACTGCCCTGATGGCCGGTTTCCCGCCGGAGCGCATCTTCATGCACGGCAACAACAAGTCGCGCGCGGAGTTGGAGATGGCCCTCGACGCGCGCGTTCACCGCATCATTGTCGACAATGAGCTGGAGCTGGAGATGCTCATCGCGCTCGCGAAAGAGCGCGATCGGCAGGTGGATGTGCTGTTCCGTATCACTCCGGGTATCGATCCGCACACCCACGCTCGCATCCGCACAGGCCAGGTGGATACCAAGTTCGGCTTTGAGGTTCCGAACGGCCAGGCCGCCCGCGTCATCGAGCGCGCCATTGCCCACCCGAACCTGAACGTGCGCGGTATCCATTTCCACGTCGGCTCGCAGCTTCTCGACCTGGAAGCGCACCGGCAGGCGATTGAGATCGCTGTCGAGCTTCTGGCCCAGTTCCGCGAGGATATTGGCTACGTCGCCGAGGAGCTGGATATCGGCGGTGGCCTGGGGATTCGCTACCTCTCCAGCCACGAACCCCCCTCGATCGCGAGTTACGCGGATGTGGTGGTTGGCACGCTGGATCGCTGCCTGAAGGAGCACAACCTGCCGCGGCCGCGCCTGCTCCAGGAGCCAGGGCGCTCGATTGTCGGCGAGGCTGGAACGACCCTCTACACCATCGGCCCGGTGAAGGAGATCCCTGGCGTGCGCACCTATGTGGTGGTGGATGGCGGCCTCTCCGACAATCCGCGCCCCGCGCTCTACGACGCGGTCTACGAGGTGCTCGTCGCCAACAAGGCCAATCAGCCGGCGGATCTCACCGTCACCGTTGCCGGCAAGCATTGCGAGACGGACACGCTCTTCCAGGATGTGCGGGTGGCGCGCCCGGAGCCTGGCGACATCCTCGCCGTTCAGTCAACCGGCGCCTACAACTACGCGATGGCGAGCAACTACAATCGCTTCACGCATCCGATGGTGGTGCTGGTGCACAACGGCCAGGCCGACGTGATCGTCGAGCGCCAGACACTGGAGGATCTGGTGCGGCATGATGTGATGCCCGCACGGTTAGCGCGCCCGAAGTAGGGAGTGCCGGCTCAATGGACGTGATCACCACGCATGTGGGCGCGGACTTCGACGCCCTCGCGTCGGTGATCGCGGCCAGCCGGCTCTATCCGCACGCCCTTCCCGTGCTCTCCGGCGGCGCCGATCGCAACGCCGCGGAGTTCCTCAGCCTGCACCAGGAGCTGCTCGACCTGCGCAGCCTGAAAGAAGTAGACCTGGATGCGGTGACCACGCTCGTGGTGGTCGAGACGCAGTCCTCTTCACGGTTGGGCGACCTGGGCAAGGTCGCCCTCCGCCCTGATGTGCGCGTGATCGTCTACGATCATCACCAGGATAGTGGCGATCTCAACCCGGAGCGTGCTGTGGTCAAGCGCTATGGGGCGACCACCACAATTCTGGTCGAGGAGATTCGCGCGCGCGACT
Organism: Armatimonadota bacterium; assembly: GCA_012512265.1. Lineage (GTDB taxonomy): Bacteria > Armatimonadota > JAAZEB01 > JAAZEB01 > JAAZEB01 > DUUU01. The sequence goes on along the minus strand of JAAZEM010000178.1, from coordinate 9,367 downwards.
TGCCGGTTACCCCCTTTGAAGCGACGCTCTTCCTCCTGGGCATCTACGAGGATACGGGGGGGCTCACCTTTCCCAGCACCACCCCGCAGGACGCCGACGCTGTCGCCTGGCTCCTCCGCCAGGGCGCCAACCTGGAAGTCGTTTCCGGCTTCCTCATTCGTGGCCTGACGCCCGACCAGCGCGCGTTGATGAACGACCTCCTAGCGCACGTCCGCTACCACGACATCAACGGCGCCCGCGTGGCGGTCACTTCGGCCGAGGTCCCACACTACGTCGATGAAGTGGCGCTGCTGGCGCACCGCCTCGCGGATACCGAGGGTGCCGATGCCCTCTTTGTCCTCGTGCGCATGCAGGAAAACCTGCTGGTGGTGGCGCGCGCTCGCTCCTGGGGAATCGATGTGGCGCGCGCGCTCGAACCGTTGGGCGGCGGAGGGCACGAGCGTGCCGCATCCGCCACCATCAAGGGGGGCGATCCTGTTGCGGTCGAGGCCGCGCTTTTGGAGAGCCTACAGCAGGTGGTCCGGCCACGGGCAAGGGCACGCGACCTCATGTCGTGGCCGGTGCGCAGCGTCGCGCCGGATACGCCCGTTAGCGAGGTGAACCGGGCGCTCGTGCGCTATGGCATCGGTGGGATGCTGGTAGTGGAGAATGGCCAGCCGGTGGGCGTCATCGACCGCCGCGACATCGATAAGGCGATTCGCCACCGCCTGGGGCACGCCCCGGTGCTCGCCTTTATGTCGCGCGATGTACATCCCGTGTCGCCGGACACCTCGTTGCGCGATATCGAGCGCCTGATGATTGAGGAGCGCGTCGGGCGCGTGCCCGTGATGCACGAGGGGCGGATCGTGGGGATCATCACGCGCACCGATGTGATCCGCTCGCTGCACCAGTCTCTCCCGGTGGTGCATCGCGGCGGACGCGTGGCCGGGGGGCAGGAGAGTCTATCGCCGGCGGTCGTGGCGGACCTCCTGGCCAGGCGCTTGCCAGGACGTGTCCACGATATCCTCCTTCGCGTGGGCGAGACAGGGGATGAGCTGGGCGTCCACGTCTTTGCCGTGGGTGGGTTCGTGCGAGACCTCCTGATCGGGGTGGAGAACCTGGATGTGGATCTGGTGGTGGAGGGCGATGGGATCGATTTTGCCCGCGCCCTGGCCGACCGCCTGGATGCCGATGCCGCGCTCCACCATCGGTTTGGCACGGCGGTGCTCACGCTCCCCGATGGATTCCGCGTCGATGTGGCGAGCACGCGCACGGAGCTGTACGAACAACCCGCGGCGCTTCCTGTTGTCGAGCACTCGTCGCTGCGGGATGACCTGGCCCGACGTGACTTCACATTCAACGCGATGGCGATCCAGCTCAACGCCTACGCCCGCGGCCGCCTGGTGGATCCCTTTCGCGGCCGGCGCGACCTGCGCGCCGGCCGGGTGCGCGTCCTGCACTCCTTGAGCTTTATCGAAGACCCCACGCGCCTCTTCCGCGGCGTGCGCTTCGAGGCTCGCTACGGCTTTCGCTTCGCCCCGGGCACGGAGCGGCTCGCCCGCACTGCCATCGAGCACCACGTTGTTGCCCGGCTCTCGCCGGCGCGGTTGCGCAAGGAAGTGGTGCTAACCCTCCAGGAGCAGCGCGCCTTGCTGGCCATTGAGCGGTGGGATGAACTCGGACTATTCCCCGCGCTTTGGCCTGGATTGGAGTTGACGCGCGAAACGCGCGAGCGCCTCCAACGGGCGGATCCGACGATCGCATGGTATAATGATTTGGGGTGCCGAGCCCGCATCGAGAGGTGGCTCGTGTTGTTCGCCATCCTGCTGGCGCCGTTAGGGGTGGAATCGGCAACGCGCTTCATGGAGACTCGCCTGCACCTGCGGGCCCGTCACCGGGAGATCGTGCGCGCGGCGCTCTTCGCATTGCCCCGGCTCTGCGCCGTGTTGGAGCAGCCGTGGCATGCCCCGGGTCAGATGGGCGTGCGCGCCAGCGAGGTGTATTGGGCCTGCCGGGACCTTCCCGTGGAAGCGTTGCTCCTTGCGGTGATCGTCCAGGGAAGCGAGCAGGCACGCGACCGCGTGGCACTCTATTTGCGCGAGTTGCGGCACGTGCGCCCGCGCCTGAATGGCGATCACCTGATCGCGCTCGGATACCCGCGCGGCCCCCTCGTCGGCACGGTGGTGCGCGAGATCCTGGACCGCCGTCTCGATGGGGAACTCCCCTCGGTGGAGGCGGAGACGGAGTATGCACAGGAGCGGCTGAAGGAGCTTGTGGCCCCGGCAACTGGATAAGGAGCAAGTGTGCTAGATCATCTCTTTGAGCGAACGGTGGCGGAATGGGCCTTTCTGGGCCTCGCGCTGATGATCGCCATCCCCATTCACGAGTTCGCCCATGCCTGGGCGGCTCGTTGGGCCGGCGACGATACAGCCGCTTCCATGGGCCGGGTGACCCTCGATCCGTTCAAGCACCTGGATCCCCTTGGCACTATTCTGATCCTCCTCGGTGGGTTTGGGTGGGGAAAGCCGGTTCCGGTGAACCCCTACAACTTTCGCAGTCCGCGCTGGGGCTCGCTGTTCGTCTCTGCCGCCGGACCGGCGTCCAACATCCTGCTGGCACTGTTGATCGGCGTCGTCGGCTTTCGCACCGGCTTGCTCCAACTGGGCGCCGATGGCTTCGCGGGGGTGATGCAGCAGCTGATCTGGCTGAATCTGGCGCTTGCCCTCTTCAATCTGATCCCCGTGCCACCCCTCGATGGCTCGAAGGTACTCCTCGGCTTGCTGCCCAGCCAGACGGCAATCACGGTGGCCAGGGTGTTCGACAAGTTCGGATTGCTGATGCTGGTCCTGCTGTTGATCACCGGCATGGTCGGAGCCATCATCCGGGGCCCTGCGATCTTCCTCTACCGCGCGATCCTGGGGGTGTGACGCCGCTCCAGTAACGTAGCGAGGCGCCCCGTCTCGAAGAGACGGGGCGCCTCGCTACATATCCGGCGGTCTTCCGCGAAGCCCCTCAGTAGGGGCTAGGGATCCGCTGGAACGAGTGCGTGCCTGCGTCCACCCGTTGCCCATCACCGGTGATCAGCGTGGTGCGCACGCGGTAGGCGCCTGGCCCAAGGCCGGCGGCGCGTAACACCACCCATCCGCTACTTCCCTCTAGCTGCGGCACTTCCACGATGGGGAGCACGCGCTTGTTTCCAGCAAGCACCTCCACGCGCAGGCGCGACTGGGCAAGCGTCTCGGCGGCGGCGCGGAGCTCCACTTCCAGGGGGAGGTAGGCGTCGGTCGTGTAGTAGAGATCGGAGACCGGACGAACTTCCACTGGCGGGGTGGGCGTGAGCGTGCACTCCCAGGCGGCGCGCTCCTTCTCCTCGCCATCCACCACCCGGAGAGTGAGGCGCGTGGCCTCTCCGCTCTTCCGGATCCGGTAGGAAAGGGCGAGCTTCTCGGTGGCGCCGGGCTCGAGGCGGACGGGTGCCGTCTCGCCAGCGACCTGGCCATCCAGATAGGCGCGGATCCGGAACGTGCCGGCCGCGTCGTGATCGTTGCGGATCTGCACCTGGGCGGTGTTGTTGCCCCATTGGGCTGTGCCCAGATCCACCTGGGCGAAGAAGCTCCCGGCGAAGCGGAGGCTGCCGAACTCGGACGGCTGCTGGAAGCTGCCGCGCAGCCCCGACCACGTGCTCAGCTCTTTCGGCTCTGGCTGGCGCTCGCGACCGATGTTGAACCCCCAGACAGCAGTGCGGGAGCCCAGATCCTCCAGCGGAATGGCGACCTCAACGAACCAGCGCCGGTCGCCCAGCTTCGCGGCTGCCTGGATCTGCGGCTGCCATTTCTGGGTGCCGCCGACCTCGGCGAACCACTTCACGCCGCGCGAGTTGACCACCACCTGGTAGAAGCTCTTCCTGTCGGCATCCGGGTCGAGGAAGATCTCCACGCAGTCGTCTTCCCAGACGTTGCCCCCATCCTCGGTCACCCGCGCGTTGATCCGCTCCACTAGATCCTCTTGACACTCGATCCCGAGATAGAGGTAGCGCGAGTCGCAGGTGACGCGCGCGATGGTCTGCTGGCTGGCTATGACGCCAGAGTCGTTAAGGCGGAAGCGATCGGCGACGGCGGCGGATGCCCAGCAGGCATCGCTGAGGTCTCCGTCAATGGCCGGGGCGGAGGCCGTCGGGCGGACCGTCAGCTCACGGCGCGCGCCGGAGCTTGGTGTCTGCACCGTGGTGGCGCTTTGCCGGAAGGTGGCGGCGGCGAGCGGGTCGCGGCTCGGCTTCGGGGCAGCCGCTCGCTTGGAGGCTACTCCCTCGTCCGGATGGCCAAGGCCCAACGCGGCTCGAAGTCGGAGGATCTGCTCGGCAATCTGCCAGCGCGCCCGGTCGTAGCGGTCGAAGCTCCAGCCGTTGGGTACCTTCATGGGGCCTTCGAAGGTCTTCATTCCGCTCTTGTCACGCTCGGCCCTCGCCCATGCGGCAGTGCCGCGCAAGCGCCCGCGGAAATCGATCGATTCGAGCAGATTGGCCAGGAGACGATCCGCCTGCTCGGCCTCACGCCGGACCGCCGCCTTTCCGGAGCGCCGGGCCTGCGCGATCAGATCCTTCAAGAGCGCGATGTAACGGTAGTCATCGACGCCTTCCCGGAACGCTTCCCAGGAGGTGGCGGGGCCGCCTGTCTCGTTCCCCTCTGGGATGTAGCAATAGACCATGTCGGTGCGCGGGCTGTCGAGATCGTTATAGAGGCTCGCGCCCCCCTGGCCGCGATATTCCCAGTTGTAGATGCCGTCCGCGCCCGTCTTCCAGAGGAGGAAGCCCGCGCCATAGCGCATCACCTCGGGCCGGTAGCCCTCGACGTCGTTGTTGTAGTACCAGACGTAGGCGCCTTGCTTGTGGATCTGGTTGATCTTTTCGGCGTGGGGGAAGCCCCCGTTGTAGTTCCAGAAGTCGGTATGCGGGCCGGCAACGTCCTCGAGGAATGCATCGCCGGGACCATCCGTCTCGGTGCGCACCCCTGCCTCCTTGAGGAGCTTCAGCAGGTAGAGGCAGCGGTCCATCTCCTCTTGTCCCTGCCAGGCGGGCTCATCCACCGGTTGCCAGATGATCTCCGGCCACCCCTTCTCCTTGCCATACTCCGTGATCGCGCGCACAACCGCCTTGTAGCGCTTCGCGTACTCCTCGCTGCCGAGTGTCACGCCGCCACGGCTGGCGACCGCCTGGGCGACGTCCGCGAGGAGAAGAAGCGGCTCCGTAAACCCGAGTTTCCGGTAGCCCTCAATGAAGCGCTCGAAGCGCGACGTGCCGTCCCACGCGATCTGCACGCGGCCATCCTCGTAGGTCACCCCGGCCGCATCCATGCCGAAGCAAAGGCCAACGGTGTTCATCCCGTGCCGGCGCATATCCTGGAGATCGGCGAGGAGCTGGGCCTCATCCTGAACGCCCTGGCCGGTGTAGTACATGCCGAAGGCCACGCCCCGAGGATCTGGTAGGCGGAAGGGGAGCACGCGGAAACGGATCGGAACCGCATGCTCGCGCCGCTTGGAGCGAAGGATCACCTCGCCGGTATAGAGCCCAGGTTGGGCATCGTCGGGCACGTGCACCGTGAGCCAGAAGCGGTGGCTCTGACGCGCGGGAATGCTTACCTGCTCGCGGCGCTCCAGAAATGTTGGCACGTGGATAAACTCGGTGGCCGGATAGGTTGTCCGCTTGTCGAGACAGCGGATGGAGCGCACGTCGATCTGCTCCGGGGAGAGGCGCGCGCCGTTTGGCCCGCGCAGGCCGGGGCAGGTGACGGAGAGGGTGAGATCCTCGAGCGCGTAGATCCCGAAGGAGAGCGGTTCATACTCGCCCGGGGTGGCGAACGCCTCGATCGGCTGCCCGATTTCGTAAGGCTTCGGCACGCTCGCCGGATAGATCAGGTCCAGGATGCTGCGCGCGAAGACGATAAAGCCACGGCGCTGATCCTCGCGGGTGGGCACCGGTGGGGGCGTGGTATCCACCAGGCGGATCTCCGTATGCCGGGCGCGGATCTGCGCGAGGACGTCGGCCTGTGTCATTAGGCGAACGTTGTCGATGAAGAGCGTGCTCTCCTCGCGCGGCAGGCGGCGATAGGGATAGATGCGAGCGACGGCACCGAGGTTGATCGCGCCTCCGTCGAGCGCGAACTCCAGCGTTTGCTGGCCGGGCTTGGCCGCCGCGGTCGCGAAGGCCGATTTCCCCGCCGCGTCGTCAATGCGCAGGGAGAGGGTGACCGAGTCCTGCCCCGGATTGTAGACATCCATGCACAGCATGGCATAGGGCGTCCAATCCTGCGGGGGCACCACCCTGTAGGTCACCCCGGGCCAGGTGTCCTGTTGAGAGCCGGGGAAGAGGACACGCAGAGCAAACCGCCCATCGGTGGCATGTTCCTCCACGCGCTGGATCGTGGTGCCGGATGCGGCCCACGCGCCAGCTTCCTCCACTGTCTCGAACGAGCCGAGGAGCACTCCCGCGGCCGCCTGGGCTTGCGAGAGCGTGCCGAGTATGAGGAGCGCCGGCAGGAGAAAGCGGAGCAGAAAAGCAGCCATAGATGAACTCCGTTCACACGATTGGTGGCGCCGGCCGAGCGCCAGGAGCGCGTGACGCCAGGCCCAGCGGCAGAGGCACCCCCGGGGGAAGGGTCCCTTCGGACGCGGCTTGCGCTCCCGTGGCCGGACTGCCAGGCGGTGGCGCCTGGATGCTCATCGGGCGCCCCACCGTTCAGATAGCCCGGCCACGGGGGCAGAATAGTCGAGCGGGGGAGGATTTGCCTCGCGATCAACCGGGCCTGCCGGCGAGAAGCCGGGTGAGGACCGGTCGGGGCGCTCCCGTTATCCCTTGATGATCTCCAGTACCTCGTCGCGCTTTTTCGCCATCATCTCCGGGGTGCGCGCCTCCAGGTTGAGCCGGAGGAGCGGCTCGGTGTTGCTGGGGCGCACGTTGAAGTGCCAGTCGGGATACTCCACCGAGAGGCCATCCATCTCCAGGAGGGTGGCATCGGCATAGCGCTCCTTCAACCGCTGCAGCTTCGCGGCGGCGTTCTCTACCGGCACGTTGATCTCGCCCGAGATGAAGTACTTCGCTTCCAGGGGCTCCAGCAGCGCCGAGAGCTTGCACTGGTGCCGCGAGAGCATCTCCATCACCTTCAGCGAGGGGATGATTCCAGAGTCGGCATAGAAGAAATCGCGGAAGTAGTAGTGCCCGGTCACCTCACCGGCGAAGATGGCATCCTCGTCCTTCATCCGCTTCTTGATGAAGGCGTGCCCGACACGGTTCATGAGGGGCACTCCGCCGGCCTCCCGGACCATGTTGGGCACGGCATGCGAAGCCCGGAGGTCGTAGATGATCTTGGCGCCCGGATGGTCCGCCAGGAACTCGCGCGCCAGAAGCGCCGTCATGAAATCGCCCGGAACGAACTTCCCGCGGTCGTCTACGGAGAAGAAGCGGTCGGCATCGCCATCGAAGGCGAAACCGCAATGCGCGCCCTCTGCCACCACGCGCTTTTCCAGCTCGCGCCGGTTCTCCGGGAGTAAGGGATCGCCGCCGTGGTTGGGGAAGGTGCCATCCGGCTCGAAGTAGAGGCGGACCAGTTCCACCGGCAGATGCTGGTAGACCGCTTCGGCCATCACCCCGCCCATGCCGTTGCCGGCATCGATGATGACCTTGAGGGGGCGCAACGCCTCCACATCGATGAGCGAAAGCACCTTGGCGACGAAGCCCTCGCGCACGTCCATGGTCCGGATCTGCCCGCGTGTTTTCGCGGGCGCGCCAAACTCGTCGGCTTCAACCAACCGGCGGATATCCTGGATGCCCGCGTCGCCGCTCAGGAGGTAGGGCATCTCTCGGACCATCTTGAAGCCGTTGTACTCCTTTGGGTTGTGCGATGCCGTGATCATGACGCCCGGGGAAGCAGTCGTCGCGCACGCATAGTAGTAGATGTCCGTGGCGGAGAGGCCAATGTCCAGCACATGGGCGCCCTCGTCGGTGATCCCGCGCGCGAGGGCATCAAAGAGCATCGGGCCGGAGACACGCATGTCTCTTCCTACGACCACCTGCTGGGCGTTGACGACACGCACGAACGCCCGCCCGATCTTGTAGGCGATCTCCTCGTCCAACTGCTCGGGCACGATGCCCCGGATATCGTAGGCCTTGAAGATGCTCGGATCTACCTTCACTCTTTGTCCCTCCTGTATGGCGATACTGCGAGTGCAGCAGGCTACTCCTGCCTGCGCACTGGCGCATCCGCTGTGACACAAGGCGGGGTTCCCACGGCGACATGCCACACGCTCACATCAATATCAGTTCGCACCCCCGAAGGCGCACTCCTGCCCCAGGTCAAACGCGGGGTTTTCTGCCCCACGCCGGCAGCGATACCACGGATGAGGGGGCGGACACCGATGATGTCGTTTTGCCTCGTTGGCGAGAGCCGCCGGCTATCCGCGAGTGCCTGCCTTAGGCAGTTGCTCCTGCTGCCCGCGCGGCCCATCCGTGTGGGGCCCTTTCATCCGTGGTATCACCGATGGGCTGTGTTGTGCCACCCCTTCGGCTTGGTAATTGGGCCACACGGGATGCACCGGCGGAGGACCCCGATGGGGCGATCTTCCGGTACTGAGGTTGACAGGCATACATGCGTTTGCTATAATCGGACTGTTCAACCAGATGCTATCTTGAGGGGAAGTCACGCTTGTGAATGCGATGTGGCGCCTGAACACGCGAGAGGCGATTGCTTACGTGGAGAACCGCGACACCGCCTTGGAGTTGATCTGCTCGCTGAAGGCGACATCCAAGGCGCGTGCCCTGGACGAGGCGATGGCGGTCTATGTGACTCCGCGTGGCCGGGCGTTTGCCTGGCAGATTCGTTTTCCGTACGACCGTTGGAGCTCGGTGGCGCGCACTCTGGAGGACGCGGAGGATGGCGGGCTGCGCATTGAGCGAGAGCTGCCGGACGAGGACGACGCCCGAGCCGCGGAGGAGCCGGCACAGACCGCCCGCGCACGCAAGCCACGCCGGTGAATGCGCGGAAGCCGGCTGGCATCACGCACGCGTTCGGAGTGGATGGGACGGGCGCGGCCCCTGTGGCGGTACCGCCACGGGGGCCGCGACGTAGTTACTCCTTCAGAAGCTGCCGGAGCACGTAGGCGAGGATGCCGCCATGCTGGTAGTAGAGGCACTCCTGGGGGGTATCGATCCGGGCAATGGCGGTGAACTCCACGCTCCCGCCGTCGGGCGAGACGGCGCGGACGCGCAACTCACGCACGCCAGCGAAACCACTGGCCACGGCTTCGCCCAGACCCTCGATATCGAAGACCTCGCGCCCGGTCAGCCCGAGCGTCTCGGCGTTCTCTCCGGGGCGGTACTGGAGCGGGAGAATCCCCATGC
>JAAZEM010000177.1 GCA_012512265.1 Armatimonadota bacterium | reverse complement strand
CCGAAGCCTCGGATGCAGCGCGCAACCCGGCGCGCGGCGCTAAAAGCACCGCGCTGCTTTCCGGCAAAGCCCTTTCAGGGCTTCCCCTCCCAGCCACCGCCGTTTTGCAACGTCTGGGAGTATCCCCTACCCAGCCCGGCAGGGCTTCGCTCACAAGCAGCGCGGAGCTTCGAGCTCCGCACGTGCGCGGCACTCTCCTTATCTCGGAATCCCAGCGGGTTCGTGGGCATTGCCCCCGAAAAACACTCTGCCGCCGGGCGCTTGTGGCGGCAACGGCGTGCCACCAGGAAGAGTCTTCCTTTGAAGCATTCTGATGAATACTTCGGGCTAGCACTACCGCCCCCGGGATGACCGGGGGCGGTAGCGATCCCTTGGCCTCAGAGTAGCCCTCAGCCTCCGATCTGGAAGCCCGCCGCGTTGCCCGTCTCGGTGACCAGTAGCGCGAGCGGGCCCTGGGGAGTCTCAAGCACCTGAAGCAGCGCCGGACGCCCATCAACACGGCCCTGGCGAACGATCTGGCCCTCGCCGTTGAGGAGCATCACGCCGCCATCCTCGGTGCCCGCGATGATCCACGGCTTGCCGGAAGCCGTCACGTGGCGGAGAACCACCGGCGGGCTGGGCAGAGCGCGCGACCACACCTTCCAGCACTGGTGGTCCAGGGCGACCACGAGCCCGCCCGAGGTGCCCACGATGATCTCGCGCCGGCCATCACCGTTCAGGTCGGCCACGTCCATGCCGCGCAGATTGGCGCGCGGCGCGGTGTTGCCCGGCCCGAACTGGGCGTTATACAGCGGCTCGCCCGCCGCGTTCCACACCGTGACGCGATTCCACGTGCCGTTGATCGCGCTGACCACTTCCACCTTGCCGTCGCCATCCAGGTCGATGACGTAGTTGTCTTCGCGATTCTGGCAGTCCCAACCGCCGATGAAGGTATGCCCGTCCGGCACCCCGTAGAATCCGGTGCCGGTGCGCGTCAACGTCTTGCTGTTGACAATCGCCATCGCCGCACTGTCGTTGCGCCAGCGCGCGATGAGGAGGTTGCGGCTGCCATCCGGCGCGTCCAGGAGCAGGAACTGCCGGCCCGGCCCCCAGAAGGTTGGCAGGCGCTTGACCAACTTCCCCTCCATATCGAGGATCTCCAGGGTGCATGCGCTGCCAACGAAGCACTGGCTCTGGCCGTCCACAAAGCGCCCGGTGGAAAGCCCGTATATGCCCGGATGCGCGCTCTTGAACCAGTACTGCTTCCCCGCCTCATACACCGCGCGGTCCATCTCGGAGGTGAAGACCCACCGGCGCTGCCCGCGCAGGTCGAAGGCGATCACTTTCTCATCCACGCACCCGGCGAGGAGCAGCTTCGCCTCCGGCCACCAGTGGACGACGCGGACCTCGGCATCCGCCTCGAACCGGGCGGCCTCTTTGCCATCCGGACCGAGCAGGTGAATCGCCTTCTCCACAGCCACGCAGAGGAGCGGGCCATCCGGTGCGGGCACCACGGCCGAACTGCCTGGCTTGCCGGAGACGCGCGCCCGCGCCGCCGGCGGCCACTCCGGAGCCTTCGGGCCCGGCGCCGCCGACGCCGCGACGAGCACCGCGCGCTGCCGCCGGGCCTCGGCGAGAAGCGTAGCCAGCCCGGCGCTCAAATCCGTTCGGGGCCGCGCCCCCTGCACGAGATGCCGTCCGGCGGGAAGCCGGACGGCAAGGAGGCCATCCGCGTCCGCCTGGCCCGAGACGGGCTTCCCATCGAGGAGCACGCGCCCGGGCGCCAGGGCCAGGCGCACGGTCGCCCCGGTGCCGGCCTCAACGTGGAGCTCGCCCGTGGCGAAATCCCAATCGATATCCACCGGCTGGTCGGCGGCGAGGAGCGGTGCCTTCAGCCCGACGCGCCGCGCCGCGCGCGCGTAAAGATGGGTATAGGCCAGGATCACCAGCTCCCCCTCACAGCCGCCGTAGCTCCCGGCAACAGCGAGCGCAGGCTCGGGAAGCGCCAGGGCCGCGGCGTTCTCCGCGATCCGCGCGCACGCCAGCCCCTCTTCAGAGCCATCCGGGTTGCATCCCAACAGGTGGAAGAAGAAGCGCCGGCCTCCATCGCGCACCGGGCCCCGCCACTCCATCACCAGTGCGTCGTCGCGGCGGGTGAAGGGCAGCGGCTCGGAGGAACGCAGTTCATACACCGCGGAGGTCGATTGCGCCGGTGCGCCCTCCGGGCGGAGAGAGACGCCAACGAGGCCCACGTAATGCCTTGTCGCCTCTGCGCGCTTTCCGGTCACCTCCACGCGCAACACATGCTCGCCAGCCGCGAGCGCGTGCGTGCCCAGCGAAACCTGCGCGGGCACCGCACCCAGGTCGTAGTGGTCCACCTCGCTGCCCACCGGGCGCCCGTCCAGCAGGAAGCAGATCTGCCCCCGGTCACGGTAGTTGAGAAGGTCCACATACACCTCGCCTCGGAACGGCTTCGCCAGCGTGAAGGAGGTCTCGACCCACGTGCCGGGCCCCGGAGCCTTCAGCAGGAGGATTCCCAGGTCGTGCAGGCGCGAGAGCAGCTCCTGCGGCGTTCCTGGCCCGCACGCCACTTTCTCGCTCCGGAGCGCGGGGAGGTGCATCCACCCGGGGGGCAGTCCGACGCCCGCCTTTCTGGGCACGCGTACCACTCCCGCCTTTGGATCCCACTTCGCCCCGGGCATCTCCCAGCTCACCTCCAGCTTCATGTTGTCGCTGTCGGTGCGGAAGGTGAGGTCATCCACGATGAGCGCGTAGTGCCCGACGCGCTGCGCAAGCGAGCGTCGCCACCGGTTGAAGGGGAGCCGCGGCACCTCCAGCACGACGCTGGCCGTCTGGCCGAGGACTCCGTGATGAAGCAGCGCGCCATCGAGGGGGACCTGGGGCTCGACCATGCCATCGGCGCTCGAAAGGATCTGGTTTCGGTAGCCCTGAAGGAGCGTCATGCCGTTCAGGCGCAGCTCCATCAGGACGCAGGTGTGATATGGGAGACGGCCCGCGCCGTTATACCCCTTGATCATCACCAGGTCGCCATCGGGGCCCAGGGTGCTTCGGTAGCTTCCCCAGCGGAACGATTGCTCCAGCGGAATGCCACTCGCTCGCTGAAGCCACATCGGCTTCGGCATCGCCTGGATCGTCCACCGACCCACGAGATCCTCCGGCGCCTGGGGCTTCAGCTCGTCGCCCGGCCAGAACGATTGCCCCAGGCGGAAGCAATCGGTGTCGAGCCCGGTGCGCTCGCGATAGTAGAGCCAGCGTCCGTCGCCCGTCAGGTAGGCCGTCTTGTTGAGGAAGGAGAGCGACGACGCCTTCAGGCCCCAATCCGCGTCCAACCCGGTGGAAAGGATCTCCTGGGTGCGCAGCGCCTTGACCAGGTTCCCGTTCTCCACGGCGGTCCGGTCGCCGCTGAGGATCATGTAGTTGAGCATCGGATCGTAGAACGACGTGTACCAGAAGAGGTGGTCGTTCATCCCCGCCATCCAGTGGTGATCGCGCAGCGCGCTAAAGTACTGGTGGGTGGCAGTGATGCACCGCTCCCAGACGGGGCTGGGGTAGTCCTTCTGAAAGTAACGGCCCAGGCAGTAGAGCGAGACGGCGGACCAGTCTCGATGCCGGTCGCCCACGTAGGCCGGGAGCGAGGTCGCGGCATAGACGCCCTCGACGACGCGATGGGGAAGCTGCTTCGCGAAGGCGTTGGTGATCCGCAGCCGGTCGGCATCCGTGAGGAGTGGGCTCTCCTCGATGAGATCCCACAGGAGGATCATCATGTGCGCGGAGTAGTGGTAGGGGCCGCTGAGAGGCGCGCTCTTGTTCTCAACGCGCTCGCCATCCCACTCCTCGAGCTCTTTGATAGCGCGCGCGTCCGGGAAGGCGTAGCGCAGGAACTCGCGAAGGCACCACTCCTCGCCGGTCATGTAGTAGGCGGCCATCAGCTTGCTGAGGATGTTCCAGCCGAAGTAGCCGGAAGAGCCATACATCCGCGAGGCTTCCCAGAGCTCCATCTGGCGCACGTCTTTCGGGAGCGACAGCCCGCGCCCAAGCCGGATCTCCATCAGCCAGCCCACCGAGAGCTCGCCCTGCTTCCCCCCGGCAGCGCGCAGCTTCGCCGCGAGCGCCTCTGCAGCACGGCGCACGCCCTCGTCATCGCTCCCGCCGGCGAAGAGGACGTTCCGGCCATCGCCAAACGGGCTGTGCAGCGAGCGGACCACGTAGCCGCCCAGACCCGGATACTTCAGGTCGAGAAAGGTGTAGGCGCGGTCGTAAAGCGCGGAGATCGCCCGGTTGGTGGAGCGATTCCCGAGGAGGATGAGGTGGCCCTTGAGCGGCACCGCCGCCTCGGGCGCCGCATCCGAGACGACCGGCACCGTGACTCCCGTCACCTCGCGGATCGCGGCCTGGATCGCGCCGGCCTCGGCCCGGTAGCGCGATGGCGCGGCAATTGTGATCGCGGGCTGTCCCCCGCGCACCAGATCGGTGCGCAGGTGGAGCTCTTTCAGGCGGTCATAGACCGGCACAACCGGCTCGGGAATGACCGCGTCAGCAGGCAATTCAACGCCAGATTCCACCTTCACATCATCCACTATCACCTTCGGAGTGGGGGCCTTGTGCGTGTAGAGATAGAGCATCAGCCCGGTGGTGCCAGCGGGAGCCTGCATCGTGGCGCTCACCTCGCGGAACGCCATGCCCTCGCCTGGCATCAAGGCCACCTGCACGAACTTCTGAGAGGGGAGAAACCGCAGCTGCAGGTAGGCACCGGCGGCATCCGCTCCGGCGACGCGCCCAACGCGCACCGACGCCCGGTAGACCTCCTCCGGGCGCGCAGGCGCCGTCTGGGTGATCCCGATCTCCGCGTTCGGGTCGCCATCCTCGATCAGCAGCGCCTTCCCCCCGCCGGGCACGTCCACCACCGAGAGGCGCTGGCCCTGGCCACCGCCCCCATAGCGCTGCCAACCCAGGGGAGTGCCTCTTTGATCCACACCCTCCTCGAAGGAGGGATTTTTCAGGGGCACCTCGGCCGGCGCCGCTACGAGGGGCGCTCCGCAGAGGATGGCCAAACACGCGGCTAGAAACCAACTGATGCGATAGGACATCAAAGACTCCCCACTCACTTCCCTGAGATCGAGAGAAGGAATCCGGCTGGACACAGTAACTCCCGGTTCGAATATGAGGATGCGACTTCAGCCGAGGAGCGGGCAACCAGGGCCTGAGCGCCACCGGCAGCCCGCTCCATCCGAACTCTAGCCCGAAGCATCCACCAGAGAATAATACGGGCTAGCGCGCGGTGGACTCGGGGAAGAGCTCCACCTCGCGCACCCACATCAGGTTGGGCCGGCCCTGGGGGCCAGCACCCATCGGCTGGACGAACCGGAAGCGTTCGGACTGGACCGGCTGCGCGAACCGGATCTCCGTCACTGGCTCCGGCGCGCCTGGCTTCACAAGCGCCACGCGCTTCCAACCATCGCCCTCCGGGATCTCCACCGCGATCTCGCGCGAGGTCCGCGCCACGCCCCCATCAAGCGACCAGTAAACGAGCGCACGCGCGATGCTCCTCGGTTCCTTGAACCGCAGCTCGATGAAGTGCGGTCGCGCCTCTTCGGCGGAGGCCCACGCTTCTTTCGTCCAATGCAGGCCCTCGCCCACGGTCACGCCGTCGTTCACCGGGCTCGAGTCGTAGCCGCTGAAGCTGCTGTCTACGGTCACCTGGGCTTCGCGCGCCACGTTCCCCTTGCGCCGTAGGTCCTCCATCACCGCAACGTCATCGAACCATACGGTGCCGCTCTTGCCCCGGAGGAGCAGGTAAACGTTGACCACCCGGACCGGCTTGGCCGGTTCGATGTACACCTGGCCGAACTGCCACTCCGTGGTGCCCGTCTGGAAGTCGAACGTCTGCCCGTAGAGCGGGGTGCCATCGGTGTAGTAGATATCGACGTAGAGCGCGTAGCCCTTGCCCTTCTCGCCGCTCACGTTGAGCGCGCGCGACGACACCTGCACCAGGATGGGGCATGGTGCCTTCTGATTGAGCGTCACCGACTGGCCCACCTGGGTCTGGCCAACGACGCGGTTCTCCAGTTTCAGCGACGCCTTGCCGCTTCGCGCCACTGTCTGGTCGATCTGCTCCGCTCTGGCCGACCAGCCGGTGTTCCCCTCCTCGAACCCGGCATTTTTGAGCAGGTTCGCTTCCTTGGGGATGTGGAGGAGGAAGGCGCGCGCGCTGCACCGGTCGGCGCCAGCCGTCGCGGTAACGTTCACGTCCACCATCCCGGCGGCGCTCGCGCCCTCTGGCGCCAGGCGCAGCTCAACCGAGCGCTCCGCCGAGGCGGGAACCGAAAGTGGCCCGGCCCCGGTCACCTTCCAGCCGGACGGCGCCTGCGCCGCCAGCTCAACGCGCGCGCTCTGCGCCCGGTGGTTGCGCACCGTGGCCCGCAGGCGCGCCGTGCCGGCCTCCGGGTCGAAGCCGTGGTTTTCGAGCGCCAGCTCCAGCGGCGCGATGACGGCCACCCTGTGGGATGAGGTGACCACCGCTTCTGCGCCCGGCTTGCCCACGTGAAGCGCGCCCTTCACCTCGATCACGCTGCCGATCTCCGCGTCGCGAGGGAGAGTGAGCGCTGCGCCGCCCGGGCGAGCCACCACCGTGGCACCCGGCGCCGCGAAGGAACGGCGTACCGGCACACCCGCCGCCGCCTTCACCGGGAACGAGAGGCGCACGGTGTCGCCCGGAACAGCGGTGCTCGGACCACTCATCACGGGCGGTGCCACCCCATACGCTATCAGCGCCACCGGTCCCAGGTGCCCCTCAACCGTCTCCAGATCGCGGAGCACGCGTCGGCAGCCGTTCTCCGCCTTCTCGCGCGCGATCATCTCGCGCAGTGATCGGCACTTCCCGAGCACGGAAGAGAGCGCCTGCCGGGCCGCAGGCGTGGAGAGCTGCCCGGTGCTCTTCCTGAGCTGGACCAGGCCCTCCCGTATCTCCGAGACCTGCTGCTCCACGCGCGGGCGAAGCTCCTTCGGCTGCGGCTCGTACCACTCGTCGAAGCCGCCATCGACCACGTACTCGTCGCGCACCGCGTCGGAAAGAGAGATCGACGCGATCCGCAGGCGGGCCTCCGCGCTCTTGCCCCCCAGCGATGCGAAGAGCTGGATCGCGCGCAGGGGTTGTTCGCACCGGATCGGGAACTCGAAGTCGCGCCAGTCGTAGGTGCCGCCCGGCAAGTCGAAGGTGACGTTCTCGTAGTGCGTGAAGCTCCGCGTCACCCAGGCCAGCTGGCAGCGGATGCGGGCATCATCGCCATCCTGCACGCCCGTAGCCGCGGCGCGAACCCGCAGTTTCACCCCCCTCGGCTCCGGTTGGAAGAGCATCGCCCATTGCCGGATAGTCGTGTCGCGCTTGCCATCCGCGACAAGGACGACGCAATGGTCCGTGCCCTCACTCTCGCGGGTGATCTGGCCGCTGTAGCGCCAATGCACCGGGATGGCAGGCTTCTCCGCGTCGATAGCGCGCATCTGGATTCCGCGGTCCAGGGTTTCGATCGATTGCGCCACGCGCCAGCCCGCGGCTGCCGCGGGCTTCGCCACCTGAATGGCCAGGACGCCATCCGCCGGCACGCTCAGCCGGGCAACTGCCGTCTGGCCCTGGATCGCCAGCGGGATCGCCGTGCCTGAGACGAGATCCACCGCGCGCACGCTCTGCGCATCCAGGCGGAGCGCACCCAGATCCATCGTCAGCGTGGTCTCGTGG
>JAAZEM010000176.1 GCA_012512265.1 Armatimonadota bacterium | reverse complement strand
GTACCGCGCGCCAGCGCGATCGCGTCATCTCCGGTGGCCGCTTCGAGCACCTCGTAGCCCGAAAGCCGCAGCATCTGTGCCAGGGTGAGCCGAACATTTAGTTCGTCCTCAACGACCAGGATTCGCCTGGTGGGCATCTCTTGTCTTCGATTCCCCTATGGGCGCTCCCATGATGCGGGGTGGGTGGGGGAGCTCTACCCTTACTCGCCACACCAGCGCCGGCCGATACGACCACAACCAGATCGCCCGGTTCGTGGGCCCGAGGGATCTGCATAACGTCGCGGGGGCGTCTTGGGAATAGACGTTGCGCGGTTCCCCTCGACGCTAGCGCTCGCACACGCCGGCTGTGCCGTCCGACCAGGGGTCTGTGGCGAACTCTTATGAGCGGAGTTCGCCATTCACTCTGGATCTCCTACCCCAACCAGTCTATCGAAGGCGATGGCGTCCCCTGGCCGCGGGCAGGCCAGCTGAACAGGTGGCCTGCGTAACGCGCAGCAGGGCCGAAGCACTCCCTCTAGCGCACCCCCAGCGTCTCGCCTGCGTATTCAATCCCCTTGGGGCGGATGACAACGCGCTTATCATCGCCGCGCTTCTCGACGGTGCCGGCGACAAGCGTGCCGATGCCGTGGCTCTCGGCAATCGCCTGGGCCTGCTCCACGTGCTCGGGAGCCAGGTAGAGCGCGAAACCAGCGCCCATGTTGAGATTGCCGTAGGCCTCCTCATCGGTGATCGGGCCGTGCTCCTGCATGAAAGGAAAGATCGGCGGCGGCTCCGGGATGCGGTCGATGACGTAAACGAACGGCTCGCTGGCGCGCATCAGCTTGCGCCACCCGTGGCCGGTGACGTTGGCCGTGTAGTGGGGCACGATGCCCGCCGAGAGGAGGTCATCGAGCACGGGCACATAGATGGGGGTTGGATCGAGGAGTGCCTCGCCATATGGCCGGCCATCCGGGAGGGGGGTCAGGTAGCCCTGGGGAAGCCGCTCGGCAATCCGCTGCGCTAGGGTGAGGCCATTGGCGTGGATGCCGGATGCGGCGAGGAAGAGGATCACGTCGCCCTCCGCGAGGTTAGCGCGGATCAGGCGCTCCTTCGGACGAATGATCCCCATCGCGGATCCGGCCAGGACGGCTGTGTCCGGCGCGACGATCTTCCGCAGAGTCGGCGTCTCGCCGCCTCCCCAGACGGCACGCGAGAGGTTGCACGCGTGTTGGAAGCCTCGCACCAGGTCGGCAACGCGCTGCGTATCAGCAAACCACTCAGAGGTGCCGACAGCGAGATGCATGGCGATGGAGACCGGCATGGCGCCCACGGTGATCAGGTCGTTGACGATCATCGCCACCGTGTCCTGGCCAATATGATCATAGAAGGTACGCCCGGTGAGGCGGTACATGGCGTCGGCGACCAGGTTCTTGGTGCCCAGGCCCTCCTCGACATGCGCGAGGTAGGCATCAGGCGCCTCGATCAGGTAAGCGCTCTCTCCACGGCTGGCCGCCACTTCCTGGAACCCGAAGTGCGCCAGGTTGCCGGCGGTAGCCCGAGCAGCCTGCTGAGCCATCCGCTTGAACGGATCCATCAGGTCATAGTCGACACCGCTAGCCGCATAGGTGAGCGGCGCATCCGAAGCCTCATCCTTCATTCGGGGTTTCCCTCCTCCACTCTCAGATTCGGCATCACCGCCGCTCTCCCTGCGGCTCGGGCGCTAGACCGTCAGGCACGGGCTCCCGCGGCGTGCTCTCGGCTTCCAGGTTACAGAACTCCCGCAATACGGAAGAAGTTCTCCAGGATGCGCCGGCCCGCCGGATAGTAATCGGTATAGTTCTCGGGATGGAATTGG
The DNA here is from genome assembly GCA_012512265.1 of Armatimonadota bacterium. Lineage (GTDB taxonomy): Bacteria > Armatimonadota > JAAZEB01 > JAAZEB01 > JAAZEB01 > DUUU01. Next base: position 25,188 of record JAAZEM010000176.1, on the reverse strand, counting down.
GTGCCATAGATGGGGCGGGAGACGTGGCGAACTGCCTGGATACGCACTGCCTCCGTGCTGGCCAGGAGCACAAAGTCGCGCGGAAGCTCTTTTACCTCCTTCTGGTGGTACTCGCACGCCATGAAGCCATCTTCAAGACCATCGAACAGGGGATCTTGGCGCACGATACGGATAGGATAGAAGCCCCACTCCTTAAACCAGCCGGGGTGATACGCCGCGTGGTGATCCGGCTCTCCGGGGCGCAGCTTGCGGATCGGGTAGCCCTCCATGCGGGTGAGGCCCTGGTCGTTGTGCTCGGCCCACAGCTCGCAGATCAGCTGGTGCCCGCCGCAGAGCCCGAGCATCGGCACGTCGCCCTGGCGAACCAACTCGTAAATGCCCTGGAAGCTCTCCAGGCGGTGCTCCTGCAGAGGGGTCGAGTAGCCGCTGAAGACGACGGCTTGGACCCCAAGGCGCTTCACCATCTCCAGGGTGACATCCTCGTAGAACTGCACCAGGCAAGGCTGCTTGCTGATCTTCTCCAGCTTGAGCTTCTGGGCATGGTCCCCATTCCGCTCGTACTTCTCCCTCTTCTCGGTGACGATGTAGAGAATCATGCGCGGTCCCTTTCCGGGCGCAGTGGCGTTTCCACCGCTCTGGCCAGTCGCGCCCTCCGGATCGTTTTCCGAGCCGGCCGCGTCTTCCTGCCGGTAGAGCCGTTCTGGCATCCCGGGCCAGCATCAATCCCACGGATGAAGGAGATGGGCGCGGATGGGAGTGCGGATATCCTGGATTTGGCGATCCCTTCGGGCACGAGACGACCACCACGAGGCGATCCTGCGGTTGACATTTCCTGGCCGCATCTGCTAGAATGCCATCGTGTCGGGGCGTAGCGCAGTCTGGTTAGCGCGCATGTTTTGGGAACATGAGGTCGCGAGTTCGAATCTCGCCGCCCCGACCACCTCATCAGAGTGATAGCAGATCGCGCCTGTTTTCCCGCCGGGGACGCAGGCGCGTTTCGTTTTTGCGCGCTGAGCCCGCGCCCGGCCCTCACCCACGCCGTCCGGCCCCATGCTTCCAGCCAGAGCGCGCCTGGCAACAGTACACTCCCCCAACGCCCGGATCCCTCTCGCAAGCACGCGCCCCCAATATCTGCGCCTCAAACGGGGTATCTATAGAGGTAGAGACATGAGGCTATCGCAACCGGGCGTGGCGGCTCGCGGCGCCCTGATGAGCGAGAGGAGGCCGGGATGGCTGAGCCTGATCTGACCCCCGAGACCAAGGTGAGCGAGGTCGCAGCGCACTACCCTGCCGTGCTGCGCACGCTGGAGGCACTCGGCATCGACTACTGCTGCGGCGGCAACCGCACCCTGGCGGAGGCGTCGCAGAGTGCCGGAATGCCGGTCGAGAGGGTGGTTGCCGTGCTCAAGGCCGCGATCACCCAGGCGGCCGGCACGCCGGAGAGCGAGGGCCGCTGGGTACACGCACCGCTCGACGAGCTGATGCAGCATATTGTACAGACCCACCATGTGTACACCCGCGCCGAGCTGCCACGCCTGCAGGAGATGCTCGCCCTGGTCAACCAGGTCCATGGAGAGAAATACGGCGATCTGCTCATGCCGCTGCAGGAGAAGTTCCTTCTGCTTAAGGAAGAGCTCGAGGCGCACCTGCGCAAGGAGGAAGAGGTGATCTTCCCCGCCATCGCCGCTTTGCTGGCCGGCAGGACGAACGGATCGATCGCCCAGGGAATCGAGGAGCTGGAGAGCGAGCACGATGGAGCCGGTGACCTCCTCAAGGCGATGCGTCAGATCACCGACGACTACCAGGTGCCCGAGGGGGTGTGTGCCACCTACGAAGCCCTCTATCGGGGGCTCCAGGAGCTTGAGGCGGATCTCCACCGTCACATCCACCTCGAGAACAATGTGCTCTTTCCTCGAGCCCTGGAGCTGCGGCGCGCGGCGTAGGCACGCACCTAAATGCCGAGGGGCGCCGCGTCCGGCGCAATGGAGCTGGCTCCAAAGGAAACCGGGTGCCCAACTTGCGCGTCCCTCACTATGTGGGCGCGGCCAGAGGATCCGCCTATGCCGCGCCGGGAGGGGCGACCGAAGTGGAGACACCCGATGAGAGCAGCAGACGGCGTCTGTTCGCCTGGCGGCGGGCGTTGCTGGCGCTGATCGTGGCGCTGCTCCTGTTCGCTGGATGGCTCGCGGGCAGCGTTGTCCGCGAAACACTCGCCCAGCACGCGCCGAGACGAACGGACCATTCCAGCGCCGTGCGGCAAACCCCTGGTTGAGGGGGCGGCCTGGCGCCCGGGGCGGCGCCCCTTGCCACCGCCGAGTCGGAAGTGCCGGCTGCTACCGAGGGAACGGAGGAGGGCACATCCGGGTGCGAGATTGCGCCGGCGCCCGATGAGAGCGCCAACCGCAACACACGCTTGCCGTTCGAGCACTAGATCACCCCGTCTGAGCGCCGCCAGGCTCTGAGGCCATGGCTCAGGAGCACCTGCATCCTGGCGAAACAGGCACAGGCTTCCTGCGGAGCGCGCCAGAGTGCGAGCGCCAGTCGCTCGGCCTCAACCGGCTCTCTCCCGCCTCACGCGCGGAGAGTTCCGGTGCCGGGCATCGCCCGGGGGTGACCCAGTTCGGCCGTCACAGCGTGGGAGCGGCTATCAACACCACGGCAGATTCGGCTCGCCACACACCGGGAGATCCTTCCAGGCGGGGTCCGATAGGGCACTCCAGGCAGGGGTCGGGCTCGCGGCGATAACGCGCCGGAGGGCATCCAGGTCCACCGGTTTCACCAGGTGGTGCTCGAAGCCGGCCGCGAACGCCCGTTCCCGATCCTCATCTTGCCCATAGCCCGTGACGGCCACCAGCATCGTACCCTCGAGCGCCGGCTCCAGGCGCAGGCGACGGGCAACGGTGTAGCCATCCATTCCGGGCATGCCGATATCCAGCAGGATCACATCAGGCTTCTCGCTGAGCGCGCGGCCGATGGCGCTTGGCCCGTCTTCGGCAGTGAATACCCAATGTCCCTCCTCTTCCAGGAGGGCGGCGAGCATCTCAGCAGCATCCGCGTTGTCATCGGCGATCAAGATGCGCCGCGGCGTGAGCAGCGGTCGTGGCTCAGAACGCCGGGCGTGGTGCTCCGTCTCTACCTCGGCCAGGGGCAACCACACGACGAACTCACTCCCACGGCCCGGCCCTTCGCTTCGAGCCTCGACGCGCCCGCCATGCATCGCCACGAGCTTCTGGACCATCGTAAGTCCGATGCCCAGCCCGCCATGCCGCCGGCCAGGCGCGTGCTCCCCCTGCACGAAGAGGTCAAAGATGGTCGGGAGCACCTCCGGGGCGATACCGATGCCGTTATCACGGACGCGGATGGCAACTTCACTCCCATGCCGCTGCGCCGAAAGGTGTATCTCGCCGCCGGAAGGCGTATACTTCGCCGCGTTGTTCAGAAGGTTTGACACCGCCTGGGCCAGGCGGACGGGATCGGCATCGAGGACGAGCGTCTCCCTGGGGATCGCAACGAACACCTGGTGCCCGCGGTCCTCCAGCATCGGGCGAGCGCTCTCCAGAGCACTCTCAAGCACCGGGGCAAGCGTCAGGGTTTCCTTCTTTAGGACGATCTTGCCTTCCGTGATGCGCGAGATATCGAGGAGGTCGTCCAGTATTCGCGCCGTGTGCTGTGCCTGGCGCGCCATGACATTCTGAGCCCGCTGAAGCACCGGATCGGATGGCCGGCGCGCCTGCATGAGCTGCACCGCGCTGCAGATGGCAGCGAGCGGATTGCGCAGTTCATGCGCCAGCATCGCCAGGAACTCATCCTTGCGCCGGTCAGCCGCCAGCAGGCGTTCCTCGCTCCTGCGCAACGCCTGACGCGCCTGGTGTAGCTGGTCGTTGGCGGCACGCAGCTCCTCCTGGGCCGCGGCAACCCGTGCCTCGCTTTCGCGCAGCGCCTGCTCCATCTTCTGATAATGGGCACTCTCGATCCGCTGCCACCGGCCAGAGCGCTTGATCAACGTGAACTCGTGATTGGCGACCACATCAAAGATCTCGGCCGCGCCGCATTTGCTCAGGCTGTAGGAGCACATCCCCAAGACAGGATGAGCACCGATGACCTCATTGAGCGCCTCCTCGTAATGGACACAATCAGCCCAATCGGCGCTCTCCAGCCAGAACGTATTGCCAGAGACTCGCAGGCCCTGGAACCCTCGGTCCAGCGCCGCCACGATCCTATCCCACCAGCCGCGGAGGACCGTATCGATATCGAAACGGCCGCCCGGGGTATACCACTCGCGGCAATCCAGAATCTCCAGTTGCCCTCGCGCAATGCGGCGCTCGAGGTCAGGAACCGCGCTCTGCAGGGCGGCCCTGGCCTGCTCTACCTGGAGAGGAGCGCACGCAATCCACAGACAGTATTCATTGCCCATCAGTCCCTCGCGGAAGTAAGGTACGAGGGTCTCAACCAGGTCATCACCCGTATCGTAGAACTGGCAGAAGTGGGTGCCCCACGGAACGCTGCCAACCACATCAATGCCGGAGGGTCTCATCCTTAGCTCCCTGCCTCACGATTCACCGGAGTCCAATGACATTGGTCTGGACAAACATCCTCCGTGTTCTGCCTGGAGATGCGATCTCCTGTCGGTGAGGGAGTAGCCTTGGGGTCTCGGACGGATGAGCAGCACGCCTGCGAATCCCGGAGCGATCCACATGCAGCGGTCACACGATCTGATCCTGCCCCGGCCGAGTGGCGGCTCAGGTCGCACGACGGGCTCAGTAGGAGCTACTGATGAGCATGTCAAACTGCTTGCCGGAGTGTATCTCCAGGTATTGTAGCAACTCCTTCAGCGGCGCCACTTCACGCGCCTGGCGCACGTACTCGTCCCAGTCGAGAGGCATGCCCTGCCCGCTGATGCCCACCTCGAAGTGGTACACCCCGATGGTGGTCTCGTACCAGGCGTCCGGGATAGAAAACGGTCCAACAGTAATATCCACCAGGTCAGGAATAAAGCCCTCTCGCAGCTCCTTAGGAATGGCGCTGAGTGCATCCCGGATCCTGTGGCTGTATGGCCCAAACGGAAGCCCATAGCGACATACCCGTGGCCGGTGCCTCTTGCACAGGGCCATCGCGCCGGCCACATCGATGCCGCTGTACTCCGCAAAGACTGGGTTATCGGTCACATCCTCGGTGTTCTCCCAGAGAAGAGGCTCTGAATACCCCAGGACCCACTGCACCTGGGTTGTCTCACAGTGTTGGAAAAGCGCCTCGATGAAGGCGTCGTCCGGCTGCCAGACCGGATCTGAGGCGGGCACCAAACGCAGTCTCGTGTATGCTCCCATGCTCTCATCCTCCGCCATCCGGAAGCGTGCGGCCGTGCCCATCTCGCCCGGGCTTGTTCGCCAGCGCTCGGGGATCGGCCTGGCCGCGGCCGGCCTACTGGTTGGCGGGGTTCCAGGCGCCGTATTGCGCGGGCGCCGGCTTCCTCGCCTCCGCCACCATCTACAGCGACGGCAGCCACTTGGAGTGCCCGTCCGCGAAGACCACGTTGACCCCGCCGGCGTGCCGCCCGTTCTCATAGTCGCTCGCCTTAAAGTCGGTCATCTCTGCCGGCTTGGCGATGCCTGCCGCGCCGCCTCCGGGAAGGTAGACCTGCCAGTGGGGCGAGAGGACGTAGTTAGCGCCGAGGTAGTTGAAGCCGGCATCCATCAAGAGGTAGGTGGACGCGGGCGCGGGGATCTCTGTCAGGCGAGAGCTGGTCCACGTGTAGGGCGGCATGATGGCGGAGTTCACGCCGTAGTGTCCTTCGCGAGGGGCATGGGCCCACGAGCGGTCGCCGTTCGGGCAGACGGCGAGCTGGGAGGCACTCTTGCCGCCGCTGATGTAGGGGGCGACAAACTGCGGCCAGAACTCCCAACCCGGGTACCAGTAGCCATCGGGCGGTGGCGTCGGGATCCCGGTGGTGGCGCAGCTCGGGCAGAACGTCTCGTCGTAGTCCTGGGCGTATTGGAGCATCCCCATGCCAAGCTGTTTCAGGTTGGAGAGGCAGTTGGTCTTGCGCGCGTTCTCTCGCGCCCGTGCGAACACCGGGAAGAGGATCGCCGCCAAGATGGCGATAATTGCGATAACGACTAGCAGTTCGATCAAGGTGAAGCCGGTATGCTTTCGTTTCATGGCAAGACTCCTTTCCCGCACGGCTCCCCAACTGGGCGCGGCGCCCTTTGCGCTGGATTGCCAGATACGCGCTGTTGGCCCCAGCCCCCGCGGTGTACGGCTTGTTCGGCGGCACCCGCTGCACCTCCTCCCATCTCGTTCACCCGATTTCCGTGGCGGCCAGCGCAGGCTTTGCGTGAGTTCGCTCTTCCGGCAATCGGAAGAGGAATACCCGCTGCCGGAACGAACAACGTGCAAACACGGGAGGGCTCCTATGGGCAAGGTTCTCATCAGCTTTATCGGCCGGCCGGAATCGGCAGCGCGATGCAGGGAGTGTCACTCGGTTCTTCAGTGTTCGAACCCGGAATGCGCCCGGGCGACGCCTGGGTGTGAAGGAGAAACCAGCTACCGGACAGCCACGTACGATTTCACAACGGATAACGGTACCACGTATACCACCCCGCTCTTCGGCGCCGCGCTACTGAAGCACTTGCAAAGCCAGCCGAATCCCCCCGAGCGCTGGCTAGTCCTTGGCACGGCACAGTCCATTTGGGACGCGCTCGCAGATGCCCTGCCGGAGGAGAAGACGCGCGATCCAGAGGTACTCTGCCTGAAGGATGAGATCCACCAGCGGGTCAAAGCGGGAAACGCGGACCCAGACCTGCTCAAGGACTGGGGGGCCGTTTTAAGCAAACATCTGGGCGTGAACTGCTCTTGCGAGATTATCGGTTCTGGCGATTCCGAGGAAGACCAGCAGAAGATGTGGGCCGCGATAGATGCGCACGTCGAGAAGGGCGACCACTTGGTGATGGATGTGACCCACGCTTTCCGCAACCTGCCGATCCTCGCTTCCTTCATGATCATGTTCTTGCGCTGGACAAAGGAGGTGCGTTCTGTGGACCTGGTTTATGGCGCTTTCCGCATGGGATCGGATAAGAGCGTCACCCCGGTCGTTCACCTGCATCTTTGCCAGCAATTGCTGGAAGCATCCGAGGCAGTGGCGATTCTCAAGCACACCGGGAACTATGTGCCACTCGCGTCCGCGGCGGGCCTGGACAAGGAGACTCTGGAGGCCGTTGAACGTCACGCGTTCCTGGATGAGGTGCAACCCATCCACGGGGCCACGCAAGCAGTTCTCGATAAGCTCCAGACCGTATCTCCCACGACGGTGCCCGAAAAACCGCTGGTCGACCGGCTCCGGGAGACGGTCGAAGTGTCGGCGACAGTGGATCTTGCAAAGCGGATGCGCGAGCACGCAGAACGGGCCAAGGAACACCGTGAGTACCAGCAGGCCGCGCTCCTCCTCTACGAGGCGATCCTAGAGGCAGGCATCACACGCTTCACAGAGGAGGAACCTGGCACAGAGACGGGCCGTAACACTGCGAGAGAGAAGATCCGGGACTGGGCGAGGATGCGAAAACTAAAGGGGGTCTTCGAGGATCTCAGGTGCGTTCGCAACAGGGCAGCACATGCATCGGAAGATGAAGGTGAAGTGCGGCCAAATGTGAAAGCAGCCCTCGAGGATCCGAAAGCGTTCGAGAGACTCTTCAAAGATGGTCTCAACCTGCTTGACCGGTTGCTAGCTATCCGACCGAGAGCACGCGCATGTTCGTCGTCAACCTCGACCACCCGCTCACCGCGTTCCAACTGGAAGTGATTGCGGCCCTGACCGGCCAAGAGGTAGAGCGCGTCCTCGCCGCACCACCCGGTCTCGCCTGATGGCCCGCATTCGCTAGTCCGAGGCGAGGTTCTAAACCGCCTCGCTGTGCCCAATCCATGAGGTAATCGCGCCGGTGTGGCTCCCACACCGGCGCTGACCCCAAAACCGGCATCTGGAGGGAGAAACGCGAATGGTAGAACGGCGGCCGCGCGCGGGAGGCTGGCCCTGGGCCGCGCGCGGCCCCGCTCCTTCTTATCCTATGGTCTCTGGCTTTGGACCAGCGTGTTCACTTTCTGTTTCCACTCGGCCCAGTCATCGCTATTCCAGACCTTTTTAAGGGCAGGCTTATCAGTAAGTCGCTTCTTCAGCCTCCTCGCGCATTCCTGTCGCTCCGCGGGATCCTCCAGCTGTTGGATCCTCTCAATTAGACCGGGCACCCCACGACGCGCTTGGTCGCCGCTCTCAAGCTGCTGGATCGCCATGCTGATCTCTTCCGCTGGGGAAGCCGCCGGGGCGTTCTGGTTGCCCGCGGCGCCCTGCACCGGTTGAGGTGGGGTCGTGCTCGCACCCTGCGCGGGCTGAGGTGCGGCCGCGGGGGCCGGGGCGTTCTGGTTACCCACACCGCTACACGGCTCAAAATAGCCGTATCCAGCGGCTGTCTTGGCACCCGCGCCGAGCTCTGCCAGCCCGGCCTTGAGCCAGCCTGCCGCGCGCTGCACATCTGCCCGGGCGTTCGCCGCCCAGGGATCGCGCGCCGCCACGCAGAACCGGAAGATCACCCCCGGCGCAACCGCCAGAAAGTACGTTGGGTTCGGATTTTCCCAATCTCCCGGCGGCCTCCCCACGCCACGATTGGCGTAGTACTCCGGGTGATGGCTATTGACGATGTCTTTCTCCAGCCTCGGCCACTGCTTAGGCCAGGCTTCCAGGAAGAACACGCTGCCGGCGTGCCCCGGCTCGCCGAAAATGCGGCACACCTCTGGGTGATCTTCACTCCCCAGCTCCAAGATGGCCTGAGCGCGCGCCAGGCCCTTCAGCCCGGATCCCGGCAGGTAGGCGAAGCCGTAGAGCGGGTGCAGGCAGCACACACCATTCTCCAGCACTGAAGCCCGGGAGAGGTGCGCCGCCAGGCGCCACACCGTCCTCTGCTCCCAGGTCTCCGCGTGGGGCAGCACCTCGGCAAGCTGTTTCCATCGCCCCAGGATGGCGTTAGCGTCAGCGTTGCGAGGAGCGCCCACGCGCACCACGCGGTCGATCTGCTCGCTTTGAGCCTTTTGGTCAAAACTGTTGTGACTCGGGAACGCAACGTAGCGGTCGAGCAGGAGGCCGGCGTGCGCTACTTGATCTCCACCCTCGGCCCACTCGTGGAGGCCGCGCATCAATGGATAGAACGCCATCTCTCTCCTCCAACAAGACGCCGCGCTCAATTCTCTTCGTCGGCGCTGACGCCCGCACCCTCCATCAGGCGGGTCATCCAGGCGATCAGAGCCACCGCCTCATCGGTGGCCAGGAAAAGGAAGGCAGCATCGCGATTGCGGATCTTCTCAATCAAGTCGGTGTCGTTCTGATAGCCCAGTGCCCGAAGGGTAGCAACTTCCACGTCCTTGCCAGCCCACTGCGCTTCCTGCTGGGAAGAGCGCGAGCGCAAGAACGCCAGGGCCATTCCCAACCCGCAGGCGTGGATCCGCGCCGGAGTCTTCTTCAGCGCTCCGAGGTACTTGGCCGCGCCCCCGTCATTGCGCCAGGAAGCATCATCGTCTCTGAATCGATAGCACAAACGGTCCCAGGCCAGGCGCATTCGCTGTTGTTCTCTGGTAATCATAGTTTACCTCCCGCTGTCTACACAGCCTGGGGCCACACACGTGCCCAGCACCATCCCTTGCCGGTCGTTTCATCGCCGCCCACCTGCAGCACCTTCGCTTCTTCCACCACGCTCTTTATTTTGCCAATGACACCGGCCGCATCGAGCATTGGATTCTGTGAACGCGGCTTGCTTGCGAGGAGCACGCTGTAGAAGATCGTCTCAGCCGGCAGCAACTCCTGCGTGAAGAGCGCCCCGCCGACGACAGTTTTGGTCTCAAGACCGAGCCGGATCCGAGTGGCGATCTCGGTAGCATAAGTTACCAGGTGCTTGAAGGCGTCGCCGCTGATCAACACTAGCCGCCTCCGGGGGTCGCCGTCCTCTGTTTTGCCGTTTGCGATCTCCTCGGCATAACCGCAGCCGGCGGTGGCGAGCCATCCCGCAAACCGGTCCAACTCCTCCCGGCCAGCGGTTACCGGTGTGAACAAGATATCTTCCAGCACGAGCTTTGGCCCGTTCTCCATCTCCACCCAGATATCGATGGCGTTGCTGGTAGAGACAGCCTTACCCGTACCGGGCGCGGCGGGCAGGTCGAACGGAGAGGTGAGTCCGGCCATCTGCAGGTCGCGGATGGCGCGGGAGAGGACGGCGGCGCAGGTCACCCAGACGAAGATGCCCTTGGCCGAGCGCACCGGGAAGGCGAGGATACGGGCGTCGGTAACGGCCAGGGCTCCGGCATGCAGCTCGCCTTCCTCGCCAGCTTTGCCGAACACCTCCACGAGTTCCGGATCTGCATCAGCGTCCTCGAGTGTGTAGCTCGTGTTCCCTGCCTGGTGCTGGGCTCCTACCAGGTAATCGCGATGCACGCTGCGCAGGACACCCTTGAGCGCCGAGCCCTGAATCACCGGCCAGTTCGTATAGCGTTCCCGCTGCACCGGCAGGTCCACAGCACCGACTGAGGTGCCTGACCCGGGGTGCATCGGGGTCTGCGCACGCAGGAAGAGGATGCCACTAGACATAGTTCCACTCTCCTCTCAGAACCAGGCCCCACCCGGCCTGCCGGTCCTCCAGGCTGTCGCAGATGCTCTTACCATGGGGATCCTCCGGGAGGGTATCTCCTCGTATCTGCCAGAAATAGACCGCCCCGGCCGGGATGACAAACCGCGTCTTCAACGGGCGGCCCGCCGCAACATCCCAGCCGGACACAGCGCGCGGGGCACCGGTGACGGCGGAAACCAAATCGCACGTCTTGGTCAATTCGGTAGGATACCACCGGCCTTCTGAGAACAGGCCCGGGGTCGCCAGGTAGGTGAGGAAGCGCCCATTCTCCGGAGGCCATTTTGGCCCTTCAGGAAAGCCCTTATCATCATCCACGCGGATAGCAGTCACGCGGCCCTCGCCCCCGATTGGCAGCCAGCGTATCTTATCCGCCAGCTCCTTTACCTTTTCCGCAGCATCTTCTCCCGCTGAATCGGGAATCTCCAGGTCGACCCGAAGCCCGTAGGGCCGCTCTCCATCCTGGTCAGCCCAGCCAAAGCGGAGAAACTCCGTGGTGTAGAGCAGACCTTCCTTGTTCGAGCGCTTCGCCGGATCCATCCCGATGCCGAGGCGGGGTTCATGAGTGTAGAACATCCCCGGCTCGAAGAGCTTGACGTCGGACATTTCCTCCTGAACAGTGAGAACCTTCACGAGATCTTCTTGGGAGACGAATTTATCGGCGATCGGTTTCCATTCGCGAGGGTCCCTAACGAGGCCGGGCCGCCACAAATTGGGAGAAGGCGCACCCTCGGGCGGCTCCAGGCCGATCAGCTTCGCGGGGTCGCCCCGCTTCCACGGGAAGATACGAACGAGGCCGTCTTTGTCCGTGGTATCGACAAACCTGGCGAGATGAAACGGAGCCGGGTAGATGGTAGAACCCGTATTGGCCTCGCACAGCAGCGGGCCCGCCAGGTGGGCGTCGAGAATCCACGCGGCTTCGTCTGGCGTGCAGGCACGCAAGTCATCGAGCATCGCCTGATACTCAGACTCGCTGCCGCGCCGCTTTCGCCTGAGGTTGCTGAACTTGGCGAAGTCCGTGCCGAGGCCACTCAACAGCCAGGTTCGGATGGCGCCGGCCACGGCTCGCGGCGGCGGGAAGTGGCTGCGCGAGCTGGTCGCGCCCGGCTCGAAAGGCCGGGCATCGCGGAAGACGGTGACATCCGCTGGTGTGAGAATGAAGTTGAGACGCCGCATGATCACTCCCCTCCGCGTACCAGGAACGAAGCGATCCCCACGTAGTTGAGGAACGCGTTGAACACTGGGTTACCGAACTGCTCGTCATCCTGCTCGGGCCCCGGGCGATTCGGGTCGTTGAGAAACGCCCAGGTCTCGTTCCACAGGGTCATCACTTGGTCGATAACCCCCTGGGGTGTGCCTTCGCCGCGCTTCACCACGCGCCGGATGAGCGCCTCGACTGCGCCTTTGGAAGCGTTGGGATGCACACCGGGAGCCATCTGCGCGAGCTGGGAGAGCCACCGGTCAGTCACGCCGCTGGCAAAGCTCTCGGCAAGGGCTTTCATCGCATCGAGAACGTTCCAGGATGCCACGACGTGTAGTTCACTCCCGGAACGCTTGAGGACCGCGATGCCACAGCAGTCCCGCCCATACTTTTTTGCACGGTCGATCGCCTGATGCGTATGATGCAGCGCGTCACGCAGGTCATGCCGGTAGTGGAAGATCGTGATCCCCATGCTCGCCGTGGAGCCACGCCTGGTGACCTTTTCAGCGAGATTGTCGGGAAAGTTGTTCCTGAGCTCCCGCGCCAGCGGTATCGCCTCGATCCGCGGGGCGAGCGCAAGCAGCTCATCGCCTCCGGCGTAGATCGTCTCCCCGTAGTGCTCCGTCACCATCCCGGGAACGCTGTCGCCATATGCGCGCAGCCGTGAGCTGAGATGCTGGAAATGCTCTTCGGTCACGTCTTCACCATCGCCGCCCAGGAGGCGGCCCATATGGTCGCCATCGAGCTCCACGATCGCCAGGTAGCGCGGCGGAGCCGACAGCCCCTTTTCGCGGCACGCCCTCTTCAGTGCATCTCGTGCACCCACGGTCTTCTTGAGGAGCCCTGCCAGTTCCGATTGCTCCCACGTCCGCGGATCCGGATGGCGTTTTTCCGGGCTCAGCCCCTCGTTGAGGCGGCTCCAGGTCGCCTGGTTGTAGCGCAGGTTGTCGTCCAGCAGATACCGCCCAGAGGTATCGGCGGAATCACCCAGGCATTTCGCAAGCTCCCCTGCCGCACTATCGAAAGCGGCAAGCTCATCTGGGAGCCCCTCTTGCACTTCCTTGCGCCAGTGTTCCGTAGCGATGGTGGCGGTGTCAGATATCGGGCACCGGAGTTCCCGGAGCGGCGTGCTGTCACAGGCAGGGGCGAAGCGCTTTATCAGGGCGATGGCGCAGAGGCGATCCCGCTCGCCGATCCGGATCCCATGGTGCGACGTTCCCGTCACGTCTCTCCAAAAACCGCGCTGGGTACCAACGGGGCCGCCGGGGCCCATCTGTTCCAGGTCGCCCATCATCGTGCACTTGGGTCGGCCAATCCCCTGATCCGGTGGGATCTTCCGAACCGCCTTTGCCGCAGCGAGAGCTGTTGTGGTCACTTTCCAACCGCGGGTGAGCGGGTTCGGTAACGGGGCGCCCGAGGCGCAGTTGAACAGCGCGCGGTAGTCGTCATCACTCCAGGCTGCAGTGTCCACGACGATGACACGTGCATCCCAGAACGTCTGCACCTGCTTATCCCAGTCTTCATCCCACGGGGCAGGCCACTTCTGCTGATCGAGGAGTTTCTTCACCTCATCAGCCAGTGTGTACCACGCTTTGTCGAACGCCTTGTGCACACCCTCGGCTGCGCTTTGCGCCTGCGCTAGGGTTTCATAGCACACGACAAAGCGATTGGGGAGGTTGTGCCAATCACCGGAATGTGCCGGGTAGAGAGCTCTGCCGCCCGCGGCGCACGCGGCATCGAACGCCTGGCCCGCCAGGTAGGAGAGAAGCTTCGACCCCACCTTCAGGTCTCGCACGGTACGAGCTGCCTGAAGGAACGACTGCACCGGCGTGAGGGAGAAAGAGAGCCACGCGTTCACCAGTTCACCTCCGTCCAACCATAACCCCTCAATCCTAGCCAAGCGCCGCCGCGGGCATAGCACATCAGCTCCGGGTTTCCATCGAAGAACTGGGCAATCCCCGTCACACCGGGATCTCGCACTTCTGACTCGCCCGCGGGAGCACGAACACAAACGGGCGTGCCGACTGGGAGGAAGCGCGCGGGAAGCCACAACACCGCAGGTACGAATCGGGCGCCGCAGCGCAGGACTTTGAAGAAGACAGGCGAGGCACGCCGTCCCGTGAGAGGAGCGCCAACTCCCACATCTACCCGCGGACCTTTGGTGAATCGGGCCAGATGCGGCAGGCCAAACGCCGACCCCAACGGCGCGACATCCGTCTTGACCGGGGGTTTAGCACACCAGTTCGAACGTTTCTGGTGATCGGGTCCGACGGCGCCTGGGGCATGATTGCGCCCGGCTCCCAAGGCACGTCGGTAGCGGTTATACACCTGGCCGAGTTTATCAAGCGCATCCTCTGCGTTCTGGCACCCCGGCCCGATGAAGAGGCGCGTATCTGGCGAGAAGGCCGTATGCTCTGCTTCGTTGCTTCCCGGCTGCAGGCTTATTCCAGCACGCGGGCCCAGGATCGCCGTCAAACCGGCCTGAAGGCGGTTCCTCAGGTCGTCGACACTGGCAGCTCCGTGCGGATCCTTCAGGTTGGTATAGGGAGCGCCACCAAAGCATGGGCAGTCCACGTGAATGCTGCCCCACCCGCGCCGGGCTTTAGTTCCCCACCCACTAAAGGTGCTGAGGAGCCACAGCGTCTTGACGAACTCCTCTTCTGCGTTGCAAGGGATCTTGTTGCCCCAGGCCAGACGAAACCGAATCGTTTGCCCCGTAGCGACGCGAGGGCGGTTGGTTCTAAATCCTCTCGCTTCACGGGCCCACTCAGAAACACCGTAGGAGAGGAACGCCGTATCTCCCGGCAACGACTGCCCAGGCCGCTGGCATTCCATCGCCGTCGGATCTCCCAAGGGGATCACTCGCAGGCGCTGCCCGTCGCCGGTCGATCCGAAGAGGCCCGCCTCGGCCATAAACAACTCATCCGGCGGCAACTCGGGGTGCATCGCCCGCCACCAGAAGCGGAGCAGCGCCTTCAGCACGGGCGGGCGCAGGCCATCACACTGCTCGGGGCTCGCCCCGCCTGCGTAGGCGGGCGTTACCAGTTCCAGTGTCACATCGATAGAGGGCATGGCACTCCTCCGTTCCCTCAGGCGCCGGGCGCGGCGACCTGAGTGAGAATCCAATCCTTGAGTCTGCTCCGCAGATCCCGCAGGTCAGGAAGCCCGAAAACGTACAGGCGGTCATCGTCCGGTACCTGGCTCCGCAGGTGCTGGAGGCATCCGCCATCGAGAAGACAGATCAAAGCGACGGCGGCCTCATCACCCCCGAACTGCCTGGCTCGCGTTCGCGCTTCCATTAGCTTGAGCTTGCACTCCCTGAATGCACTATCATCTCTCCTCAGCGTCGTGCCACAAGAGAATACAAACAGTTGGTGATAGCGCATCGCCAGCACGTCCAACTCGAAGTGAGGCGCATCCGTTTGGTAGCCGCGCGCGCAGTCGGTGAGTCCCACCTCACCGGCCAGGCCCTGTAACACCGTGAGAACGTGTTGCTCCAGCCACGCTCCGTCCGCCCACAACGCGATGGGGTGCTCGGTACAGCCCCGAGCCCGGGCCAGAACCTGCTTCGTGAGTCGCACTCCCGCCGACAGGCCAGCTTCTTCCCGGAGCGCGCTCTCAATGCGCTTCAGCCCGGGGCACGTGGGCCGGGGCTCACCCCCCGTCTTCAACGCTTCCTTCCAAAGCTTCCACGCCTCCGCTCCCATGGAGGGAATCTCTTTCGCGATCACCTCCGCGGTGCGGGAGAAAGGAGGGAGCGGATGATCATCAGGCGAGCCACCAAGGCCGTGCAGCTGACGCAGCTCGTTCAGCGAAACCGCCACAGGGCACGAAGAGAGTGGAACGGTGGCTTCCTCTACCTTACCCGACCGGGTGAAGACCATCTCCTGCCGGCGCGCGTCCAGGTAGCTGAGCCATACCTGCCGGGCATGCTCATGTGCCCATACCTCCGCGGCGCGATAGCTATGCGTCGCCATCACTTTGGTGCCGCCCGTGTAGTTGACGCCAACATTCGGGCCCGAGGCTTTGTCCAGGATTGAGAGCGCGGTGTCGAGTATGCTGGTCGGAGAGGCTTCGTTGATCTCCCGGCGGATCTCAGGCACCTCAAAACCGTGCTGTCTCAGATAGCGGGCAAGCAGTTGCGCCTCATCGCGGGTGCCGGAAGACTTCACCAGCCATGCCTTCCCACCCGGCTTGAGAAGTAGGCGCGCGGCTACCGCATTGGGAAGCGGGTTCTCGCCCACGAGCAAGACCAGGTCATCCACTCGATAGGGAGAGAAGGCGTCGTTCTGCGCGTGACCGTCCATCTTCGTGCATCCTTCGGATCGAGCCTCTTTTCTGGTGGTCTCCCCAAGTATCTCACCGGAGACCGCGAGGAAAGAGACGGGAGTTGAGCGAGCGAGCACTCAATCCGATGCAAATCAGCTTTCCCCACAGGGCGAGTGGCAAGAAAGAGCACACACCGCCCCCCGGCGCTGGTGAGCGCGGACACCCTCGCCCGTCTCACGAGATCACTCGGGGCAAGATCCCTCCGAAACGGCTCACCTCCGGGGTAGAGCAATTCCGCGGGCTGGTTGCAGTCTCGTTCTCTATCCAGGCTTTACGCACGCTCGCCAGCATGCGCCCGGCCCGCCGCGGATACGAGTCGCTGGAGACATACACCGGGTACGCCCGCGGAGCAGCTATACGCAGAAAAAGAGCCTGTGCCTCGTTTTGCAAGCGCCGGAAGTGGCGCGCACAGTCACGACGGAGAGCCCGTTCATTACCGGCGTCATACATCAGGGCCTGCTACACATAACGGCAAGCCAGTAGAGCTGTCGTTCTTTCAGGTTATGCTTGCGTGTTCGTGAGAGGGCGGTAATTCCACCTGGTTCGGGTGCCCGAGAAAGGTGGGGTGGCACCCCCGAGTTGAACGCTTGGGTGTGGATTCTGGTGGGTTCCGATACTGCTGGAAAAACCCACCAAATTCCTGCCTCCCGCGTACTGCATGCGGAATCGGCCATCCAGCCCCCGGTAATACCGCGCTCACACAGCCTGGCTTGGATCCCTGCAAATACTTCCTGGAGGACAGGACGCTGTTCTGGACGAGCGAGGGGTTGCCTCCTACGTTCCAGTCTGAAGCAGTAGCGGATATGTATCGAGCGCCTGTCATGAGAATTATAGTCTGCATTCCGCGTTTGTGTCAACCCTTTGATCGCCCCGCGTGCGCTCATTCGGAACGGTTTTCTCCACCTGGGAGGTGTATCTGCTGTAACTCTCCTGCGTAACCGAGATAGAGGCCCGGCGTGAGATCCTCTTTCACTGATGGGGCGTGGGTGGTCTTCTGGGAGGTGGAGCACCTCCAGGAGCTTCACATGGAGGACCGGATCCGTATCGCGCACATCCAGGGCTTCGGCAGACGAGGGCCCTACAAGCGGAACTTCGCTCCCGAAGGTCCGATGCTGATCGAGCATCCGGGGGCCACCCGATAGAGGGTGACCATGCGCCCGCGCTTCATAGACGACCACCGAGCCCTCCATCGCCGGCGCGGGAGAATTCGGTGAGCCCGCGAAAGAGACACATACCTCACCGCATGGCCGAGGCGTCCGATTGCCCGACATTGCCCTGGCAGCCGTCCCGCTCGCCGCCGACTTCGGCGGGGCATCCGGTCACCCCACACGCCTCCAGGACCGCTGTTCTCCCATCCATGGCGGCACACCGAGTGATGCGCTGCTCCTCTCGCGTGCCGCATGGCGTCTATAGCATGCGTGGGGGTCTATCTGTGTTGCACCCTTGTTGCACCCAGGGGAAGGCGGTCCGGAGAATCAAGAAGGCCAGACCACGAAATGTTGTGGTCTGGCCTCGCTTAGAGCCCTACATATTGGAGGCGTGGACCGGAATCGAACCGGTGAATAACGGTTTTGCAGACCGCTCCCTTAGCCACTTGGGTACCACGCCAGAGTGGATACACCGCTCCGTCACAGAATGGCGTATCCCTTTGGAGCGGGCGATGGGACTCGAACCCACGGCATTCTGCTTGGGAAGCAGACGCTCTACCACTGAGCTACGCCCGCGCAACCGCCATTATTATAGCATACCCTGCCACTAGGTGCAATAGGGAATCTGCACTCTGTTTTCCAGATGTCCCGGGATATTGCAGCAGGGCGCGGCAACGAGTGTTCCCCCGCCCTCGTCGCGCCCGCCCGGAGCCGCTAGGGCTCTCCTGCCGCCACCAGCACCCGACTCGCCAGCATGAGAAAACTCACCACGCACATCAGCACGCCCGTGCCGATGAGCAGCCATTCGATGCGCATGAGGTCGGCGACCGGCCCAAACAGAAGCATCGCGAGCGGCGCCATGCTGGTCACCACTCCAATCACGCCGAAGACCCGGCCCAGGTAATCCCCCTCGATCTTCTGTTGCAGCAGCACCGTGAAGGGCGTGTTGAAGAGCGGAAAGGCCAGCCCCATCAACCCCACAAAGAAGAGGTAGACCCAGAACAGGGGGACCACCCCGAGCGCTACGGCACTCGCGCCGACGATCAGGTTCGAGAGGGCCATCGTGTACACCTTATTCCGGAAGCCGGCCCAGGCAGCCATAACGCATCCCCCCACGATCATGCCGCCCGAGTAGGCGATCTCCAGCGCGGTCAGGCGCCACACGTCCTCGCCGAAACTCCGCGCCACCTGCAACGGCGTCAGAAACGCGGTGGGCGCGATCAGGACGAAGAAGACCGCGTTGAAGAGGCAGATCCGCTTCACAAAGCCGTGGCTCATCACATAGTCGAGGCCCGCGCGCATATCAGCAAAGTAGGTGCCCATCGGCTCGCCCTGAGCCCTGGTATGGGATGGCACCTTCACCAGCCCCAGCAGGATCGAAACACCGATGAGGGCCGTGATCACATCGATGAAGAAGATTGCCTCGATTCCAGTCATCGCCAGCAGCGCGCCACTCAGCATCGGAGAGACTAGCATCACCGCGGATTGGATGCTCGTGTTGGTGGCGTTCACCTGGGTGAGCTTCTCCTGTGGCACGAACTGCGGCAGGAATGCCCCGATCGCGGGCGTCTGAACTCCTGAGCCCAACGCGCGTATGCCCGAGACCACGAAGAGCAGCCAGACCGCCTCGTACCCCATCCAAAACAGGATGGCCAGGATGAGCGTCGCCACGGCGATCATGGAATCCGACAGGACGATCAGCATTTTCCGGTCGTAGCGGTCGGCCCATACCCCCGCAAAGGGAGAGAGAAGAACCGTCGGCAGAAAACCGCAAATGACCGCAAGGGTCATCATCACGCCCGACTGCGTCTCCAGCGTGATATACCACGTGATCGCATATTGAACCAGACTCGTCCCAAACAGGGAGATCGCCTGGCTGCTCAGAAAGAGCGTTGTATTTCTCTTCCACTTCTCCGACATAGGGTTATCCATCAGCGCGGAGTGCGCGACAGCGAATAGAACGCAGCCCGCGCCCTCGCGCGGATTCCGCCGGCCAAACCGCTGAGAACAACGCAGTGCGAGGGCGTCGCCTCCTCCTTGCAGGAAACGGAAAGGATGCCTGGTGCCGAGGCGTTGGATGAGAGCCATCGGCAACCCGCGGCGCTGAATGAGGGCCTACCAACACCTGGAGAGCGGCGGTCAGGATGCTATGGCAGGAGGGCGGGTGCTGGCGGGCAGGGCGTTCAGGCTACGCCACGAGTACCAGCATGCCACGCTGGCAGGAGGGGGCCACAGCGCCGCGACGGCGCGCATCTCTCCAGGGAGGAGGTCCTGATGGGAGCGAGCGGCCCCTTGGGGCAAAGCGGATACCCTACACCGGGGCGCTCGCCATGGGCGGATCGGATGGATGCGCCTCTAGCGCCTTCTCACCCGCCAGCAGCCAGCACGCGGCCTCGATATGCGCCTTCTCTCCAAGCACGCCAAGCATATCCCCGGCGCGGAGCACCGTGTCAGCCTCTGGATTGGCGATCACCTGCTGCCCGCGCCAGACCGCAACCACCGAGGCGCCGGTCTGCTCGCGGATGCCCGCATCGGCCAGCGTCATCCCCAAGACGGGGCAGGCATCGTCCAGCGTCACCCACGCGACATCCATCCCTGGCACGATGCGCATCAACCGGTCGCACACCTGACGCCCGATACCGGCAGAGAAGGCGGAGTGGTACTGGGCACGCCTCACCCCATCCGCGTATTGCTGCGCCTCCAACGCCGGGTAGCCGAGCGTGACCAGGGTATGCCGGAGCACTTCGACCCCACCCTCAAGCTCTGGGTGGATGACGTCGCGCGCGCCCAGCTTCACCAGGCGCTCCATCCCCGCATGCGTGGCCGCACGGACGATCACCGGCAGCTCGGGAGAGAGTTGGCGCGCCGCGGCGACGATGATCTCCGCCGCCGACTCCTCGGCGACGGTCACGACGAGAGCGCGTGCCTTCTCTAGACGCGTATGCGTCAGCACCTCCGAGTTGGCGGCGTCACCATACAGGGCCGGCACCCCATTCTTCCGGAGCGCGGCGATGTGCCGGGTATCCAACTCGACGACCAGTCGAGGGATGCCCAGGTAGCCCAACACGGTGACAACGTGCCGGCCGACCCGCCCATATCCAACGACCACCACGTGGTGCGCGAGGGTATCCGGCGGGGGCTGTGGCTTCTCGCGGTGTCGGTCCAGCAGTCGCCAGAACCATCGGATCCGCCGCAGGCGGGATTCGACCCACGGGATCGTCCGGAACATCCACGGGTTCAGCATGATCGAGAAGAGCGCGCCAGCCAGGATCAGCGAGTACTGGTCCTGCGTCAGGATGCCGAGCTTGACGCCCGCCTGGCCAACGATGAACGCGAACTCTCCTATCTGGCTGAGGCCGGCGCAGACGACCAGTATCGTATGTGCCGGACGAGGGAGCAGCATCCCCAAAAAGACAGTGAAGAGGTATTTGCCCGCGATGATCAGCACCACGAGCGCCAGCACGTGCCCCGCGTTCTCGATGAGATACTGGATGTTGACCAGCATCCCAACCGCGACGAAGAACAGCACCGCGAACGTCTCGCGGAAAGGCAGCACATCCGCGCCGACCTGATGGCTGAGGTTGGACTCTCCCAGCACCACCCCGGCCAGGAATGCCCCCAACGCCAGCGATACGCCGAAAAGCTCCGCGGAGCCAACCGCAGTCCCCAACGCGATCGCAACGACCGCGAGGATGAACAGCTCGCGCGAACGAGCATGCGCGATCCGGGTCAGCAGCCATGGCGCGAAACGCGCTCCCGCGACCAACATCAACCCGACGAACGCGGCCGCTTTCAGCAGGCCAACCGCCACCGTGGCCCAGCTGGCGTTGCCGTCTACCCCGAACAGCATGGGCAACAGGACCAGGATAACGACGCAGGCGATATCTTCAAGCACCAGCCAGCCAACCGCCACCTGCCCGTGGCTCGTGTTGAGGAGGCCCTCGTCCATCAGCCCGCGCAGCAGGACCACCGTGCTCGCGGTGGAGATCGCCAGCCCCAACACCAAACTGGCGGATACCGACCACCCCCACAGTTGGGTCAAGCCAAACCCGGCAGCGGTCGCCATGAGGATCTGGCCGATCGCCCCAGGAATCGCCGTATCGCGGACGCGCCACAGATCCCGAAGCGAGAAGTGCAGCCCCACCCCAAACATCAGGAAGACGACGCCTAGCTCGGCGAGCTGCTGGATGGTCTCCGAATCGCCAACAAACCCTGGAGTGAATGGCCCGATGGCAACGCCCGCCGCCAGGTAGCCCACCATCGGTGGTAACTTCAGATGCCGGGCGATAAGCCCGCCAATGAAGGCCGCAACCAACGCAGCAGTGATGTTGAGCAGCAGCGGAATACTGTGGTGCAAACTTCACCTCCAGGGGGAGAGATAATACCTACAATAGAATCGTAACCGCAGAGGCGCGCTCTTGTCAAGATAATTATCTCATCCCCTGGGATTCCGAGATAAGGCAGTGGTTGCCCGCGCCCTCCTGGGGGATTTCAAACCCTGGGTCGGGATTCGGTGCGGCCAGCAACCCCTCTGCCCCTTGCACCCCCATCGCATGCCTCCGCCCATCCCTATGGCAACGCCACGTCTTTAATCTGGAACGGAACCTCCTGCTCCCGTTGCTTGCCATGCACCTCGCACACGAGAGCCTTCACCGCCGGCGCATCGCCAATCCCCGACCACCGCCAGGATGGTTGCAACACCACGCGCCGCCATTCCAACCAGAGGGATCCACTTCTCACCCCCGTGTCACAAAGCCCTCACCGCTGGACTGGCTGTTCGCTCATCCCCATCCGAACGCTCTCCAGGCAGCTCCAGTGTCACGCGTGCCTCTTTCCCCGCCTCCACGAGAACCCGGGGTCTCGCATCTGCGTTCACCCGGGCCGGGCTGGGGATGCTCTCTGTATCGGCCAACAACACGTACCGGCCCGGCACGACACTGTGGATCACAAACTCTCCATTGGCGTCCGTCTTTGCGTCTAGCCAACGGTGCTGGTGCGCTGTGACCAGATCCGGCGTGCGGATGTCAGACCGATCCTCCCGCACGGCACGCACGTAGGCCTGAGCGACACCGCGCCGGGTCTCCCCAGAGCGGACCGAACCCCTAATCGTTCCGGCACCACCGAGAGCGAACGGGCGCACCTGCGCGCTCTCTCCAGCGCGCACCATCACTTTCCCGCCCTCGGCTCCCGCGGCAAACGGGTAGCGCGGCTCCTCGCGCTCGGATGGCGGGAAAGATGGCATCCCTTGTGGGAACGCAGCTACCTGGTATTCACCCGGAGGCAACCCCGCGATCCGGAACTCCCCATTGGCATCTGTGCGCTGCTCGTTCGCCGCCGCTTTCGCGTGGAACATGACCTCGTTGAAACCAGTCGACCAGTTGGCGCCATCGAACCTGCGGTTCACCGCGTAGGGCACCACCAGCACCCCCGCCGCCGGTCTCTGGCCATCGGGCAGGAGCACCCGCCCCCGGATCTCCCCATAGGCCACCGCGCCCGCCAGGGTGAACCGAAGCGTAGGCACCGCCTGCCCGGCGCGTACCACCACCACGCGCGGCTCCGCTCTCAACCCTTTCGCAGAGACCGCAACCGTGTAACTCCCCTCATGCCAGGCACGGATCCGGAACGCCCCATCCTCGTCTGTCACACACGCCCCGCTCCCGCTGACCCTCTCACCCTCTATGCGGTAGGTCACCATCGCGCCTCCAACCGGCTGTCCAGAGCTATCGACGGCTCGGCCTTCGATCTCTGGCAGGCCATCCCCGCCAACCCTGAACTCCACGCGCGGTGACCGGCCTCTCCCGCTGACCGACACCCGCCGCCAGAGCACCGGGCTATCTGCTCCCCCACTTTGGCAAACGATATAGTACGTGCCAGGCCGCCAGACTGGTAGCGAGACGGAGCCGTGATGGTCTACCCACCCATGTGCCGCCGGGCGTACCGCCGCCAGTTCCGTCGGCGATAGCGTCGCCCGCCCCGTCTGCAGCGCGGGCAGCACCCTCGTTCGGAACTGCTCCTCCGGGAACGCGGCCAGCAGCGCGCCCTGCGCGGGACGCCCCATGTCATCCGCGAACGCGATACCATGCACGTGGTATGGAACGGGCTCCTGCAGACTCGCGGATCGTAGTAGCCACCCCAAGGCGATCCCGAGACACAGCAGTGCCAGCCTGCTCGCTACACCTCGGGCCAATGCCCACCCCCGCCATGCCGGGGTTCTCCGCATCGCCACTCCGGGAGCCGGGGCGAAGCTTCCTTCTCCACGGAGCTCCTCTCTCGCCTGCTGCAGGCGCACTCTGATAGCCGCCGGATCCACCCGCTCAAATCGCTCCTGGTAGGCCGGCGCGAACGCGCGCAACAGGCCAGCTGTCTCCTCCAGCTGCTCTCGATCCTGGCGACACGCATCGCAACGCGCGATGTGCCGCTCGAGCCCCCTGCGCCGTCGCTCCGGCAGGCATCCCGCAACCGCCTTTATCAAGTGAGCTCTCCAGTACCGGCATCTGAGCCGCATCCATCCCGTGTTCATTTGCCGGTCATCTCCTCTTCACTCAAGGCCGCGCGCAACCGCTTCAGACCAGCATAGATGCGCGACCAAACCGTGCTCTCGGTGCAACCCACGACAGCGCTGATCTCTCGCCCGGTCATCTGGTAGATAAACCGCAGTTCCACGCACACCCGTTCCTTCTCAGGAACTCGGGACAGCGCCAGCCGCAACTGCTCCCACTCCACGTCCCGGAACGGCTGCTCCGCGACTCCCTGCGGTTCTACTAAGCGCGTTTCGGATGGATTCCCTTGCAGATCCACGCGCCGCCTCCACGCACTCTTCTGGTAGTCACGACAGAGGTTCACCGCGATGCGGAACAGCCAGGTGCGGAGAGAGCACTCCCCTCGGAAGCGAGCGATCGAGCCGAACGCCTTCACGAAAGAATCCTGGACGATGTCGGGCACATCTTCGCACCACCCGCCCAACAGGCTACACACCAGGTGCGTCAGCGGCGCGTTGAACCGCTCCACCAGCTCATCCCACGCCGCGCTATCGTGGACTCGCAGCCTATCCATCCAGACCCGCTCTAGCAGATCCGGCTCGACCACCTGCTCTGAATGACCTCGCACTCTTTCGCACCTCCCCGGGGGTGTGTTCCGCTGCCGCGCGCTCTCTCCTACCCTATAGACGAGCCACCGGACCTCTTTTTGCCAGGCCAGAACAAAGAGACTTCAACCAATGCGCATCCCGCCACCAACTGACTGGACGCATCGTTTCACTGCGCGCGAGATGCCCGGCTTCGCAAGGGGTTGATGGCGAGAAGGTACTGGTGTGCCGGGAATACCGGAGGAGGTTCGGAATGATGGGGAGTCACGGGCCGAGGGGAGTGGGTGGCGTGGCAACA
The DNA here is from genome assembly GCA_012512265.1 of Armatimonadota bacterium. Lineage (GTDB taxonomy): Bacteria > Armatimonadota > JAAZEB01 > JAAZEB01 > JAAZEB01 > DUUU01. The sequence goes on along the minus strand of JAAZEM010000176.1, from coordinate 476 downwards.
AAAAACCCTTGGGCTTGCCCATCATCGAACGGCAAGCCCAAGGGTTCAACTGCCTCCGCGGTTCCGGCCGTTCCAGCTGTCTAGATGCTCTCACCCTCCCGGTGGGAGGCAGCTGGCTGCCAAAACCCGCGCGTTACCTGTTGTTTGTTAGACTGGTCGGGGCGACTGGATTTGAACCAGCGACCCCTTGGCCCCCATCCAAGTTGCCATCTAAGGGCCAGAAACCTAGCATTCATGCGGGTTCGCGGCACCTCCGACTGCCCCGGATTCCGCGAACCCAAGCGTTCAAAGATGCTGAACCTATGGGTTCGTCACCTAAGAGTTTATCACGCCCAGGCCGGAGCCGTCAATCCCCGGAGCGGGTGAAGAACGCCAAGCAGCAGACGAACCGACACAGCCCGGAGCATAGCGCGTTCTGGGCTGCCTTTCCCACCTCCGTCCCCTTGCCCCCTTGCCAACGCCCCCCTCCTCTGGTC